>JANOUE010000023.1:0-100033 GCA_031416755.1 Hyphomicrobiales bacterium
CCGCTCTTCCGGAAGAATTGATGCCGGGTTGTTACCGGGGCCGCCGCCAGGTGCCGGCAGCAGGCTGACGGGCACAAGCCCCAAATCCTTCATCAAGGATTTGAGGTCACGCCGCTTGGCTGCTCCAAGATGTGCAGGCCAGGCATGAGGTGCAGCACAGCCAATCTCGATTCCATCATATCCTATGGAAGCAATACGTCTGATTGTTTCTTCCAATGAATAGGAGGGCACCCAGCACGGAAAACTGGAATAGACCCACGTATTGAAAGCATATTTGAAAGACATCGGCGGCTCCCTTGATTTTCAGGAACACAACTCCAGTTCCGCACCATGACTATCGAGTTGGAGTAACTCCAAGTCAAACCAAAAGTGCACTACATGGACACGATTTTTTTTTGGCTTGCGAGTTCGGCTTTGGGTCATCAAGAGACCATGTTCAGTTTTGGGAACCTTAAAGGAAGCGTGCAGCTTAACGATATTGCAACAGCTCTGAACATTATTGAAATTCGCTATGTGCCTTTGACGAGTTTCGAAGGAGCTTTACTCACGACCCCAGAACGACGAAATGGCTCTATTCTTATCAACTCTAACGCTAGGCCAGAGCGACAGCGCTTTACTCTGGGCCATGAACTAGGACACTATTTAAATGTTTGGCATGAGCCTCCCGATGATGGTGGCTTCATGTGTAAAAGCGCAGAGGTCAAGTTTGGAAAGTTCTTTGCTAAGCAAGGGCTCAGTCAGCATGAAGTCCAAGAACTTCAACCGATCCGGCGTTTGCTTTTTGACCCTGCGCCAGAACCCATGACTGATAGTAGTGGTATCTCAACCCGCGCTTTGCACATGGGTGGGGACAAGTCCAGATCAACATGTTGTCGAAGATGTCGCCCTCGCGCTTTGCTGTAGCATGATAACTCTTGGCGGTGTCCTCAATCAGGATGCGCGGCTCAAGTCGTGGACGCTCGTCTTTCCCGATCCAGGTGAAATCAAGTTTTGGGTTTGCGGCTCAAGGTGAACTGGCGTCTGTCGAGGCCTCCAGAGCCTGTCGCACCCGCTCGGCCAGTTCTTGGCGGCGCACGGGTTTGGCGAGGACGGGGGTGCCGGCTTCCTGCCAGGCGGAGAAGGTGCTGCCGTTGGCGGTGGCAGGAAAACCGGAGGTGAAGAGGATGGGGAGCCGCGGGCGCAACTTGGTGGCTTCGCCGGCAAGGGCGCGGCCATCCATGCCGCCGGGCATGACGATGTCGGTGAGCATGAGGTCGATGGTGGCATCGGAGTTGAGGATGTGGAGCGCGGGCTTGGCGCTGTGGGCCTCGATGGTCTCATAGCCCAGCTCGCGCAGCTGCAGAACGACGATTTTGCGCAAGTCGTTGTTGTCCTCGACGACGAGGACGGTTTCGCCAGCGCCACGCAGGCTTGCGCCGTTGGCGACAAGTTTGGTGCCGGCTGCGGCCTCGGTGGTGGCGCGGGGCAGATAGATGTGGATGCTGGTGCCCTGGCCAGGCTCGCTCTCGATGCGCACATTGCCGCCTGACTGGCGGACGAAGCCGTAAACCATGCTGAGGCCCAGGCCGCTGCCCTTGCCGAAGCCCTTGGTGGTATAAAAGGGCTCGAAGGCGCGTGCCACGACTTCGGCGGACATGCCGGAACCAGTGTCCGAGACACTGATGACCACGCAATCCCCGGACAGTGCCTCCGCCTCGCCACCGGCGCGCGGCGGCACGGTTTCATTGGCGGCCGAGATGGTGAGCGTGCCACCCTCGGGCATGGCGTCGCGGGCGTTGACGGCGAGGTTGAGGATGGCGGATTCGAGCAGGGTCGGATCGATCATCGCCGACCACAGTTCTGGCGCAATTTCGATCCGGCATACGATGTGCTCGCCCAGCGTGGGATGAAGCAGTGCGTCGAGGTCCTCGATGGTCTGGCGGATGTCGACATTGACAGGCACCAGCGCCTGACGGCGCGAAAAGGCGAGCAGCTGACGGTTCAACGCCACGCCGGAGAGGCTGGCCCTGAGAGCTGCTCCCACAAGCTCGGGCGCAAGGCCATCCTTCGGGACGCGCGATTCAAGCATGTCGAGATTGGAGATGACGATGCCAAGGAGGTTGTTGAAGTCATGGGCGAGGCCGGCGGTGAGCTCGGCCACTACCTCCATCTTTTGACTCTGCTGAAACTGCTCCTTGAGCGCGCGGCTTTCGGTGAGGTCCACGAAGGTGATGATGGCGCCGTGCAAGTTGTTGCGCGCATCGCGTAGCGCTGCCGCCGAGATGTTGGCGATGAAGGGCGAGCCGTCGCGGCGCCTCAGCTCAAGTTCAAGATTGTCGATGTTCTCGCCGGAACGCACTTGCCGCAGCAGGTTCTCGAATGCGCCCGCCTGCCCTGGCCCGGCGAGGGTGGGGAGCGCCTCGCGGGCTGCTTGCTCCGCAAAACCGGTGAGCCTGTGGGCGGCGGGGTTCCACATGCTGATCTTGCCCGCCGTGTCCAGCGCCATGATGGCTACGGGAGCAGAACGAATCAAGGTGGAAAGCTCGGTGTTGAGGCGCTCCAGTTGCTGGTTTGCGGCGTCGAGGTCATTGGTGCGCTCGGTCACGCGCTGGTCAAGCTCGGCGTTGAGCGAGCGCAGCGCCGCTTCGGCGTTCTTGAGCTGGGTGACATCGACATAGACGCCCACCGTGCCGCCATTTCGGGTGCGGTGCTCGGACTTGCGGATCACCCGGCCATCGCTCATGCGGTATTCAGAAGGCTTGCCGGGATTGCGGAAATCGGCGAGTTTTTCAGCGACCCATTCTTCCGTCCGGCCCCTGGCCTCAGGTTCGCGGCCAAACTCGGCGCGGCGCAGCAGCAGCGCTGCCAGAGCTACGCCCTGCACGGCAATGTCGGCGATTTCCGGATAGATCTCACGGTATTTCTGGTTGGATTGCACCAAAAGCTCAGTGGCATCGAAAGCGGCAAATCCCTCATTCAGGGCTTCCACCGCATCGACCAGGTTCTGGCGTTCAGCAGCGAGAGCTTCGCGGGCGGCTTCGCGGGCGCTTTGGGCCTCGCGGACAGAGCGGCTCATGGCGTTGATGTGGACGGTGAGTTCGCCGATCTCGTCCTTGCGGAGCACGGGCAGTTCTTCCACGTCATCATTGGCGGCGATGCGGTTAACGTGGCCGATCATGCCGCGCACCGGGGTGAGAATGCCCCTGATGGCGGTGGAACTGAGCATGCTCATCCAGATTCCGCCGCACAGCACCAGCGACAAGAGCACCGCAAGCTGAAGTAAAAGCCCGTCGCGGAACTCGCCCAGAAAGTGGGTGGCCACCCTGTACTCAGCCGAACGCACCGCAGTGATCTCGGTGCGGAACGCTTCAAGACGCTGGCCGATGTCGCTGATGAGGATTTCGCGCACGCCATTGAAACCCTGCTGTTTATAAGTGCGCACCAGATCAGCCTGGTAATCCAGCTTGGCTTTAAGTGTTTTTTCGAGCTTCGGCAGAAGCGCAGTTTGCGCCGGGTGGCCGTCGGTGAGCTGTTTTATTGTCGCAACCAATGGCGGAATGGCAATCACCGCGCTCTCGTAGTCGCGCAAGGAAGCCGGATCACCGCTCAAAGTGTAGCTTCGGCTGCGGTTGCTGGCGAGGAGGACCTTGGCAAAAAGCTGGTCAAGAGTGCCCGCCACAACGCCAGCGCGCTCCATGAGCTCGGTGTTAGCCACCTGCTCGCGGTATTGGTAAAGTGAAACCCCGACGGCTGTAAGTGCCAGCGGAATGCCTAGCATCACAATGGAGATAATGCGCAGTTTCAGTGTCGAGTTGATGACCATGATCGGCCTCCGTGGGATCAGTCGGCGGTGCCGGCCTGTTTCATGATGCGGCGACTGATCCGGCGTATTATATACCAAACCGCGAGGCAGATGACTAACACCGAGATGCAGGTTCGCATGGCGGGGGCGAGGCGGCGCTCGACGAATTCCTCCAGGGTTTGCAAGCCCTCAAGCCGGGCCTCGCGCAACTCCTCGATGCGGCGCTCCACCAGGGCGTGGACCTCGTTGGCGAGGCTTTCGCGCAACGGGTGGTCCCGAAGTTGCTCGGTCATAGATCAGGATGCTTTCACTGGAATGCTCACTTCTGCCGCCAGTACGTAGCCTATATTGCGGACTGCGACAATGATATCGGAGCCCGCAGAGGGCTCGGAGAGCTTTTTGCGCAGGTTGTGGACGTGGATGTCGATACTGCGGTCGGCTGCGGTCCAGCTTCTCTGGTGGGCCACGTCCATGAGCCGCTCGCGGGTGACAGCCTTGCCGGCATGCTCCACCAGTTCCACAAGGATGTTGAACTCGGCCGTGGTGAGTTGCACCGGGTGGCCATTGGGCGCTGTGAGTGTGCGGGCCACGAGATCCATGCGCCAGTCGTTGAAAGCCACGTATCGGCCCTCGGCACGGGC
Source organism: Hyphomicrobiales bacterium (assembly GCA_031416755.1). Lineage (GTDB taxonomy): Bacteria > Pseudomonadota > Alphaproteobacteria > Rhizobiales > Aestuariivirgaceae > Aestuariivirga. Next base: position 4,423 of record JANOUE010000023.1, read on the forward strand.
AGGAGTTGGGGTCGGCCTGGCGCGGCGCAGCACCGCGTTGATGCGGGCCAGAAGCTCCCGGTTGAGAAACGGTTTGGTCACATAGTCATCAGCGCCAAGTTCAAGGCCGACCACGCGGTCGATGGGATCGGATTTGCCAGTGAGGATGATAACGGCGATGTCGCGGGTCTCGCGCAATTTGCGCAGGAGATCGAGACCGGTTTCGTTGCGCAATGACAGATCAAGAACAACCAGATCAAAATCGTTCTCTTGCAGCGATCTGTTCATGGCTTGGCCATCGCCCGCCGCCGTCACAGAAATGCCCTCGCTGGTCAGATAGCGAACCAGCGTCGCCCGCATCTCCGGGTCATCGTCAACAACCAGAATTGAGTCGCTCACGCGCATGTCTTCTCAACAATTCTAAACACAATCAGGGCGCCTATTTGTAACTCGGTTGGGTGCTTTGAGAGCTTCTATCACATGAAGCTGCAAAAAATCCAGCGTTTACACAAGCGGTATTGCACCAGGACTGCGCGGCGCCAGCACAACATTCGACTTCCTCTCTCAACAAGTCCTAACAAAAATTACAAGCCAGCTCGCCTACAAGTAAACAGCCCAGAAAGGTATCCGGCAGGCATTGCGCCACGGAAACCGATGGGCAGCGGGGCCATGGCCATGTGCGGTTGCGGCAAAAATTCCTGGGAGGGATAAATATTATGGCTGACAACGCTACTGTGAAATCAGGACCAGGCGGGGATGTTCCAAAGGACTGGCTGCCCGGACTTGCGCAAAACGCGAAATTTGACGTTATGGCCGGGTTCATCCTGTTCCTGATCGCCTTGCCGCTCAGCCTAGCGATTGCTTCGGCTTCGGGCGTGCCCGCCGTGGCGGGACTTATCACCGCGATTGCCGGTGGCATCATCGGCTCGATGCTTGGTGGTTCCTTCGTCACCATCAATGGTCCGGCCGCCGGCCTGATCGTCATCGTTCTGGGCTGCGTCACCGCAATGACCGAATTGGCCGGTGGCAATGTGGCTCTGGCCTATCAGTATACCTTGGCAGTCGGCGTTGTGGCCGGACTAATCCAAATTGCCCTCGGCTTGGCGAAGGCCGGTCCGATGACCAACGTGTTCCCGTTTTCGGTCGTCGAAGGCATGGTGGCGGGCATTGGCATCATCGTTCTGAGCAAACAGCTTCACGTCGCACTCGGTGTGCCTGTCATTAGCAGTCATCCGCCCAATCCAGCATCCATGCTTGACACCTTTGCGGCGATCCCCAACAGCATCATGAACATGATACCACAGACGGCGATCATCGGCGTCATCGCGGTTGTCTTGATGCTGTTCTGGCCGAAGATCGCCGGCAAGCTGGCAAAATTCGTTCCGGCGCCATTGGTTATTGTGGCGATCACCATCCCGCTGGCAGCCCTGTTCAATTCGGGCCTGGAAAAACCACTGGTGCGGCTGGTGACGGTGCCCACCGATTTCTCCATGGTATTCACCTTCCCGGATTTCTCGGTGATCACCAACTCGGCCTCGATCCTTTTCATCGTGACTTTCGTGCTGGTGGCTTCGCTCGAATCACTGCTGACCGCGTCGGCAATCGAGAAGAAGGACCCCTGGAAACGCCGCAACAACATGAACCGCGAACTGTGGAGCAAAGGCTTGGCGAATACGGTCGCCTGCTCGCTCGGCGGCATCCCGATGATCGCCGAGGTGGTTCGCTCCTCGACCAACATCATGGTCGGCGCGCGCACCCGCTGGTCTAACTTCTTCCACGGTTCGTTCATCCTGGTGGCGCTGGCCTTCCTTCCCCTGGTGCTGAACATGATCCCGCTGGCAGCCCTTGCCGGCATGCTCTGCGTGATCGGCTTCCGCCTGGCGCATCCGACCATCTTTGCCCACGTCAAGCACACTGGCACCGACCAGCTGGTGTTCATGGTGGTGACGGTCCTCGGCGTGGTGTTCGTTGACCTTCTGGTTGGCGTGTTCCTCGGCATGTGGGTGGCCATCGCGTTGAACGGCGTCCGCGCCGAAAATGCCAACCGCTTTGGCTCTGCCCCGGTGTTCCTGCTGATCCACGCAGCGTTCCTGGCGGCGGTCCTCTACTTCGTGTTCGTCGCGCACAATGAATTGATGGCCATCGGCTTCATGATCGTCGATGTGTTGATCGGCATCATGAGCTTCAAGACCGGAATCAAGGTCACGGAGTCGGGCAACTCGGTTCGCGTCAGCTTCTCAGGCCCGGTGGTGTTCACCAGCCTGATCACGGTCCGCAACGCGCTCGACAAGCTGCCCGGCGGCAAGAAGGTGGAACTGGACATGAGCCAAGCCGGGCTGATCGACCACTCGTCGCGCGACAAGCTCAAGGATGTCGGGGACGCCTATGCCCGCGACACTGGCGGTACGTTCACCATGACGGGCATTCAGCAGCACCAAGCCACCAACGACTACGAGCTGGCGACGCTGGTGCGCGTCTGATATAGAAAAGTCCGGAGCGGCGGCGCAATCGCCGCCGCTCCAGCCAAGCGAGAAACTTGAAATAGGGAATTGTTACCATGGGTCTACTGAGCCTGATTGTCTGGTTGCCGCTGCTGGGAGCGCTGGTAATCCTGTTTGTTCCCAAAGGACAAACCCAACCCATTCAAATGATCGCTCTGGCCTGCTCCGGATTGAGCTTCCTGCTCTCCTGCTACATGGCCTTCAATTTCGATATGACAACGGGCGGCTTGCAGTTCGCAGAAAACCTGCAGTGGGTGCCCGAGATGGGCATGGCCTATTCGCTGGCGGTGGACGGCATTTCGCTGCCGATGATCCTGCTGACGACACTGATCACCCCCGCCTGCCTCATCGCCTCGCTTGGGATGACCGACAGGGTAAAGGCCTATTTCGCCTGGTTCATGTTGCTGGAAAGCGCTGTTCTCGGCGTCTTTGCCGCGCAGGACTGGTTCCTGTTCTACATGTTCTGGGAAATTACCCTGGTTCCTATGTTCTTCCTCATCGGCATCTGGGGCGGGGAACGCAAAGGCCCTGCTTCCCTGAGCTTCTTCCTCTACACGCTGGGCGGCTCGATCTTCATGCTGCTCGGCATCGTCGCGGCCTATGTCAACTCGCCCAGCCACAGCTTCGACATGAGCGTGCTCATGCAGAGCAGCGGGGCCTGGGGTGTGCAGTTGCAGGCAGTAATGTTCTTTGGGTTCTTTCTTGGCATGGCGGTTAAGATCCCGGCTTTCCCCCTTCACGGCTGGTTACCACTCGCCCATGTCGAGGCACCCATCCCGGTCAGTATGTTCCTGTCAGCCATCCTGCTCAAGATGGGCGCCTACGGACTGCTCCGGGCGGGCGTTCTTCTGCCTCTCGGGCTGGAATGGTTCCTCCCTATCCTGCTCTCCCTTGGCTTGGTCAACATCATTTACGGCGCGCTCATGGCGTGGCGGCAGAATGATCTCAAGGCCATGGTCGCCTACTCCTCGATCAGCCACATGGGCTTCGTGCTCGTCGGCATCGCGGGACTCACGGTCACCGGCTTCACGGGCGCTGTCATGCAGATGGTGACGCACGGCATCATCACTGCTGCCTTGTTCTTCCTGATCGGTGTCCTCTACGAGCAGGCACACACCCGTGACATCAGCGAGTTCGGCGGGCTGTCCCGACAAATCCCGCGCTACGGCGTTATGATGTCCATCGCCATGCTGGCCGCCATGGGCCTGCCGGGACTGGCCGGCTTCATCAGCGAGTTCCACGCCATCCTCGGCGCCTTCGAGCGCTGGGGCCTCTATGTAGCCATCGCCAGCATCGGCATATTGGAGACGGCGGCCTATTCCCTGCGCACCATCGGCCGCATGTTCACCGGCAGCTTTGATCCGCGCTGGGCGCATCTCCAGGACGTCAGCCCCCGGCAGATGCTGGCGGCGGTGCCGCTGCTGATTCTCATCATCGGAATCGGCATTTTCCCGAGCCCGGCCCTTAACATTATTAACCCAACCGTGACGCAGATGGTGGCGAGCATCAAGGCCCCCGCCGCCAAGGCCACGGCGGAGACCGCACCATGATGTCCGACACCCGTACCCTCAACCATGGCGCGGAGCGCCACCAGAAAGCTGGTGGCGGCATCTCCCATCACTCGCGCGAACATCTGCGCCACCAGGTCGATCACCTCTGCCATATGCTCTCCGAGCAGGGGCCGATGAGCATCACATTCGTGCACAACAACACCCTGCTTGGCCTGCAGAAGGAGCATTTTGAGGAGGCCATCAAAAAGGCCAAGGATTACCTGGGCGGCCGCGGTTATCTGGACAACAGCGATTACCGCGGCCACTACAGTGTCGGGCGGATAACAGACGCCGATATAGACCTGGTCATGGCCAAGCGCAAAAAGCTGAAACTCAACCAGGCCTTGATTGGTCGTGGCAAGACGGCACTCATGTCCGGCACGGTATTGAAGCTGCATCTTGTACATGGCATCAATGCCAGACCCGTGGCTGAGTTGCGTTTCGCTGCCAAAGAAGAGAATGCAACACGGCGGTTCCGCGCGGATCTGCCCGCTGATACACGCGCTGAGCTTATAAAAAGTAACGCCGCTGAACTCGAACAGTGCAAGCAGGGTATTGGCACCAATTTGACGATGGCCGGCTGGCTCGGCGAGCAGTTTGGCCTTGATATGCTGGGGCATGTCCGGCGGGAAGCCACGGCCGGCCTGGCGGAAGGCCGCAAGGTGGAGGGCAATGCCTCGACCCTGTTGCGCGCTTACGGAATACCAGCAGAGAAATGGGCAAGCTATGAGGCTCTGGTGCGCCAGCAACTTGGCGCGACGGCGAGCGGAGTTGGCACGCTGTTGTGGCTGCGCGCCGAGATGGCGGCGGTGGCGCGCCTGGCGCGGCGCTATTTCGATATCGACGGCACGTTCGGCGCACTGTTCGATCATTTCAAGGCCAATCCGGAGGAATACGCGGCATCCGGCATGTGGGCGGCCTCGCTGCGGCAGCTTGGGCTTGCTGATCCTTTCTCGACGCTGGACGCCGAGAACTTGCAGGAGCGTGATGCCTGGTCGGTGGCGGCAGAAACGCTGGCTGAGCAATCTCACTACATGCAGCGCTGGGGCGGTCCGCCAGTGCCGCTTGACGCCGTTTTGCGCGCCGACGTTGCGGGCTTGGTGCACAGCGAGCTGACCAAGCTTGAAGTGGCGCAAAAGTCCGGGAGCAGTTCTCTCGAGCGCGCCCAACTGTGCTGGATCGTGCTGCATGACCTGGGCGAAAAGCAGCTCAACCGCCGCGGCTTCGAGGCGCTCAAGGCGCTGCTATCGATGGAAGATAACGCCGAACACTACGCCGTGTTCAGCCGCATCGAGCAGCGCGATCCGCGCCAGGCGATGCAGCGCTTCGCCGAGCAGGGCCTGGCCGATGACATCGCCTCGCTCACCGCCGGCAAAAGCCATGCGGATTTTCTCCAGTCGCTGACCGGCGAGAACATGCTGGAGCGCATCAACGACTATATGATCGGCTTGTGCAGCGCGTTCCTCGATGAGGGGCTGGCCGCCTGGCATCTGCCCGGCCGCGCCTTAGGCTTTTATGAGTCCTGGCGCAATCTCGTGCGTCATGACCGCACTTTCGATTTCGACGGCCTCACCGGCTGGCGTGACGCTGTACATCACCTGCCGGTCATGGCGGTGGACGCAGTCATCACCCAGCTTCAGGATCTCGGCATTCCCGAGGCGCATTGGCATGACTATTGCTGGCGCTTGTTGGTCAACCTCAAGGGCTGGGCCGGCATGGTGTTTTGGCGCCAGTTGCATCCCAATTACTCCAAGCAGCAGGCCTTCCCCATTGATGTGATGCAGTATCTGGCGGTGCGGCTGTTCTACCAGAATCTGCTGGTCGCCCGATCCTGCCGCACCAACTGGCAGCTGCATCCCGGCATCGACAATCTGAAGCAGTATTTCACCGCCCATCCGGCGGAATACCTGGTCCGCAAGCTCCTCCATACCGGCCAATTCCCGGATTACCTGGCAGAGCAGGCGCGGTCGCTCGCCGCGGAAGGCAGCAGCGCCGGACGCGGAGAGACTGACCGCTGGAAGAACCTCGCCGACATGGCCTGGATGCACCATAACAGCGAAGCCCCGGTGCGCGATGCCGCTGACCGTGGCTGGCGGCTGTTCCATGCGGCGCAGTTGCTTGGCTTCAGCGCGGCGAAATTGCGCGGCCTCTCGGCTGGCGATGTCGACGCGCTGCTGGGCTGCCTTGACGACTTCCCGGAAGAGGCGCATGGCCCGGTGTGGCTGCATGCCTTCGAGTTGCATTACCGCGATGAGGTGCTCAATGCCATGGCGCTCAACCGTGGGCGTGGGCGCTGGATGAAGCGCAGCAGCCGACCCAAGACGCAGGTGGTGTTCTGCATCGACGAGCGCGAGGAATCCATCCACCGCCATTACGAGGAGCTTGATCCTGAGCACGAGACTTTGGGAGCCGCCGGCTTCTTCGGCGTGGCCATGAACTACCAGGGCCTTGACGATCATCACGTAACCCCCTTGTGCCCCGCCGTCGTCACCCCCGCCCACAAGGTAGTGGAAGTGGCGCGGCCCATCGATGAGCATGTCAAGCTGCCCGCGCACCAGCGCCGGGGCAAGTGGCTGGAGGTTTTCCACGACACCTTCTGGGAGATGAAGCGCAATGTCGTCGGCAGCTATTTCCTGATCGACGCTGCAGGCTTCCTCACCGCCTATCCCTTGATCGGGCGCATCTTCTTTCCGGTGAAGTACTTCGCCGGGGTGCGCGCGGTGAAGAAAATGTTCGTGCCCGAGGTCAAAACCAGGCTGGCCGTGACCCGCGAGGACACCGCCGGCGCCGTGGGCTTTACGCTGACCGAGCAGGCCGACCGCTGCGAAGGCCTGCTGCGCAACATCGGTCTGGCGAGCAACTTCGCCCCCATCGTGGTGTTCTGCGCCCACGGGTCCATCAGCCAGAACAACCCACATGAAAACGCCCATGACTGCGGTGCCTGCGGCGGCAAGCACGGCTTTGCCAATTCACGGGCGCTCGCCGCCATGTGCAACACCGCGGCGGTGCGCGAGCTTCTGCGCCAGCGCGGCCTGATCATTCCGGACGACACCTGGTTCGTGGGCGCCATCCACAACACCGCCTCCGACCTCATCTCCTTCTTCGACGAGGAGGATATGCCCAAGACTCTGCGGCCCCAGTTCAGCGCCATGGCGCGCGACCTTGTCGAGGCGAGCATGCGCGCGGCGCGCGAGCGCTGCCGCCGCTTCGCCTCAGCGCCCAAGGATGTCTCGATCGAGGCCTCCTACCAACATGTGCAGGGCCGCGCCTATGACTTCAGCCAGGTGCGCCCGGAGTGGGGCCATGCCACCAACGCCTTCGCCGTTGTCGGCAGGCGCGGGATCACCCAAGGGGTGTTCTTCGACCGCAGGCCATTCATCATCTCCTATGACCCTTCGACTGATCCCACGGGCAAGATCCTCGAGCGCATCCTGCTCGCGGTGGGCCCGGTGGGCGCCGGCATCAACCTCGAGTATTATTTCTCCACGGTAGACACCAAGGTCTATGGCTCCGACACCAAGGTGCCGCACAATGTCACCGGCCTGGTTGGCGTGATGGAGGGCGCGCACAGCGATCTGCGCACCGGCCTGCCCAAGCAGATGACGGAAGTTCACGAGGCCATGCGCCTCAATCTTGTGGTCGATGCGCCGATGGCCATCCTCGGCGAGATCTATGGCCGCCAGCCGGGCATCCAGGAGCTGCTCAATGGCGAATGGGTGATCCTCATCGCCCATGACCCCGAGACCGGCGAATTCAACCAGTTCGTGCCGGGCGTCGGCTTCGAGAAGTGGGACGATACAAGGCTGCAAGCCATCCCGACTGCGGCTGACTCCTATGCCTGGTTCAAGGGCAAATACGAGAAGTTCCTACCGCCGGCCATGATCACTGAGCCCGCGAAACCCTGGAAGAACTGAGGAAGCGATTACCATGTTTAACACTGTCGTCATACTCATTGTCCTGTTCCCGCTCTTTGCAGCGGCGGCGAATGGCATCAACCTCGTGGCGGGCGAGCGCCTCTGGGGCTGGCGCGAGGTGCAGAAGCTCACCTGCCTCATGCTCTTTGCCTCCTTCGCGGGCGCTGTCTGGATTTTCTGGCAGGTGCTGGGCGATCCAAGCCCACGCGAGGTCATCGCCTACCGCTGGATGACCGCCGGGACATTGAACATCGATGTGGGTTTCCTGATTGATTCACTCTCGGCCATCATGATGCTGGTGGTCACCGGCTTCAGCTTCATGATCGCGGTGTTCTCGATCAACTACATGCACAATGACTACAGTTTCACGCGCTATTTCAGCGCCCTGGCGCTGTTCGTCTTCGCTATGCTCGTGCTCGTCATGGGCAACAACTACATCATGCTGTTCCTCGGCTGGGAATCAGTCGGGCTGTGCTCCTATCTGCTCATCGGCCACTATTATGACCGAAAATCCGCCTCGCGCGCCGGCACCAAAGCCTTTGTCATGAACCGCGTGGGCGATGCCGGCTTCCTGTTAGGCATCTTCCTGATCGCCAGCAATTTCGGCAGTGTCGCTTACACCGACGTCTTCGCCAACCTCTCGAAGATCAGCACCGGCACGGCCACTGCCATTGGCCTCTGCCTGCTGACGGGAGCCATCGGCAAGTCGGCGCAGCTGCCGCTCGGCACCTGGCTGGCCAAGGCCATGGAAGGACCAACACCGTCCAGCGCGCTGATCCATGCCGCCACCATGGTGACGGCGGGTGTCTACCTGATCGCCCGCAGCCACGGCATTTACGATATGGCCCCGGCGGCGCTCGCCGTCGTCACCCTGGTGGGCGCTGTCACCGCCGTCTATGGCGCAACCATCGGCAAGACAATTTCCGACATCAAGGGCATCCTCGCCGCCTCGACCACCACGCAGCTTGGCCTGATGTTTGTTGCCTGTGGGCTTGGTGCCTATCCGGTGGCGATCTTTCATCTGGTGGCCCACGCCTTCCTCAAGAGCTTCCTGTTTCTCACCGCGCCCTCGATCCTGCACTATTTCCACACCTTTCCGGAGGCGGGCGCGGTGGAGGATAAGCCCGGCCCGGTGCCGGTGATTTTCTGGCTGGTGCTGGTGGGCTGCATCGGCATCATCGCCTATCCTTTCGGCGCGGGCCTCCTGGGTGGTGCTGAGAACACCGGACTTGCCGCTTCCTACTATGTGCTGCTGGCAGCGGGCATCATGGCGCTGTTCACCACGCTCTATTATGGCGTGAGCGCCACCCAGCGCATTTTCGGCGGGCATGGCCATGGCGAGCATGATCATCACGCCCAGCCGATTCCGGTGGCTGTGCCGGTGATCGCGATTCTGGGCGGCGCCGCCATCGCCCTGCTGCTTGGACTGCTGCCGGGCGGTCTGGTCAATTCCTGGTTCGCCGAATTCCTCGCCCCCGTGGTGAGCGTCTCTGCCACCGAGGCGAGCCGATCGGGCTGGAGCTTCCTGGTGATCGCAGCGCTCGGCCTGTTGATGCTTTCGGCTTGGGCTGCCTCGATCTTCATGGACCGCTTCCGCCCTGAGATCCCCGGCCTCAACCTGATCCGGGCGCGCATCATCTACACCGCCGCCATGCGCCGCTTCTGGCTCGATGACTTCTACCACCGGGTGATCGTGGCGGGTGCCGTCAAGCTCGGTGCGCTGCTGGACCGTTTCGACACCAGCATTATCGACCGGATGGTGGGTGCACCCGTCACCGCCGACCGGATCAGGAGCGCGAGCTCTACCTGGGAGGTGCGTTATCTCGCGGCCAAGGCCGCTGGAGTAGCGGGCGCGCTGGGAACCCTCGGTTCCCCCGCCAATGTGGCGCCGGTGCCCGATCGCAAGAGCCAAAGCAGCAGCGGCGGGCTTTTGCCCTGGCTGACGGCCGCGAGCGCGCGCAGCTCGGGCTTCGTCGAGCAGCGCTTTGTCGCCGAGGGCGCCGGCGTGGCTGGTGCCTTGACGGCCTATGCTTCGCGGTCATCGGCATTGTTCGAAAAGGACGTGATCGCCCAGGGGCAGGGCCTCATCGGCGTCGTCACCGATGGCGCCGCGTTCGTTTCCGGCTGGGTTGAGCACAATGTGTTTGATGTCGGCGTCAATGACGGTGTATCGCAAACCGGCGGGGCGGCGGGTACGTTCCTGTACCAGGTCGAGGAGATGCTGGGCCGGCCGCTGATTGTCGGCACCACGGTGCTGATCGCCATATTTGGATTGCTTTGGGGAGTAGTGTCGTGATCATCAATGAAATCCACTCCGGTTTTCCGGTCCTGAGCGTCCTGCTCTTCCTGCCGCTCATCGCGGCAGGTGTGCTGATGACGATGAAGGACGAGGCCGCTGCCTATAGGCTGGCGCTGGGGGCAAGTGCTGCTGAACTGCTGCTGGCGCTCGTGGTCTGGTACAATTTCGTGCCCGATATCGCCGACATGCAGTTTGTCGAGAAGCTGGGCCCGGTGCTGGGCGTGAGCTACCACCTCGGCGTAGATGGCATCAGCATGCTGTTCGTGCCTGCGACTGCGGCCCTGTCGCTGCTCGCCGTGCTTTACACGGACTCCTCCGTCAAACACAATGTCAGAGGCTATCTCGCGGCCTTGCTGGCTTTCGAAGCCACCATGATGGGCGCCTTCATGGCGGTTGACCTGTTCTTCTTCTGGCTGTTCTTCGTGGCCGAGCTCATTCCCAGCTATATGCTCATTGTGCGCTGGGGCACGGGCTCCGAGCGCAAGGAAGCGGGGGCCAATTATCTCGTCTACATGCTGCTGGCCTCGGCGGCGATCTTGGTGGGCTTCGTGCTGCTGGCGGTGAACAATGGCAGCGCCGCGGGGGGCTTCTCGTTCGACTATATCGAGCTCCTGAAAAATCCGCTGCCGGAGAAGACCCAAACGCTGATCTTCTTCATCCTCTGCTTGGGCTTTGCCATCAAGGCGCCGCTGTTTCCGCTGCACACTTGGATGCCAAAGGTCTTGGAGCAGGGGCCGGTCGTCGGCATGAGCGTGTTCTTGGTGGGTATCAAGCTCGGCGCCTATGCCTTCCTGCGCTTCATCATTCCGCTGCTGCCGCAGGCGGCGCAGGAATGGTACTGGCTGCTGGCGGTGCTGGGTGCCGTGAGCATGGTTTATGGCGCGCTGATTGCCCTTGTGCAGGTGAACTTGCGCCGCGTGCTCGCCTTCGCCAGCCTAAGCCACATGGGCGTTGTCATGCTTGGCCTGTTCTCGCTCAACTTCCAGGGCATGCAGGGCGGGCTTCTGCAGATGCTCAACCTCGGCATCACCGGGGCCGGCCTGTTCTTCGTGGCAGGGTTCCTGTTCACCCGGATGGGACCACCGGATGTGACCCGCATGGGCGGCCTCCAGACCCACGCGCCAATCATGGCCATGACCTTCCTGATCATCGGGCTTGCCGGCATCGGCATGCCCGGCACCAGCGGCTTCAACGGCGAGCATCTCGTCATGCTTGGCGCTTTCAAGAAGCATTGGGTGATGGCGCTGTTCGTGGGCATAGGCACATTGCTGACTGCCTCGTACTTCCTCTGGTATTACCAGCGCGCTTTCCTCGGCGGCACCAACAAGGCCACCAGCGATTTCGCCGACCTTCATCTTACCGAAAAATTCATCGCGGCGTCGCTGACCGGGATCATCTTCTGGATCGGGCTTTACACAACGCCCTTCCTGCTCACCATGAACGGTTCAATCCGCGCCATCGAAGCCCATGTGGCGACCGGCGTGGCGCAAGCCAGCGCTGACAAGTTGCAAGGGGAAACAGTGCAATGAATGAGATTCTCGCCGCCGACCAGATCGGCTTTCCGGTACTGAGTGCGCTCATAGCACTTCCCGTCATCGCGGCGGTCATCCTCCAGTTCCGCCACAGCGAGGCGGCGCAGCGCCAAACGGTGATGGTCGCCGCCGTCTTGGAACTGGCGCTGGCGCTGTTCATTCTCACCAAGTTCACACAAGGCACGGCGGATGCGCAGTTCGTCGAGTTGGGCTTGTGGATGCCTTCGATCGGGGCCTCCTATCATGTGGGCGTTGACGGCATCAGCATCCTGTTCCTGCCGCTCACGGCCTTCGTGATCCTGCTGGCGCTGGTTTACTCGCCCACCGGCGGGTCCGGTTTCGGGCGTTTCTACTGGACCAATATCCTGATCTTCGAAGCCATCGCCATGGGCATATTCTGCTCGCTCGATCTCCTCTTGTTCTTCGTGTTCTGGGAGCTGATCTTGATCCCTTCCTACTTCCTGGTGAAGCTCTGGGGCGTTGGGCCGCAGCGCCAGTACGCGGCGATCAAGTATGTGATCTACATGCTGGTGGGCTCAGCCCCCCTGCTCATTGCCATCGCCATGCTCGGCAACAACTATGGCGCGGCGGTCACAGCGGGGCTAGCCCCTGTGGGCGGCAATTTCAACTTTGTCGAGCTTCTTAAAGTGGCGGTGCCAGCGGAAATCCAAGGCGTCATTTTTGTGCTGATGATCATCGGCTTTGCGGTCAAAGGCCCGGTTCCCCCATTCCACACCTGGATGCCGACTGTCCTCATGGAAGGCCCGGTCGGCATGGCCATCCTTTTGGTGGGCCTCAAGCTCGGCACCTACGGCATGCTGCGCTTTGTGCTGCCGCTGCTGCCTGAAGCCAGCATCAATTGGGCACCGATCATGACTTGGGTAGGCGTGTTCGCCATTCTCTATGGCGGCCTTATCGCCCTGGCGCAGTTCAACCTCCGCCGTCTCCTCGCTTTCGCCAGTGTCAGCCACGTCGGCCTTGTGCTCCTCGGCCTGTTCTCGCTCAATGCCCAGAGCCTGCAGGGCAGCCTGATGATGATGATCAATATCGGCCTCACCTCGACGGCGCTGATGTTCCTCGCAGGCGTTCTCTACCGCCGCACCGGCTCCACCGAGCTGTCGGCCTTTGGCGGCCTTGCCCGCTATGTGCCACGCCTTGCCTTCTTCTTCTTCGCTATCGGCCTTGCTACCATCGGCACGCCGGGAACCAGTGGTTTCTACGGCGAGTTCACGGTGATGTGGGGTGCCTTCGAGGCCGATTGGCGTCTTGCTGCCGTGGCCGTCATCGGCGTGGTGCTGAGTGCCGGTTATTTCCTCTGGTACTATGAGCGGGCTTTCTTCGGCCCGCCGGGCTCTGATGGGGTCAAGTCGCTGCTCGATCTCAACCCGCGCGAAACCGCCGCAATGAGCGTGGTCTTGGCCCTTGTCATCGCCATCGGCGTGTTTCCGGCACCCTTGATCAACATGACCTCGGCCTCGACAGCCGCTTTGGCCAAGCAGCTTAATGACAAGGCCGTGGCACTCTCCCAGCTTCGGTCGCTGGCACTGAAGTAGACCGGTCTTGCTGGCGAAGCCTTTTTTTGCGCAAAACTACTAAGAGCCTCGAACGCGAGATGCTGTGTCCGGTGCGCTCCTCGATCTCCGCTGGGAGCCGGGGAAGCGTCCAGTTCACCCGGTTCTCCACCGGCAGCCCCAAAACCTCCCGCTCCACCAAAAGCGCAGCGGGTATTGTAGAAGCCATTGCTGTATTGGAAGAGGGCATTGCTGACTTGGCTGCGGGTGGCCCAAGGGTGCCGCCAGACCAGTTCGGCCTTGAGGGTTTTGAAGAAGGTTTCGACGGCAGCATTGTCGCAGCAGTTTCCTTTGCCGCTCATTGAGACTTTGAGACCTAGGGTCTGTTGAGATTCGTCTTGAGTTGATGACGGCAGAACAGAGATAGATCATCGACGCAAAACTTTTGTCGGTTTTGTCGGCACGCAGCGAGATTTGTTTGAAGTCTTTGAGTTTGCAGAAGAAGTTCTCGATGAGATGGCGCCAGCCGTAGATCACTTCATCGATGACGAGGGGCGCAAGTCGTTTTGGACGCTGCGAAATCACAATGCCAGCGCCGCGTTCATTGAGTTCCTGATTGAGCCAGTTGCAGTCGAACGCCTTGTCGGCGAGAAGATTGTCAAAGTCGATCCCATCGATAAGCGGCGGCACGCCAATGGTGTCAAATCGGTTGCCTGGCAAAAAGATGAAGCGCACGAGATTGCCGAGCGCATTGGTCAGTGCGAGGATTTTGGTCGTCCAGCCGCCCTTGGATTTACCAATGGCCTGATTTTGAGTCCCCCTTTTGCGCCGTGGCCGTGACGGTGAACCTTGACGATGGTCGCGTCAACCATCGCATATTCCATATCGGGTTCATCTGAGACAGCATCAACTGGTCCAAGAATGAGTAGAGTCTGATCCCGTTTTTAAGGAGAAGACGATGAAGCAGAGTAGGTTTAGCGAGGAACAGATCAAGCGCCTCTTTTCGAAGTCATATCTCAGAATTTGGATTATGACTTATAGTCAAATTACTTTGAGCTTCACGTATCACACTGTCTCTTACTGCACACCTAGCGCACATGAGGGCTTCTAAACTATTGATTTCATTGCTGTGTCGTTCCCATCCATTATGGGCGCCACGGCGAATGTTTTCCCGTGCGCCGCAGCAAGTAGCGCAGCGGTATTCATGAGACGGATTTAGCGCACCAGGAGTTTTGAACTCAATTGGAAAACACGCGAAAACGGTCAAATTGGAATGCGTTGCCTGCTTTTCAAGCTCTTCGAGCGCCAATCTGCAGATGCGCTTCAAAGATTACAATTTGGCTATGTGACAAGAAATGTCGGCGACTCAAGGCAGTCTTTCACTGTTTTGATCAGAGATGCCGCGTCAAACCCATCGACGATGCGGTGATCGAAGGATGATGACAGGTTCATCATTTTGCGGACAACGATTGCGCCATCGCGCACCATGGGGCGCTCGGCCATACGGTTAACACCAATGACTGCCACTTCAGGCGGATTGATGATTGGGGTTGCCGCAATGCCACCCAATGCTCCGAGACTGGAGACAGTGATGGTCGAGCCAGTCAGTTCCTCGCGCGAGGCTTTGCCCGATCTAGCTGCGCCACTCAATCGCTCGATTTCCGAAGCCAGTTGCCAGAGACTCATGGTTTCAGCGTGATGGATGACTGGCACCAACAATCCGCGTTCAGTCTGCGTGGCGATGCCCACATGAATTGAAGTGAATCGGCGGATTACACCTTCGACATCGTCAAAATGGGCGTTGACGCCCGGATTATCGGCAATAGCTTTGACAAGAGCACGGATCAGGAATGCCAACACCGTAACATGACCCTTTGTGCTTTGTGCTGCATTGAGTTCAGCTCGCAAGGCCTCAAGCTCGGTCACATCGACTTCTTCGACATAGGCGAAATGCGGAATTCGACGTTTGGAATCCTGGATGCGTTCGGCGATGCGCCGTCGCAATCCATAAATCTTGATGTCTTCAACGCCCACTTCCTTGGGGCGCATTACGGGGCCAGTGGCTGGCGGAGCCATCGGCTTTCTAGCAAGCAATACAGCATCAAGATCATTGTGCTGAATGCGCTGCGCGGGGCCGGTTCCGGCAATTGACGAAAGATCAATACCAAGGGCTGCGGCCCGCGCGCGCACGGTAGGTGCTGCCAATGCTTTTCCTGCAGTTGTATTTGCGATTGCGGGGATAACTGGTGCAACTGCGGTCACAGTGATGGCCTTGGCTTCGCTGCCTTCTACTTCGAACACGATAAGTTCAGAGCAGACGGCCGCTTTCGTTCCTTCTTCGCCGTTGAGCAAAACAATACGGCCTGACACTGGCGAGGCCAGTTCCACCATTGCCTTGTCGGTCATGATGTCAACCAGCGGCTGCTCATCTTTCACTTCTTGGCCCACTACCACATGCCACTTTATGATTTCGGCCTCTGCCGTTCCTTCGCCCACATCCGGCATTTTGAAAACAAAGCGGCTCATCGTCATTTATCCCGCCATGATTTTGTGGATCGCTTGGGAAACGCGCAGCGGCCCGGGAAAATATTCCCATTCGAATTCGCGCGGATAAGGCGTATCCCAGCCAGTGACACGCAGGATCGGCGCTTCAAGATGATAAAAACAACGCTCTTGCACCAGGGCCGAAAGCTCGGCTCCGAAGCCACTGGTGCGCGTTGCTTCATGCACGATCAAGCAGCGTCCGGTTTTCTCGACTGATGTCGTGATCGCTTCGATGTCGAGGGGCACGATGGTGCGCAGATCGAGAATTTCAGCATCAACACCTGTTTCATAAGTGGCGGCCAATGCCACATGCACCATGGTGCCATAGGCAAGAATGGTGAGTGCAGCACCTTCGCGCGCAACGGCTGCCTTGCCGAGCGGGACAGAATAATATCCCGGGGGCACTTCGCCAGCGGGATGTTTGGCCCAAGTTTCCACCGGCTTTTCGTAATGACCATCGAAGGGCCCAGCGTAGAGGCGTTTGGGTTCAAAGAACAAGACCGGGTCATCGTCTTCAATGGCGCTGATCAACAGACCCTTGGCATCATAGGGGTTGGAGGGGATTACGGTCTTGAGGCCACAGACATGGCTGAACAGGCCTTCGGGACTCTGGCTGTGGGTCTGCCCTCCGAATATGCCACCGCCATAAGGCGCCCGCACTGTAATTGGC
Source organism: Hyphomicrobiales bacterium (assembly GCA_031416755.1). Classification (GTDB taxonomy): domain Bacteria; phylum Pseudomonadota; class Alphaproteobacteria; order Rhizobiales; family Aestuariivirgaceae; genus Aestuariivirga. Next base: position 20,923 of record JANOUE010000023.1, read on the forward strand.
GCGTTGAATTCGCCGGCGGAACGATAACGCAGACGTGCGGCTTCGGAGACAAGTTGATCAAAGGCTGGATAAATATAATCTGCAAACTGGCATTCAACGACTGGCCGCAGGCCGTAGGCACCCATGCCGATCGCCACCGCAATCTGTCCGCTTTCGGCAATCGGCGCATCGAACACGCGCTGCTCGCCATGGCGTTGCTGCAAGCCATCAGTCACGCGAAACACGCCACCAAAGAATCCAACATCTTCGCCGAACACCAACACGTTAGGATCGCGCGCCAGCATCACGTCCATTGCCGAATTCAGCGCTTGCACCATGTTCATGGAAGTCATGGTTTGCGGCCCTGCAAGAGTGCAAGTTCCTGCTGTTGCTCACGCAGGTTCCATGGCATTTCCTTGTAAACATCCTCAAACATCGTGGCGGGGTCGTGAAATGGGCCACCACCATGAACGCCAAACTGCTGGGCCTTCTTGTTGGCCCCATCAACTTGGCCTTCCAGTTCCGCAATTAGGGCCTCATGACGCGCGTCGTCCCACGCGCCGATATGCACGAGATGGGTTTTTAGCCGCAGGATCGGATCGCCAAGTGGCCAGTGCTGGTACTCGTCGCTAGGGCGGTAACGGCTCGGATCATCACTGGTCGAGTGGGGTGCTGCACGATAGGTGAAATGCTCAATCAGCGTGGGGCCATGATTGCTGCGTGCCCTGTCTGCAGCCCAGCGCGACACAGCATAAACTGCCAGAAAATCATTACCGTCGACGCGGATGCCCGGGAAACCAAAGCCCACGGCTCGCGAAGCGAAGGTCGTTTCTTCACCGCCTGCCACATTCTGGCTTGATGAAATGGCCCACTGGTTGTTGACCAGATTGAGAATGACGGGCGCGTGATAAACGGCGGCAAAGGTCAACGCCTGATGGAAGTCACCTTCTGCCGAAGCACCCTCGCCTATCCAGGCAGAGGCGATCTTCGTATCGCGTTTATAAGCAGAAGCCATGGCCCAACCAACAGCTTGCGGAAATTGCGTGCCGAGATTGCCGGATAGCGAGAAGAAGCTCGCCTCACGCGCCGAGTAGAGCACCGGCAACTGCCGGCCCTTCAAGCGGTCCAGCGAGTTGGAATAAATCTGGCACATCATATCGAAAATTGGCCACTCGCGCGCAATCAGAATTCCCTGTTGGCGATAAGAGGCAAAACACATGTCGTCGTGATTGATCGCCAGCGCCTGGGCCACCGACACGGCTTCCTCTCCCGTGCATTTCATGTAGAAAGGCGTCTTGCCTTGGCGCTGCGCCTTAAACATCCGGTCATCAAACAGGCGCGTCAGCAGCATGGCGCGCAAGCCTTTTCGCAACGTCTCGGCATCAAGCTTCGGGTCCCAAGCGCCCGTCGCTTTTCCGTTATCGTCAATCACTTGCACCAAACCATAGGCAAGATCACGCGTTGCCGATGCTTTGGCATCAACGGCCGGACGATCAGCATCACCCGCAATGGGTAAATTAAGATAGCCGAAATCCGGCACGTCGCCGGGCCTGAAATGAGATTCAGGAATATGCAGCCGTAGTGTTGAGTCTTTTTTCATTTGACCCTGTTTCGTTGCTGACATTTCGCACGTTACTCCTGAATTGAGTAAAACAGCAATCGGAGTATGTTGGACTTTGACTCTGGTCAGTTCATGGAGAACAAACGATGTATGAAGGCGGATTGAATTTGGCTTCGGGTGCTGATGGCGAAGCCCTCCGACAAACCGTTCGCCGCTTTGGGCGGGAACGCGTTGCAACACTTGCAGCTGAGATTGACCGAAGCAATCAGTTCCCCGCTCATTTATGGAAAGAAATGGGAGCACTGGGATTGCTCGGGATCACAGCTGACGAAGAATTTGGTGGCGCAGGAATGGATTATCTCAGCCACTGCATTGCCATGGAAGAACTGAGCAGGTATTCGGCTTCGGTTGGCCTATCTTATGGAGCCCACTCCAATCTTTGTGTAAATCAAATCAACCGCCACGGAACAACCGAGCAGAAATGGCGTTTTCTGCCGAAGCTCATATCAGGAGATCATGTTGGTGCCCTTGCCATGTCGGAATCTGACGCTGGCTCTGACGTCGTCTCCATGCAGCTTCGTGCCGAAAAACGAAATGACGGCTATGTTCTCAATGGCCGCAAGATGTGGATCACCAACGGCCCGGATGCAAATACGTTGGTGGTCTATGGCAAAACTGACCCAGGCGCTGGCGCTAAAGGCATCACTGCTTTTATGGTTGAAAGCGATATGGCGGGATTTTCCTGCTCTCCCAAACTCGATAAACTTGGCATGCGCGGCTCCAACACCTGCGAGCTTATTTTCGCAGATTGCAAGATTCCGATTGCAAACCGTCTGGGTGCTGAAGGAGAAGGTGTTCGCATTTTGATGTCAGGCCTCGATTATGAGCGGGTGGTTCTGGCCGCTGGTCCGCTCGGCATCATGGCTGCATGCCTGGATGTGGTTGTTCCTTATCTTCATGCGCGCAAGCAGTTTGGAAAATCCATCGGCGAATTCCAACTCATGCAGGGGAAACTTGCTGACATGTATGTAACCTTGAGCGCAACACGTGCTTATGTGTACGCCGTTGCAAGCGCCTGCGACCGGGGCGAAACCACGCGCAAAGATGCTGCAGGCTGCATTCTTTATGCGGCTGAGCGGGCAACGCACATGGCACTTGATACAATTCAGATACTGGGTGGCAACGGCTACACCAATGACTATCCAGCGGGCCGGTTGCTGCGCGATGCCAAACTTTATGAAATCGGTGCAGGCACTTCTGAAATTCGGCGCATGCTCATTGGTCGGGAGCTCTTTGACGAAACGGGCTGATTACTCCGGGCTTCGCCAGGTTCCGTCAAGCAGCTTGATGATGGCCGAGAAATCCTTTGGCGCTCCACCAAGATTGACGAAATTCTGGTACAGGTTTTCGGCCAGGGCTCCCATCGGCACGCTGGCGCCTGCGGCCTGAGCCGCCGCCATCGCGAGCTTCAAATCTTTCAACATAAGTTGGGCCATAAAACCACCCTCATAATTGCGGTTTGAAGGAGCCGATGGTACTGGCCCCGGCACTGGGCAATAACTCGTCATCGACCAGCATTGGCCTGAGGCTTTTGAACTGATGTTGAAAAATACGTTGGGATCGAGACCCAGCTTCAGTGCCAAATTGAAGGCCTCGGCGGTGGCGATCATGGAGGCACCCAGCAACATATTGTTGCAAATCTTTGCGGCCTGCCCTGCTCCCGCTGGTCCGGCATGGATCACGGCTTTACCCATCGCGCTCAGGATCGGTTGGGCCATGGCAAACCCCCGATCCGTGCCACCCACCATAAAGGTCAATGTGGCGGCAATCGCACCTGCCACACCGCCGGAGACCGGCGCATCCACCATTTCATGACCATGATCGGTTGCTGAGTTAGCCACCTCACGTGCGGTTGCCACATCAATTGTCGAACAATCAATCAGCACGGCAGAGCGTGATGCCGCAGTATAGGCTTCCTCGTCATAGACTTCTTGCACTTGATTTCCTTCTTGCAGCATCGTGATGACTGCATCAGCACCCTTCACTGCTTCTGTGACAGAGGCAGCACGGGCAGCACCGATTGCGGTGGCGCGAGACAATGCAGCTTCGGACACGTCATAAGCGCGCACTGTTTGCCCCGCCTTAACAAGGTTGGCGGCCATGCCAAGTCCCATATTGCCCAAACCGATGAAGCCAATCACTGCCATGATAAACTCACTTTCCGGTAAACACTGGTTTACGCTTTTCAATGAATGCCATCATGCCTTCTTTGCGATCGTCAAGAGCAAACAAGCTGTGGAACAATCGCCGTTCAAACAGAATGCCCTGTGTCAACGGTGTTTCCTGTGCCACATTCACCAATTCCTTGTTGGCGATCACTGCCAGTGGTGCCATTTCGGCAATTTTTTCTGCTGCAGCCATTGCTTCGGAGAGCAGTCTGTCTGCGGTTACAACGCGACTTACCAGGCCTGCCCGTTCGGCTTCACTCGCATTCATCGTGCGCGCCGTCAGCAGCATGTCCATAGCTTTGGATTTTCCAACGAGGCGTGTCAGTCGCTGCGAACCACCCATGCCAGGAGCAACGCCCAGGCTAATTTCCGGCTGGCCGAATTTTGCGTTATCCGCCGCAATCACAAAGTCGCACATCATTGCGAGTTCACACCCGCCGCCCAACGCGAAACCTGCAACCGCTGCGATGATGGGTTTGCGGATCCGCGCCACAGAATCGAATGCGGAAAAACTATCGCCTGCAATCATGTTCGCAGCCGTCTTGTTCACCATCTCCTTGATATCGGCTCCCGCCGCGAACACGTCATCCGAACCGGTGATGACGGCGCAGCGCAATTCGGGATTGGCATCATATTGAACCAGTGTGCTCACGAGCTCCCCAGTCATTTTCGCATTTATGGCGTTGCGCGCGGCAGGACGGTTGAGCCTGATCAGCATCACAGCCCCGTGAATTTCAACCAATAAGGTTTCCATAATCAATCCCTTTTCAGTGGAGTCCATTCTTCATCCTCAGCAAGTGGCGCGAAAATCTTGTCAATATATTCATCAGAAACATCTTCAAAATGCGGTGGCACCCAGTACGGGGTGTTGTCCTTGTCGATGATGAAGGCGCGGATTCCTTCCCGGATATCTGATCGCGCTAACATCCGCGCCACGAGCCTGAATTCCATCTTCATGTTGTCGGCAAATTGAGCGAGTTTCCGGCTTTCGCGCAGTTGTCGCAATGCCACTTTGCAAGACGTGGGCGATCTTTTCATGATCACCCGCAATTGTTCAGTTGCGAAATCTGACCCGTCGGATTTCAAAGCTTCAATAATGTCTTCAATTCGGTCAGCGGCAAAAAAATGGTCTATGGGCCTGCGCAAATCGTTGATACGTGGTGGCAGATTGCTTGCTGTATGGACCAAACTTGTTGCCAAACCCAACGCCAAGCAATCTGCGCCGTTCAATCGGGCGCCGGTCAATGCCAACCATTCGCCTATGCGACCCGGCAAACGCGACAGAAACCAGCCTCCACCCACATCGGGGAAAAGGCCAATGCCAGTTTCCGGCATGGCAAACTGGGTAGACTCGGTTGCGACGCGCTGCCGACAAGGCAAGGCAATCCCAGCCCCACCACCCATCACAACACCATCCATGATGCAGGTTGCCGGTTTGCGCAGCGTAAAGAGCAGATGGTTCAACCGATATTCAGTGCGGAAGAATTCCCGGACACCCTCGCCACCTACCAACAGGCCTTCATAGAGTTGGCGAATATCGCCACCGGCACAGAAGCCACGCGCATCACTGTGATTTATGATAATTTCGTCTATCGCAGGGTCAAGTTCCCAGGTCAGAAGCGCGTCCGTCATGTCACAGCACATAGCAAATGTCAGGGCATGCAACGCATGAGGGCGGTTGAGCGTGATATGTCCCACACCGTGATCAGCTTTGAAAATGACATCACGTTCTGTCATTGTTTCAACATGTCACGAGCAATGATCACGCGCATGATTTCGTTGGTGCCCTCCAAAATCGAATGCACCCGCAAATCACGATAGATGCGTTCAATCGGAAAGTCCCTGAGATAGCCATAACCGCCATGCAGTTGCAGTGCGCGGTCAGACACCTGCATGCAAGTGTCGGTTACAAAGCGTTTGGCCATGGCGGAAAAACGCGTGGCGTCGGGTGCCGCTGCTGTCACTTTTGTCGCAGCCAAATAAAGCAGGGCGCGCGCTGCCTGCAGGTTGGTTTCCATGTCGGCCAGTGTGAACTGCGTTGCCTGAAAATCAGCAATGGCTTTGCCGAACTGGCGGCGGCTTTGCGTGTAAGCCAGTGCTTCATCAAGGCAACGCTGGGCACCACCCAGGGAGCATGCGGCAATATTGATGCGCCCGCTATCGAGCGCCTTCATGGCAATGTGAAAACCCTCGCCTTCGGCTCCCAACAGATTTTCGGCGGGAACAGTTACCTGATCAAAATGAATTTGGGCGGTGGGCTGCGAATGCCAGCCCAGCTTGCGTTCCTGCGCGCCGAAAGTAACGCCCGCCATATCTTTCTCAATCACCAGACATGAAATACCCTTTGGCCCATCGCCGCCCGTGCGCAACATGACGAGGTAAATTTCGTTTTCACCTGCGCCGGAAATGAAAGCCTTAGAGCCTGTGACAACATAGGAGTTGCCGCTCCTGACAGCCCGCGTTTTTAATGCTGCTGCATCCGAGCCCGAGTCAGTTTCCGTCAGACAATAGCTCGCAAGCTTTTCACAAGTCACAAGTGCTGGCAGATATTTTGCCTTGAGCTTTGGACTGCCGAATTTGTCGACCATCCATCCAGCCATATTATGGATCGAGATGAAAGCGGAAGTTGAAGGGCAGCCATAGGCCAGGGCTTCCATGATGAGTGCGGCTTCCAGACGACCGAGACCTGATCCTCCCGCTTCTTCTGAAACACAGATGGCACCAAACCCCAGCGCAGCAGCAGCTTTGATGGTGTCGCGCGGGAAAATGCATTTCTCATCCCAGAGACTGGCATGTGGCGTGATGGCATCACTTGCAAAGCGGCGAGCCGTTTCCTGTATTGCAAGCTGTTCGTCCGTAGGGTCGAATTGCATGTGCACTACCTCTGGGTCTATTATCCTCCAATCACAGCAAGTTGCCAATGCAATAATCTGATTGCCGCATTGGTGATATCCATAGTGGAGTCCACCATGAACATCTTGATTGCAGAGAGAGACCCAATCGTCATTACTGCGGCCAGGCGCACACCCATCGGAAGTTTTCAAGGTGCGTTGTCGGGTCTCAAGGCATCTCGGCTCGGTTCGATTGCGCTTGCAGCCGCAATGAGCGAAAGCGCGTTGCACTCAGTTGATGAAGTTTTCATGGGTAATGTTTTGTCCGCCGGGCTGGGCCAAAATCCGGCACGCCAAGCCGCCCTTGGCGCCGGGTTGGCTCATAGTGTTCCGTGCACCACCATTTCAAAAGTCTGCGGCTCTGGCATGAAAGCGCTGATCCTTGGCTTTGACAGCATTGCCGCAGGCAGCAACGCGCGCGTAGCAGTGGGCGGCATGGAATCGATGAGCAACGCGCCTTATCTGTTGCCGAAAGCGCGCGGCGGTTTACGCTTGGGTCATGGTGAGGTGAAGGATCACATGTTCACCGACGGATTGGAGGATGCCTATTCTGGCCGGCTGATGGGAACCTATGCGGAGGATGCGGCAGAAGCCTATCAGTTCTCGCGCGCCGAACAGGATGCCTATGCCATCTTGTCACTTAACCGAGCCAGAGCCGCAAAAAATTCTGGCGCATTCAGCAAGGAGCTTGTTCTCGTAGATGAAGTAGCGGGCCGCAGCCGTGCCATGCTCGACCATGACGAGCAGCCTGATAAGGCCGATCTCGCACGTATTCCAAAGTTGCGTCCGGCTTTCCGCGACGATGGTACAGTGACGGCGGCAAACTCATCATCTATCTCCGATGGTGCTGCTGCATTGGTTCTTATGCGTGCTTCGGAAGCTGAAAAAATTGGTGTGACCCCGCTTGCCATGATTGCGGGCCACGCCGGACATGCGCGCGAGCCTGGGTTATTTACCACTGCACCCATCGGTGCAATTGAAACGCTTCTGGAGAATCTTAGTTGGAAATCGTCAGAGGTTGATCTTTATGAAATCAACGAAGCGTTCGCTGTCGTTGTCATGGCAGCGATGCGCGATCTGAGTTTGCCGAGGGACATAGTCAACGTCCATGGTGGGGCTTGTGCAATTGGGCACCCCATTGGCGCCTCGGGTGCACGCATTGTGGTAACTTTACTGCGTGCCATGATCGCGCGTGACGCGCGCAGGGGCGTGGCAGCGCTTTGCATCGGCGGTGGTGAAGCAACCGCTGTGGGGCTTGAGCTGATGCGTTGAATTTATATGTTAGAGACCAGACGTCTTGCTTGCATGAGGTGAGGAGCATCCACCATCTTTCCGTCCAAACTCAAAACTCCGGCCTCTGGGTTCTTGTCGAACAATTCAACCACGCGCTTGGCCCATGCTATCTCGACTTCGCTTGGCACAAAAGCCGCGTTAATGGTTGCAATCTGCGCTGGGTGAATTGCCAGCATTCCGCTGAAGCCATCACGTCGCCCCCGCTTGGCATAGGCCATCAGTCCAACCCCGTCGCGGAAGGCGGTATAGACTGTTTCGATAGCGGGAACACCAGCAGCGTGGGCCCCAAATAAAAGCAAGCTACGCGCGACTTCGTAGGGGGCAGTAAAACGTCCATCCTCTTCCCGAGATGTTGAGGCTCCAATTGCGGCGGGCAGATCCTCCGCTCCCCAAGTCATGCCGCAAAGACGCGTCGTTTTATTGGCATAGCTACCAAGACCGAATATCGCCGCTGGCGTTTCTGTGGCAATCGGCAAGATGACGGCCTGCGTGTCACCCAATGCGTTCAGCCTTTGATCAAGATCAATAAGCGAGTGACCACCCTCCGCCTTGGGCAACACGATACCATGTGGTCGGCACGGGATTACGGTCTCGAGATCATCATCGACGAGCCTGCTACCAAGAGGGTTGATGCGGACAAATACCGGGACGCTACGTTGCGTATGTGAGAGATATTTTGCGATGGATTCTCGCGCTTTATGTTTGTTCTCAAGCGACACAGAATCCTCCAGGTCAAGGATCAACGCGTCAGCTCCTGCGCCTAGTGCTTTGTCCATACGGTCAGCCCGGTCACCCGGCACAAACAAAAGCGAGCGCAATCTCATGCCCCTGCTCTTTTCAGCAAAGCCACACGCAAGCACTGGCAAACAATTTCATCGCGCTGGTTAAGAGCGCGGTGTTTAAAAGTTACGATGCCTGCGTTTGGTCGGGACTTTGACGCTCTGAGTTCAATGACTTCGGTATCCGCCCGCAAGGTATCACCAATGAACACGGGTTTGGGCATCACCACCTTGTCATATCCGAGATTGGCAATGAGTGTGCCATGCGTTGTGTCGCCCACTGATAGCCCGATCATCAAGGCAAAAGTGAACGTGCCATTGACGACAATACGGCCAAATTCGGAAGCCCCCGCATATTCCACATCGAGATGCAGAGGCTGGGGATTGTGGGTCAGCGTTGTGATCAGGAGATTGTCCGTTTCAGTCACCGTGCGGCGGATGTCATGGTCAATACGGTCGCCCACTTGCCATTGGTCAAAAAAACGGCCTGCCATCAACGATTTCCTTTTTCAACACGCGCAAGCAATGCACCTTCTGATATTTGTGCATCAGCGACCGCTTTCAATTCTGTTATCACACCATCAAAGGGAGCCACAATTGCCTGCTCCATTTTCATCGCCTCAATCACGATCAGCCGCTGTCCTTTCCTGACTCTATCGCCCTGTGCAACATCAACTGCGATGATGCGACCCGGCATCGGCGAGTGCAGCATGCCGTCAGAAGCCACAATTCCGCCAGCGACACGGTCGGCACGTGGTGGCCCGAAAGACCAAGCCTCGCCGTCTACGAAAAGCACTCTCTCGCCATCGGCCATGGTGGCAGTGGTTCCAACCGTTTTCGTCGTCGGGTCAATGGCAACAGTGTAAGTCACGCCACCAATTTGAACGGCAACATGATAGTGCGGCAAAGCAGCGATGCGAAAGCCTGGTAGTGCGGTCCATGGATTGTCTGCCTGATCCGGGACCAAAGCACGAGCTGCAGTCTGTTGCACCGCCAATTCACGTTCAATGCTCGGCATCAATTGCGCCCCATGGCTGTCAATGAACCCAGTGTCAATCTCGCCAGCTATAAAATCAGCGTGGTTAGCAGCGCGAGCCAAGAAACCCGCATTGGTTTTGACAGGCCAAACCTCGATCTGGCCGCAAGCTTTGGCCAGTTTCGCTGCCGCCGCGTTTCGGCTATCGGCATGAACAATGAGTTTGGCAATCAAAGGATCATAGTGTGATGTGATTTCGTCGCCCTCTTCAACGCCGCTATCAACACGGATATCAGGCGGAAACCGCAAGCGATCCAGCTTGCCAATTGAAGGCAAGAATCCGGTTGTTGGATTTTCGGCATAGAGTCTGGCCTCCATTGCCCAACCGGAGATGGCAAGTTCATGCTGTCGTTTCGGCAGGGGTTCGCCGGAAGCAACCCGCAACTGCCATTCAACCAGATCCACCCCAGTGATCGCTTCGGTCACCGGATGCTCGACTTGTAAACGGGTGTTCATCTCCATGAACCAGATGCGGTCTGGCCGAAGGCCATCCGAAGCATCGGCAATAAACTCGACAGTGCCCGCACCGACATAGTTCACAGCCTGACCCGCTTTCACAGCGGCAGCGCAAAGCACCTCTCGTGTCGCCTCATCCATTCCCGGCGCTGGCGCTTCTTCAATCACTTTCTGGTGGCGGCGTTGCAAGGAGCAATCGCGTTCGAAGAGATGAATTACATTTCCTTGGTTATCACCGAAGATTTGTACTTCGACATGACGGGGGTCCGTGATATATTTTTCGAGGAGAACGCGGTCATCACCAAAGGCTGCTACAGCTTCGCGGCGGCATGTGGCAAGTGCATCAACAAAGGTTCGTGCTGTGTCAACTTTACGCATGCCCTTGCCGCCGCCGCCGGCAACCGCTTTGATCAGCACAGGATAACCAGTTTTGTCGGCTTCTTTCTGCAGGCGCTCAGTCGACTGATCATTCCCCATATAGCCGGGTAGTATGGGAACACCCGCCTTTTCCATCAGCCGTTTTGCTTTATCCTTCAGTCCCATCGCGCGAATTGCAATAGGCGGTGCACCAACCCATACGAGCCCTGCGGCCTGAACGGCCTCGGCGAATTCTGCATTCTCCGACAGAAAGCCATAGCCGGGATGGATCGCCGCGGCACCTCTTATCCGCGCCGCTTCCAATATTTTGACACTGTTGAGATAGCTTTTCCGCGCCGTTGCCGGACCAATCATGACGGCCTCGTCCGCTTCGCGCACGAATGGCATGTTGGCGTCCACATTTGAATGAATAGCAATGGTTCGAACATCGAGGGCACGCGCTGTACGGATGATGCGGCGAGCGATTTCTCCGCGATTGGCAATGAGGAGACTTTCGATCATGACCTACATCCGAAACAAGCCGGAACGCGCACGCTCGGGAATTGGCGCATTCAGCGTGGCCGAAAAGGCCAAGCCCAACACATCGCGTGTATGCGCAGGATCGATAATGCCATCGTCCCATAAACGTGCGGTGGCATAATAAGGATTGCCTTCGGTTTCATAGTTGGACCTGATTGTTTTTTTGAATGCTTCCTCTTCTTTTGCAGATAGTTGGGTGCCCTTTGCCTCAGCCGCATCACGGCGCACTGTTGAGAGCACGGCAGCTGCCTGTTCGCCGCCCATGACGCTAATCCGGCTGTTGGGCCAGGTGAACAGAAAGCGTGGGCTGTAAGCGCGGCCACACATGCCATAATTGCCAGCACCAAAGCTGCCGCCGATCAACACGGTAATTTTAGGCACGCTTGCAGTTGCCACTGCTGTCACCAGTTTGGCGCCGTCCTTGGCAATGCCGCCGGCTTCATACTTGCCGCCGACCATAAATCCTGAAATGTTTTGCAGAAACAGAAGCGGCACGCGGCGTTGACAGGCGAGTTGTATGAAGTGCGCACCTTTCAATGCGCTGTCGGAAAACAACACGCCATTGTTCGCCACGATGGCGACCGGAATTCCCCAGATGCGCGCAAACCCGCACACCAGCGTTGTGCCATAGAGCGGCTTGAACTCATGCATCTCAGAGCCATCAACAATGCGGCCAATCACTTCGCGCACGTCATAAGGTGTACGAACGTCTTGGGGGATAAGACCGTAAAGTTCTTTTGGATCAAGTTTCGGCTGACGCGGGGACTTGATTTCGATATCAACCCTTTTCACGCGATTGAGACTTGCGACGATCTCGCGGACAATCAACAGCGCGTGCTCGTCATTCTCAGCCACATGATCAACAACGCCTGAACGACGGGCATGGGTCTCGGCACCGCCAAGTTCCTCCGCTGTGATCACTTCGCCCGTGGCGGCTTTCACGAGCGGTGGACCAGCGAGAAAAATTGTACCTTGGTTGCGCACGATCACGGTCTCGTCTGACATGGCTGGCACATATGCACCACCTGCCGTGCAACTTCCCATCACGCAGGCAATTTGCGGAATGCTCTCGCCAGACATGTTTGCCTGGTTGAAAAAGATACGGCCAAAATGCTCGCGATCAGCGAATATATCGGCTTGGTGCGGCAAATTTGCTCCGCCACTGTCGACGAGATAGATGCAGGGCAAGCGGTTCTGCAATGCGATTTCTTGGGCGCGCAGATGCTTCTTCACAGTCATCGGGAAATAAGCCCCGCCTTTGACCGTCGCGTCATTGGCAACGATCATCACTTCAAGGCCTTCGACCCTGCCTATTCCTGCAATAATGCCTGCCGCTGGAGCTTCATCCTGATGCATGCCATTTGCTGCCAGTGCACCTATCTCCAGAAACGGCGAACCGGGATCAAGCAGCCGCGTGACGCGGTCACGCGGCAAGAACTTTCCGCGCGCAATATGGCGCTGACGGGAACTTTCTGGGCCACCCTTCCCAACCAAGACAGTTTTCTGACGCAGTTCTTCAACAAGTGCCGTGTTATGCTCAGCGTTGCTTTGGAACACTGCACTCTCACGGCTTACGAATGTAGAAATCGTGGTCATGTGTTGCATGCAGCCTTTTTTGAACTGAGGAAATGGCGCACCGAATGTCTCATGTTATGCGGCTTTGCCATGGTGACGCAAGTGTGCAGATATGCAAGCGCGCAGTAGAATAAATGCAGCCAAACATCGATTGGATCAAGCCGCTGCATTCCATTGTCATTCTGGGCAGAACTCAAAGACAAGGCCTTATTGCGGAGCAAAGCTCCGATGACCTTGCCTCAAACTGATTTAGTAAGGCAAAATTCGATCTGAATAGATTCAGATGCCTACATTTTGTGAAGCAAACAACAGTGAACCAAAACTCCGGGCAACGATAAATAGTCGGCTACAGAATTACTTTATTAGCATTTACATGCGGTAACAGCGGCTAATGGATTTTACCCGCTATGAATGGCACTCCAAAATCCACGACCGCCGCTGCAGAAACTTACCATCAGGAGGGCGGCCATGCTTTTACTATCCTCAACTTCGAGCAGGAACGTGACGAAGACGCCGACACTAACGTGGAGGACACTTTCGAGCGGTTTTCCCGATACGACAGGTAGCATCCCTGTTCAGCCACATATGCCTCCCTGTTCTGCCGCATTAAATTCCCTGTTCCAGAAATTAGCTAAAAATAAAAATGGCTGCAATCTAAGGGCCTATTTTGCGCAATGGTCGACGTTTGGGCATTGAGTTTCTCAAAAAATCCCTGTTAATTCTCTGTTTTGCAGGGAAATTGACCTGAGACCAGCTCGACCATGACTGCGTCCACCACCAATCACTCAATTGTATAGTCCTGTGACAAAGGTAACGTTTTGTAGCTGAGACACCGGTGACAATGATGAATTTGTCATGAAACGGATAGTTGAGTTCGGCCACGCTAGGTTTGATGCGATCGATGGCGATGCCCTGTTGGCACTTGGCCATACCATCGACGGTTTCTATAACCCACGGCGGAAACACTCCACTGGGCTATCAATCGCCCATCAAATTCGAAGCGCAGATGGCTGAGCTGCCCTAAAAGACCAGAAGTCCCCCGCTTTTTCCGGGTAGTCCTTCGGCCTGAAATTATTGCGCAGAGAGTTTTCTAACAAGTGCTGGCAACACCGACAAATCTTGCAACTGATGATAGCGGTGATGGCCAGTTGGTGCGTCTTCCCGCTCATACTCCCAAGTTAGCTCATGGGGAATGTGGACCCCAAGACCACCGGCTTTGAGCATCGGGATCACATCTGATTTCAAACTATTGCCCGCCATTAAACCGTGCTCGGCGCCAGTGCCATGGCGTTTGAAAATTCGAGCGTAGACGTCGGGTGTTTTGTCGGAGACAATTTCTAAGCCACTAAAAAACTCTCCGAGACCTGAAGCAGCAACTTTTCTTTCTTGGTCAAAGAGATCGCCTTTGGTGATGAGCAGCAATTTAAAATCACCTTGCAGCGCTTCCAATGCTTCACGCGCGTGGGGCAAAAGCTCCACCGGATGTTGCAACATTTCGCGGCCCTGCTCTAACAACTTGGCGATGGCGGAAGCTTCCACTTTGCCGCCGGTCACTTCAATGGCCGTTTCGATCATCGAGAGCGTGAAGCCCTTGATGCCGAAGCCGTAAAATTTCAAATTCTTGCGCTCGGCGGCTTGCAGCTTTTCGTGTATATGTTCGGGAGCTGCATGATCGCCCAACAATGTTACAAACATATTCTGGGTGAATTTAAAATGGCGCTCATTGTGCCACAAGGTGTCATCCGCATCGAAAGCAATGGCGGTCAGTTTGCTCATCTTTTAGCTTCGACCGTGTCTATAATGAGTTCTGCAATATCGGCACCACCAAATCGTTTCACTTGCCTGATGCCTGTGGGAGAGGTGACATTGATTTCTGTCATATAGTCGCCAATGACATCGATGCCGGTAAATATTAATCCGCGCTTTTTCAGTTCCGGGCCAATTGCTTCGCAAATCTCATGCTCGCGTTTGGTCATGGTGGTTGGGGCGGCCACTCCACCCACATGCATGTTAGAACGATTATCAGCTTCAGCAGGAATGCGGTTGATAGCCCCTGCCACTTTGCCATCCACCAGAATAATGCGCTTATCGCCTTTGCGCACATCGGGAAGATATTGCTGAGCAATGAATGGCTCGGCTTTATAAAGTTCAGCAAACATTTCCAGAACCGACGAGAAATTCTGATCTAGTTTGTTGGTTCTGAACACACCCGAACCGCCATTGCCATAAAGCGGCTTTAGAATAACGTCATTGTGGTGTTGGCGAAATTTCTCAAGTTCTTTCACATCACGCGTGATCAGCGTAGGCGGCATGAGATCAGGGAATTTCAGAATGAAAAGTTTCTCGGGCGCATTGCGCACTTCAGTGGGGTCGTTCACCACGAGTGTTTTTGGGTGGATCATATCCAGTAAATGCGTGGCGGTAATGTAGCCCATATCAAAGGGCGGGTCTTGGCGCATGAAAATTGCATCTTGGGTTGAAAGATCAATGCGCTTGGCCGGGCCCAATTCAAAATGCGCACCCTTCACATCTTGCACTTTCACATCATGGCCTTCAGCTGAAAGTGTGGCACCTTCATAGGCCAATGATTTCACATGATAGATAAACAAACTGTGACCACGGCCTTGCGCAGCCAACATCATGGCAAAGGTTGAGTCGCCCGTGATATCAAAAAGTTCAATCGGGTCTGATTGAACTGCAATTTTGAGCGACATTTTAGCGATCTCCGGAAAAGGCATTCTCAATATGTTTAGGCCAGAGATAAGCGTTCACGGCCACAATATCAAAGCGACAAAAACTACGGGCTGCAATTTGATCTTTTGCCATCCAAAGACCAGCTGCTGCAGAAATGCGTTTGGATTGATATGGTGTCACCGAAATCAATGCTTCATCATGAGTTTTGCGAGCTTTAACTTCTATGAAGGCCGTGGTTTTTCCACGGCGCATGATTAAATCAATTTCACCATGATATGACTTAAAGCGCCGCGCAAGCAAGCGGTAGCCTTTCAGGCGCAATAGCCAAAGTGCTGCTGTTTCTGCTCGGTGACCACGTAATTCCGCAGCTTGGCGTTTCACGCTTCACCTTTGAGTTTCAAAATGCGGGCATAGATATCTTCTTTTTTCAACCCCAAATTTTTGGCCACAATGGTTGCTGCCTTACTGGCTGCGTAATCTTGAAGTGCAGCTGCAATGGCACTTTCAATATCTTCTTCAGCAATCACTTCGATTTCACTTTGCGCCGGGCCGATGACCAAAACAATTTCACCTTTTACAGAACCACGAGTTGCCAAAACCGCTGCCACCTCCAGCGCGGTTCCACGCAAAACTTCTTCATGTATTTTAGTAAGCTCACGAGCTACAGCAAGCGGACGATCGCCCAATGCAGCTGCAACATCAGCAAGGGCATCGATGATGCGGTGGGGGCTTTCAAACGCAATCAAAGTTGAGGGAAGTTTTTTGAAACTCAGCAACATCTCTCTGCGCGCTTTAGATTTCTGCGGTAGAAAACCGATAAAAGTGAAGCAATCGGTTGGCAGACCCGATAACGCCAGCGCCGTGAGTGTGGCCGAAGCACCTGGCACCCCGGTGACCACCAGGCCTTCCGCGATGCAAGATTGCACCAGGCGGTAACCGGGATCAGACACCAAGGGCACGCCAGCATCGGAAACCAGTGCGAAAGATTTGCCGTCTTGCAATGCGGCAATAATTGCAGGGCGAACTTTCTCGGCATTGTGTTCGTGATAGGGTTTCATGGTATTGCGGATGCCGTAGCGCTCTAAAAGCCTTGAGGTAATGCGCGTGTCTTCGCACAGAATATAATCGGCTGCGGCTAATACATTAAGGGCGCGAATGGTAATATCACCCAAATTGCCAATCGGTGTGGCGACAACGTGAAGCCCGGCATCAATACTCTGAGCGTCATAACGATGCGGGCCTATATGGTAACTGCGCTCAGCCATTGAGTTCACGTATGATGGCGTTGAGAATAGGGCGCCCGCGCGGTGTGGCCATTAGCTGCGAACCACAACGGGTAACCATACCCAGGCTTTCGAGGGCTTCAATTTTCGAAAAATCTATTGCAGAACCCGAGAGTGCTGCATGACGCTCCAAGTCGATACCTTCTTTAATTCGCAAGCCCATGAGAAGATATTCTGGTGCTTGCTCATTTGGCGTGAGTACGGTTTCTTCAGCTAAGCCATGGCCTTTCGTCTGCACCATCTGCCGCCACGTCTCGGGGTGTTTTTCACTCATCAGGCCTAAGCGATTTTCACCAGCCCGCAACCGGCTATGAGCACCTGGTCCGGCACCCGCATATTCGCCATAGCGCCAATAGGTGAGATTGTGTTTGCTCTCGTGGCCAGCTGCCGCGTGATTTGAAATTTCATAAGCACTTAAGCCATGCTTGGCTGTAAGCTCTTGCGTGATTTCATAGAGAGTGGCAGCCTCATCATCATCTGGAATAATGAGCTTGCCTGCATCAAACAAATCTTGGTAGCGCGTCTCAGGTTCAATGGTGAGTTGATAAAGTGACATATGGCCCTGCTGCTCGGCCAGCGCCCGTGTGAGTTCGTGACGCCACTGGGCTTGGCTTTGATTGGGCCTTGCATAGATTAGGTCAAAGCTCACACGCGGGAAAATTTTAGCAGCGAGTCGGAATGCAGCCAGAGCTTCATCAGGTGTATGCTGGCGACCCAGAGCTTTAAGATCGGCCTCATCAAGTGATTGCACGCCGACTGAAACGCGGTTCACGCCTGCCGTGCGATACCCTCTGAAATTTTCGGCCTCAACCGAAGTCGGATTTGCTTCTAATGTGATTTCGGCATCATCTGCCACAGACCATAGCTTGGCAATATGATCTAAAATAAGCGCAACAGCTTCAGGCGGCATCAAGCTTGGTGTGCCCCCACCAAAGAAAATGCTGGTGACTTTCTTGCCGCGTGATTTTTGTTCCAACCATGAAAGTTCGGTTGTGATGGCTTTGGCAAAACTCATATGGTCAACGGCATCATGACGCACGTGACTGTTGAAGTCGCAATAAGGGCATTTGGCCTTGCAGAACGGCCAATGCACATAAATACCAAAATCAGAAGAGGTCACTGAGTAATTTCTCCAACGCGCGGCCTCGGTGAGAAAGTGAATTCTTTTTCGCGTGAGTCATCTCAGCAAAAGTTTGGTCCTGTCCATCTGGCACGAAGACTGGATCATAGCCATGCCCCAATGCCCCACGTGGCGGCCACACTAAAGTGCCTGGTGCTACACCTTCGTAATATCGCTCCACACCATCGGGCCACATCACGCAGAGTGTGCATTTAAACTGGCCCTTCCGCAGCTCAGGAGTTGTGGCACCTGCGCTTTGCAATTTTTCCTCCACCAGCCGCATCGCCATGCTCCAATCGCGGGTGGGGCCGGCCCAATCGGCGGTGTAAACTCCTGGGTCACCGTTCAGCGCGTCGACACATAATCCTGAATCGTCGGAAATTGAAATCAGACCTGAATGGGTCATCGCAAAGAGAGCTTTGATCCGCGCATTGCCGCGAAAATTATCCTCGGTCTCTCCGGGCTCTGCAAGACCAAGTCCACCAGCCGAAAATGTGGTAACGCCATGTGGCTTCAACAATTCGGCAAACTCTTCCAGCTTGCCTTTGTTGTGTGTGGCGATGACAATTTTCTGGCCGGTGAGACTGCGGTTCATTTCAGTGCAGCTTTCTGCATCTCTACCAAAGTTTTAATGCCGCCACCCGCGAGGCCCAAAAGTTGCAGCAGCATATCTTGGCTGAAGGGCTCACCTTCGGCAGTGCCTTGCACTTCGATAATGCCGCCAGAGCCTGTCATTACGAAATTTGCATCTGTTTCGGCTGTCGAATCTTCGGCATAATCCAAATCCAAAATGGCAGTGCCGCCATGGATACCGCACGAAATAGCCGCCACATGATCTTTGATCGGAGAGATTTTAAACATCTCGCGCGCCATCATCCATGATATGCAATCTTGCAAGGCAATAAAGCTTCCGTTGATCGCCGCAGTGCGGGTGCCGCCATCGGCTTGGATTACATCGCAATCTAAACTGATCTGGCGTTCACCCAATGCGCGCAAATCAACCACCGCGCGAAGCGATCGGCCAATGAGGCGTTGAATTTCTTGGGTGCGACCCGATTGCTTGCCTGCAGCCGCTTCGCGCCTCATGCGCTCGCCCGTGGCGCGGGGAAGCATGCCATATTCAGCAGTCACCCAACCTTTGCCGCCGCCTTTCAACCATGGTGGAACACGTTCTTCCAATGAAGCTGTGCACAGCACATGGGTGTTGCCAAATTTTACAAGGCAAGAGCCTTCGGCATGGATTGAAACGCCGCGCTCAAAGGTGACGCTGCGGAGTTCATCATTTTTACGGCCAGAGGGGCGCATGGTAAAACCTTTCAAATTGAAAGGGCGTTCTAGACCGGATTTCGCGGTGGAGGAATAAATAAATACATCAATGAATTTTCGACATCTTGCGTGCGTGGTTCAGGCCCTGTTCCACACGAGGGGTATGCCGAATGGCGAGGCGTTCGCTGAGAAGTGCCTGCGCCAACCGCCAATTTCCAGCGCGTTCAGCGGCAACAATTAAAGTTTGCGTCAGTAAGTCGCGCTGAGCGTGGCTGCCACCAATGCGGATAATTTTATAGCGGATTGGTAAAATTAAATTTATGGCGATACGATAATCGCCAGCTGCAAAGGCAAATATCGCGTCGATAAGCGTGCGCCCCACCTCACGCGTGAAGGCGCGGTTATCGCCTTCGCCTTCGGTTACATAGCGATCAATCGACGCGAGAAATCGTTGTTTTATATCGGCACCGCCGCTGCGTGAAATGGCCAAGGCGATATGGAGATCATTGAAAACCAGCACATGGTCATCGGCATGGGTTAACCATTGCTCGGCTAAGGGTTGCCAGCGCTTGCCAACATCGGCACCTGCGAGTTCGAGGCGCCACAATAAAGCAGCCGCGTCAACAAGATCGAGAATTGAATCCAATTTCAATTTGGGAGCGACGTATTTGTCATAGTCAGTGAGCACACGTGCAAACTCACCTTCCTCAATCAAAAACAGCGCCAAGTGCCAGCCATTGTGGACCGCCAAGGCTTGGGCTTTACTCCAATTCGGCTGCGAGCGTTTTAGAAAATCAATTCCCTCTCGTTGACGGCTTTCCGTTTCAAATACATGCGCCACTGCGTGCACCGCCCAACCATCTTCTGCATTCAAGGCAATGGCTTTTAAACCAATCTCTTCGGCTTTGTGCAGCTCACCAGATTCCTCTAAACCGAAAGCATATTGTCCGAGTATGTAGCCATAATGCGGCCCACCCTCGTCCCAGGCAGGTAGGACTCTGGCGATTGAATCGCGAATGCTCATGGAATGGCCCAGATAAAAATAACTGTCATGGGCAAAGCGTAAAGCCAACGCATCCGTGGGATGATCAAGTAAAATATCCTCCCAAATATCAGTCGCCTGAATAATGGCCCCACTAGCCCAAGCCTGTGCCGCTGCTAAATGGCGCTTTTCACGTGAAGTGGCTGCCTTGGCCGAAACAGCGGCAGCGTTAAGTGCTGCGATGACTGAGGGGTGGTCGCCGCGAAACCCGCTGAGTAAAAATAATGTTGCTGTAGCGGCTTGCCCCAGCATGAAACTGGGGTCAATCTCTGCCGCAGCTTGCAAAGAAGCCACCGGATCACCTTTCCAAGCGTAATAGTCAGCGATGGCGCTATCGATAGCTGCAGCGGAATTTGCTGTTCCGGTTACAACCAAGCCTTGGATGTCCCTTGCCATTGCAACAATTTACTCGATGACAGACGGGCGGTCGAGTCCCTATATTGTGGCCATGACATTGATCCCACCAATATCTTTTCCCGACGACCGCGCCACTGGCCTTGCAGGCCTTGACCAGCGCTCACGCGAGATATTCCGGCGGCTTGTAGATACGTATTTGGAAACTGGTGAACCCGTGGGTTCTCGGTCTATTTCCAAAATGCTGCCTTCTGGTCTTTCGCCAGCTTCCATTCGTAATGTGATGATGGACCTTGAAGATTCGGGCCTGATCTATTCACCGCACACTTCGGCCGGCCGTATACCCACTGAAGCGGGTTTGCGTTTCTTTGTCGACGCGCTGTTGGATGTGGGTTCAGTGACAGAAAATGAGCGCACCATTATTGATGCGCAGATCAAATCGGGCAATCATCCGCGGCGCTTTGAAGATGTTTTGGGTGATGCTTCGATGATGTTATCGGGACTCTCACACTGTGCAGGTGTCGTGTTATCACCCAAATTATCGCCACGGCTAAAGCATATTGAATTTGTAAATCTCTCGCCGGGCCGCGCCCTTGTGATTTTGGTGAGTGAAGAAGGGTCCGTTGAAAACCGCGTTATTGATGTGCCTGCCGGATTGCCAGCCTCCATTTTTATGCGCGCCACAAATTATCTTTCGGCCGTGGCCCAAGGGCGCACCATAGATGAAGTGCAAAACTTGATAGCCACTGAAATGCAAAAACTCCGCAGCGAATTGGATGAAGTCTCCGCGCGATTGGTGGAAACGGGCCTTGCCGTGTGGGCGGGTGGTTCAGATTTTGATGCGCGCTCTCTAATCGTCAAAGGCCAGGCCAATCTTTTGGAAAATACCACAGCCACCATTGATTTTGACCGCATGCGTAAACTTTTTGAAGATATTGAAAATAAACGTGAACTGGTGGATTTGCTCGGTCTCGCTGAACGCGCTGAAGGAGTGCGGATTTTTATCGGTTCCGAAAATAAACTGTTTTCCATGTCGGGATCTTCTTTGATTGCAGCTCCATTCCGCAATGCTGAGAACAAAATCGTTGGCGTTCTTGGCATTATCGGCCCCACACGGCTTAACTATGCCCGCATCATTCCCATGGTGGATTATACGGCCAAGGTGGTGGGCAAGCTTATTTCTTAGATGTGTATTGCTGGTGGAGCGCTGTGATGACTTCAGCAATCAGGCCATTAGGCAGATCTTGGCCAAATAGGAATTTCAAATTTCCTTTCGCGCCACGGTAAGGTTTAAGGCGTTCAATCAAAGCGGCATTTTCAGTGAGCGGTGGATATAATCCGACATGATTTTTAAATGCCGCAAAGTAGAGAAATATTTTACCATCTCTCACTGCGGGCATTTTATAGCTTATTACTTCAGTAGCTTGGGGCGCAATTTGCGCAGCCATCTTTCGAATTTTCGTCAGGATTGGGCGAGCAGGATCTGGTGCCCTTGCAATATAATCATCAATGTCGGCGCTCATCCGAACCATGAGTTTACCTAGCAGCTTTTGTGTATTGGTTTAAGTCTTGATTTTTGCGGCGTTTGCTCCGATATGCGGGGGTACAAACCGAAAGCGAAACGGATATTCCATGACAGATGAACAGAACAAAGCTGAAGCAGGCGCCGATGAAATCTTGGCAGCCGATGCCTTGAACGAAGCCTTAAAAGCTGAAGCTGATCCAAAGGATGCTGAAATTTTGGCCCTGAAGGAAGAAGTTGCGGCTTCGAAAGACCGATTGCTTCGTCTTGCCGCTGAAATGGAAAATTTACGCAAACGCACCGAGCGCGAAAAGGCCGAGGCGACACTTTATGCCGCCACCAATTTCGCGCGTGATTTGCTGACTGTAGCTGATAATTTGGGCCGGGCATTGGAAGCCTTGCCTGCGGAAGAACGTGAAAATGCTGGTGAGATTGAAAAGAACCTGATTTTCGGCGTCGAAGTGACCCAAAAAGAATTACTGCAAGTGTTCAACCGCCACGGCATCAAGAAAATTGAAACCGTGGGCCATAAATTTGATCCCAATTATCATCAAGCCATTTATGAGGTGCCAACCTCAGAAAAACCACCCGGCATTGTGATGCAGGAAATGCAATCAGGTTATGCCGTGGGTGAGCGCTGCTTGCGCCCTGCTATGGTAGGTGTCTCCAAAGCTGAGGGCTGACCTCTTTACGACTTAACCCAATTGTATCAGCTTGCCGCCATACATTCCCAGTGATGCGGAATGATGCGGAAGAGGCACATGGCTGAATACACACTCGACATTTACAAAGACAAGCGCGGTGAGAACCGCTGGTGTTGTTTCTCCAAAGCCAAGGCCAAGCAAGTGGGCCGCTCATCTGAAGGCTTTGCATCACCATCAGGCTGCAACGGCAACGCAATATGAACGGCTGCTCCGGTTAATTTTGGGGCTGCCATGACAGGCGGCAGCCCTTCTATCACGGCTTGACCATTGCAGCGCACAATGCCAAACAGCGCCGCATATGAGTTGCAGCGTTCTTTAATTCGCTCAAGTCTGCAACTTGACCGAAAGACGCTGAATGATAGACACATCCCAAATCCGCAATTTCTCCATAATCGCCCATATTGATCATGGCAAATCTACGCTGGCTGATCGCTTGATCCAGCTGTGTGGTGCCGTTGCTGACCGCGACATGGTAGACCAGATTCTCGATTCAATGGATATTGAGCGCGAGCGTGGCATCACGATTAAAGCCAACACGGTGCGCCTTGACTATAAAGCCAAGGACGGCAAGGATTATGTGCTCAACTTGATCGACACACCGGGCCATGTGGATTTTGCCTATGAAGTGTCGCGTTCGCTTGCAGCTTGTGAAGGTTCGCTTCTGGTGGTGGATGCTTCTCAAGGTGTTGAAGCGCAAACTCTGGCCAATGTGTATCAGGCCATCAATAACAATCATGAAATCATTCCCGTGCTCAACAAGGTGGATTTGCCCGCTGCTGAGCCTGAACGTATTCAACAACAAATAGAAGATGTGATCGGCATTGATGCGTCCGATGCTGTGAAGATTTCTGCTAAAACTGGTTTAGGCGTGCCAGATGTTTTAGAGGCCATTGTAAACCGCCTGCCAGCCCCAAAGGGCAACCGTGATGCGCCATTGAAAGCGCTGCTGGTTGACAGCTGGTATGATGCCTATCTCGGCGTGGTCGTGCTCGTTCGAATTATTGATGGTGTGCTGAAAAAAGGTATGCGCGTGCGCATGATGGGTACGGGCGGACTTTATCCAGTTGAACGCGTTGGCGTGTCGCGACCTAAAAAAGTTGTCGTCGATGAACTGGGACCAGGCGAAATTGGCTTTTTCACCGGTGCCATTAAGGAAGTGGCTGATACGCGGGTTGGCGATACAGTCACTGAAGATAAGAACCCAACGGCACAAGCTTTGCCAGACTTCAAAGAAGCGCAATCAGTGGTGTTTGCTGGCTTCTTTCCAGTTGACGCTTCTGAATTCGAAGATTTGCGCGAGGCTATGGGCAAGCTGCGTTTGAATGACGCGAGCTTCTCTTATGAAATGGAAACCTCAGCTGCTTTAGGCTTTGGTTTCCGCTGCGGCTTCTTGGGGCTGTTGCATCTTGAAATCGTGCGTGAACGCATTGAACGCGAGTTCAATGTTGAAATCATCACCACTGCCCCCTCTGTGATTTATAAGATTGCTCTGCGCGATGGCAGCCATGTTGACATGCATAACCCAGCGGACATGCCAGATGTGTCCACCATTGTGGCCATGAATGAGCCATGGATTGAAGCCACTATATTAGTGCCCGACGAATATTTAGGCTCAGTGTTGAAGCTGTGCGAAGATCGCCGTGGCCGCCAAAAGCAACTGACCTATGCAGGCTCTCGCGCCATGGTGGTTTATGAATTGCCACTCAACGAAGTGGTTTTTGATTTTTATGATCGCTTGAAGTCAGTGTCCAAAGGCTATGCCTCATTCGATTATAAGATGACGGAGTATATAGCGGCTGATCTCGTCAAGCTTACTATTTTGGTGAATGAAGAACCGGTAGATGCTTTATCGATGGTGGTTCACAGATCGAGAGCCGAACAACGTGGCCGTGTGATGTGCGAAAAATTGAAAGACTTGATCCCACGTCACATGTTCAAAATTCCAATCCAAGCCTCGATTGGTGGCAAGGTGGTGGCGCGTGAAACTTTGTCTGCTATGCGCAAAGACGTGACAGCTAAATGCTATGGCGGCGATATTTCTCGTAAACGCAAACTTCTCGACAAGCAGAAGGAAGGCAAAAAGAAAATGCGCCAATTCGGCAAGGTTGAAATTCCGCAGGAAGCGTTTATTGCGGCGCTGAAGATGGATGAGAATTGAGTAGGGCTTTGGCCCCATGATCTTGCTCGCCATTGATACAGCGCTGGCCAGTTGTTCGGCCTGTGTCTACGATTCTGATAAACACCAAATCCTCGCTGAAGAACGTGATCTCATGGAACGCGGCCATGCCGAGGCCTTGCCGCCGATGGTGGCACGGGTGATGGCTGCTTCTGAACTTCAATATAGCGATTTGAAGCGCATTGCCGTCACCACTGGGCCCGGCACTTTTACCGGAATTCGCATTGGGTTGAGTTTTGCCCGCGCCTTGGGGTTAAGCCTTAATATCAAAGTGGTGGGGATTGATACACCCACTGCCTTACGCTTTGCCAATGTGCAGGATGGTTTGCCATCGGCAGCGGGCTTTGCCGAATACTCTGCAGGCTTGCCTGATCCTGAAGTCATGCCAAGCCCAAATTATTTGCGCGACGTTGATGCAAAGCCGCAATCTTCACGCTTACGCGGCCTGCCAGATTTGCAGATTATGGTGGTGGATCAATCTGCGATTTCGACTTTGGCTGAACTTCATGCCACATGTTTTGTTGAGGCTTGGGACGAAAGTGCCCTGAGCAGTTTAATGGCGAGCCCCGGCGTTGGCGCTTTGCTGGCAAAATCTGCCGAAGGGCCTGTGGGGATGCTGCTTTACCGAGTGGTGGTGGGCGAAGCAGAAATTCTCACTCTAGCTGTGGACCCAAATTTACGCAGACGAGGTGCTGGCAGGGCTTTGCTTCAAGCCTTGCTCAATTTAAAAATTCCGCAGATATGTCTTGAAGTGGCCAGCAGCAATGAAGACGCAATCAAACTTTATGCCTCAGCAGGTTTCAAACAGGTTGGCTTACGCAAAGCCTATTATGCGGCAACCGGCGATGACGCGTTGATTTTGCGATGGGTCGTATAAGAGCAATTTTCATTCTGCTGGGGTTTCTGGCACTCACCCTGCCACTGATGCCAGTGCAATTGGTGCTCGGCTCAAAACGCTTGCCTTGGATTTACCACCGCCTGCTGTGCAAACTGCTAGGAGTTAGACTTGCCCTTGAAGGGGCGCCGCCAGCAGGCGCCGCTTTGCTGGTGGCCAATCATAGCTCATGGCTTGATATTCCCGTGCTCAGTGCTGTTGCCCCGGTGTCATTCATAGCAAAACGCGAAGTTGGCACTTGGCCACTTTTTGGCGCACTGGCGAAATTGCAAAGCACGGTTTTTGTGAACCGTGACAGCAGGCACTCCACCGGAAGCGAGCGCAAAGAAATTGCAACACGCTTGAAACAAGGAGATTGCCTGGTTTTGTTCCCTGAAGGCACGTCCAGCGATGGCACAGATGTTTTGCCGTTTAAATCATCTTACTTTGGAGCTGTGGAAGGTTTGGATGTTTCAGTTATTCCAGTCACCATCTCATATCTGGGCGAGCCAAAATTTTACGCTTGGTTTGGCGAGATGGATTTGCTGCCGCATCTTTGGCAGGTGATCAAATCTGGGCCCCTTAAAGTGCGAGTGACATTCCACCCCGCTCTCACAAAGGCTGACCGCAAAACCATGGCAGCCCGAGCTTTCACCACTATTGCCCGCACCCTTGGAGAAAGCCGATAAATCCGCTAGGGGAGCGCTCATGAGCAAATCTGTTTTCGTTAAAACTTATGGCTGCCAGATGAATGTCTATGACAGTAGCCGCATGCAAGATGTGTTGGCACCCTTAGGCTATGGCGTTGTCGATACGCCGGAAGCTGCTGATTTGGTCATCCTCAACACCTGCCACATCCGCGAAAAGGCTGTTGAGAAAGTGTATTCCGAGCTGGGTCGTTACCGCGATATGAAGCTTGCACGCGGTGGCAAAATGACAATTGCCGTTGCCGGTTGTGTGGGCCAAGCTGAGGCGCACGAGATTACGCGGCGGATGAAATCAGTTGATCTCGTCTTCGGGCCACAAACCTATCACCGCCTGCCAGAACTTTTGAAACAGCACGAAACCACAGGCCTTGCGGTGGTCGAGACTGAGTTTGCTGTGACTGATAAATTTAATGGCTTGGCCCGCCAACAAGTGCGCCACCCTACATCGCGCAGTGTAACCGCCTTTCTTACCATTCAAGAAGGCTGCGATAAGTTCTGCACCTTCTGTGTGGTGCCATATACGCGGGGTGCAGAATTCTCGCGCGAGCCATCGCAAATCATTGATGAGGCCAAAAAACTGGCCGACCTTGGGGTGCGTGAACTCACACTGTTGGGCCAGAATGTGAATGCCTATCACAATGGCAGTGCTAGCCTTGCCAGCTTGATTACTGAACTGTCACATATCACTGGCATTCAACGCATCAGATACATGACCAGCCACCCGCGCGATATGACTGATGATTTGATTGAAGCCCATGGGGCAAACCCAAAGCTGATGCCTTATCTGCACCTGCCGATACAATCGGGCTCTGACCGCGTGCTGAAATCTATGAACCGCGGACATAGTTCGGCTGCATATCTGAAACTCATCGAGCGCATCAGAGTTGCACAACCCCGCATCGCTATGACCTCGGATTTCATCGTTGGTTTTCCTGGTGAAACTGATCAAGAGTTTGAAGAAACCTTGCAGCTGGTGCGCGCTGTGAATTATGCGGGCGCTTTCTCATTCAAATATTCACCGCGCCCGGGAACTCCTGCCGCAACGCGTGAAGATCAAATTGCTGAAGAGATTAAGAATGAACGGCTGGCACGTTTGCAAAACCTGCTCACCAGCCAACAAGCAGCTTTTAATCAGTCCTGCGTTGGCCAAACTCTTAACGTGTTGCTTGAAAAACCGGGCCGCCAAGCAGGTCAGCTGATTGGCCGCTCGCCCTATTTGCAATCAGTGCATCTTGACGCCCCAGAAACCTTGATTGGCTCTTTTGTGGATGCCACAATATTAGCTGTTGGCCCCAACTCACTTTCAGGGCAATATGTCGAAACACTGCCAACGGGAGGTCCCCTGATTTGAGCCCATCTGCCAATGCTTTAAAACCGCAAGACTCTGAAGACGGCGTTCTTGCACTTGCCTTTGATGATAACCGCGTGCTGGCCCTTTTGATGGGTGAACATGACGCTCATTTGGCGGTAATTGAACAGCGCTTGGGCGTGGCGATTACGCCGCGCGGAAACCGTCTTTCCATTCGCGGTGATCGCACAACATCCGAATTGGCGCGCTCGGTTCTCCTCCATCTCTATACCAAAGCCGCACGTGGCGAAGAGATTAACCGTGGCGAAATTGATGGCGCAATTCGTATGGTGAAAGTGGCCGAAGAAAAAGAAGTGGCATCCGGTGGTGTTCGCACCAGACGCAAAACCGTTTCTGCTCGCACCGCCAACCAACAAGCTTACATTGAACAAATTCGCAAAAACGAGTTGTGTTTTGGAGTTGGCCCAGCAGGCACCGGTAAAACTTATCTCGCAGTTGCTTGCGCTGCCGAAGCTTTAATGAACGGGGAAGTGGACCGCATTATTCTCTCGCGCCCCGCAGTTGAAGCTGGCGAACGTTTAGGGTTCTTACCGGGCGATATGAAAGAAAAAGTCGACCCCTATTTACGCCCGCTTTATGATGCGCTTTATGACATGATGCCGCAAAGCTTGGTAGCCAAAGCCTTAGCAGAAAATCAAATTGAAATCGCACCCTTGGCTTTCATGCGCGGCCGCACACTGGCTTCGGCTTTTATTATTTTAGATGAAGCGCAGAACACCACGCCCCAGCAAATGAAAATGTTTTTAACCCGTTTGGGCGAAGGCAGCCGCATGGTGATCACTGGCGATCCCACACAAGTGGATTTGCCTTATGGTGTGGTTTCAGGATTGGATGATGCGCTTTCAGTTTTGGATGGTGTAAACGGCATTGGCGTTACAGCTTTTCAAACCGCTGACATTGTGCGCCATGCTTTGGTAGGCCGCATTGTTGCAGCTTATGACAAAAAAGGGGCCGCGAACTCGCGCAAGGTGCGGGGTTAAATGCTCAACTTACAAATCGAGCATGCGGAGTGGAAATCCATTCGGGGGCTTAAGTCGCTTGCAGAAAAGGCTTTCGAGGCATCCACACTTTCAACGCAGCGCAAAAAGGAAATCACAATTCTCTTTGCTGACGATGCAACTTTGAAAACTCTGAATCATGATTGGCGTGGACTGAACCAGCCAACCAATGTGCTTTCATTTCCAGCGCCAAGCGGTGTGAAAGCGCCTCGCGGAGAGATTAAACCCTTGGGCGATATTGCATTGGCTTATGAGACGGTTGTTCGCGAAGCTCAAGCTGGAAAAATTTCATTGAAGGCTCACACGGCGCATCTGATTGTGCATGGTATTTTGCATCTTTTGGGCTATGATCACATCGACGAAACGGATGCCGCTAAAATGGAAGCAAAAGAAATTCGCATCTTGAAAAAACTTGGGCTTGCCGACCCGTATCAGAATTGAGTTTATAAATGTCTGCGCCGAAACAAACCATTATTTCAAAAATCCGCCGTAAACTTGGCCGCAGCAAAATTGACTTGCGAGAAAGCTTGGAAGGCGTGATTGCCAGCCATGTGGAAGAAACTGGTCCTTCCACTCTGCCTGACGATGCGCGCTCGATGATGCAAAATCTTTTGGGTTTTGCAGATTTGCGCGTTGACGACGTGATGGTGCCGCGCGCCAGCATTGTGGCTGCTGAAGAAACATCTTCGATGCGCGATCTGCTCTCGCAATTTATTGAGGCTAATCATTCGCGCATGCCAATTTACCGCGAGTCACTCGATGATATTGCAGGCATGATTCATGTGAAAGACTATTTGCGCTGGATGGCCACCAAAGGCACCAAGAAGAAAACCAAGGGAGGTGCTGAAACTGGCATCGCACTGGCCAGCGGTGAACTTTCTTCCAGCATTAAACAACACCCAAGCGTGATCCGTGAGGTGCTGTTTGTGCCGCCTTCAATGCCAGCTCCTGACCTGCTGATTAAAATGAAAGCTTCTCATATTCATTTGGCTGTCGTTGTCGACGAATATGGTGGCACTGATGGCCTGGTTTCGCTGGAAGATCTGGTTGAGGAAATTATCGGCGATATTGCTGATGAGCATGATACAGATGCAGAAGAAGGCATGATCCGCAAGCAGAGCGATACAGTTTATGTGGCCAGCGCCTTGATTAGCATTGCTACGCTGGACGAGATGTTCAAGGTTGATTTACTTCCTGACGATCAGGAAGATGAGGCTGATACGTTGGGTGGGCTGGTGTTTGAAATGGCAGGCCGGGTTCCGGCGCGTGGCGAAATAATTCGGCATAGTTGTGGTCTCGAATTTGAAATTTTAGAAACTGACCCTCGCCGCGTTAAACGCGTTCGTATTCATCTGAAAAAGCCAGAAACTGATGCAGAAGTTGCAAACGCAGCCTAGATTAATCCAGCACTGATTGCATGGTGTTTTAGGTTCACAATTGGCCTTGCACCGGTGTGCGAAATAATTTCTGCTGCCGCAAGGCTGGCCAGTTCAGCGCAGCGTTGCAATGGTAGTTTACGAGTGTGCCCGAATAAAAATCCTGCTGCATAAAGATCGCCAGCGCCGGTCACATCCAATACATGACTGACAGGGAGAGCATTCACGGTGACGGTTTCATCCCCCTTCACGATCAGCGAGCCTTTTTCAGAACGTGTAATTGCAGCCAGAGGACAATCTTTTCTGATAGCCGCAACGGCACCGTCGAAATTTTGGGTTTGGTAAAGCGACTTGATTTCGCTCTCGTTGGCAAACACAATATCAATACAGCTGCGAATAAGATCTAAAAAACTATCGCGGTGGCGTTCAACGCAAAATGAATCAGACAGTGAAATTGCCGTGAGATTTCCAGACTCCCGCGCAATCAAGGCGGCCATTCGAAACGCATCCTGAGCTTCAGGCTTGTCCCAGAGATAGCCCTCCATATAGGTGACCGCCGAGGCCTTGACGATTTTAGCGTCGACATCAAACTTGGTGAGATTAACACAAGCCCCCAAATAGGTGTTCATGGTGCGCTCAGCATCTGGCGTTACCAAAATGAATGAGCGGGCCGTGGCCGGTCCAGAGTTTGCTGCCGCGGTGTTAAAATGCACCGATTGATCCAGCATATCATTCCTGAATACGGCACCCAATTTATCGTTTTTTACTTTGCCGAAATATGCTGCTTTGCCGCCGAATGAGGCGATTCCCGCAGCTGTATTACCAGCCGAACCGCCTGAGACTTCTGTTGCTGGCCCCATCACCGCATAGAGGTGTTCGGCGCGCTCTTCATCGATCAAATTCATGGAACCTTTGACAAGGTTCTCGCGCAGCACGAAACTATCATCGACCATAGCAATGACATCGACAATGGCATTGCCGATGGCGAGTACATCAAATTGCTTTTGCGTCATAAATGGAAGCCCTTTTTCAGATAGACCTAGCGCATGGGTCTTGTAGAAACAAGTTAAAGCCCTTAATTCAGCGGCATGTTTGCAGCCCTCATCAAAACCCTAAATGACCTTACTTCGCCCGAATTTCGTGGCGTTTTGTTAAAGTCTATCGGGCTTACGCTCATATTATTTGTTTGCGTTTTAGTGGGCGTTGAGGTGTTGCTATCATTCCTCACCTTGGTTCCATGGCCGTGGTTGCAAACAATTATCGCACTGGGCACCGGATTTGGTCTCATTGCAGCTTTTTTCTTTCTAATGGCCCCAGTCACAGCGCTGTTTGCTGGATTATTTTTGGATTGGGTAGCCTCAAAGGTGGAACTTCGACATTATCCCCATCACGCTCAGGGCAAAGCACTTTCGACATTCACAGCACTTGCTTTTGGCCTCCAGTTTGCCGCGATCTCACTAGCCGTCAACATTGTAGTCTTGCCCTTGGTGTTTTTTGCCGGATTCGGGATTGCACTCCTTGTGTTTGCCAATGCCTATTTGATCAGCCGTGAATATTTTGAAATGGCCGCCTCACGGTTCATGTCGCCTCAGGCCGCCAGAGCTCTCCGCAAGAAACATTTCAAGCGGGTTTATTTGGCAGGATTTTTGCCGGCCGCCCTGGCCAGTATTCCGATAGTCAATCTGCTCGTTCCTCTATTTGCCACTTCATTTTTCGTTCATATATTTAAATCGGTGCCAAGCTCTTCGGCTTAAACCGGCAAATATCAGAAATGCGGCAGCGCCAACATTCTGGCCTTCGCGCTTTGCAGATATAACGGCCATGTAAAATCAACCAATGGTGAGCATGGCGCAAATAGGGTTTAGGCACAGCTTTGAGAAGCTTGGTTTCAACTTCCATCGGGGTTTTCCCTGGTGCCAGGCCAAGTCTATTCCCGAGGCGAAAAAGATGCGTATCTACAGCGATGGTGGGTTCACCAAAAATACTATTGAGAACCACATTGGCCGTTTTGCGCCCCACGCCAGGCAGCGCCTCCAAGGCCTCTCGTGAGGAGGGAACTTCACTGCTATGCTTGGATACCAGATGTTGCGACAGTGCATAAATGTTTTTAGCTTTGGTGCGGAAGAGGCCGATGGATTTGATTGCATCGCGTAACTTATCTTCGCCCATAAGTATGATTTTTTCTGGCGTGTCAGCTTTTGCAAACAGCAGTTTGGTGGCGCGGTTCACGCCTTCATCGGTTGCTTGGGCTGAAAGCACTACGGCCACCAAAAACGTAAAAGCATTGACCGAATGAAGTTCGCCTTTGGGTTCTGGGTTCTCAGCATGAAAACGCCTGAACATCTCTTCTATCTGGGAAGCTTTAAGGCGGGCTGGCATAATAGACCTTTCGCAAATCGGGTGGCTTCAGGCTGGCACCTGTTCTAGCTTCACCTACATGGAACCGGATCACATTTCAAATTTAGACGATTACGAGAGGGTGCGCAGTGTGCTTGCAAACCTTACAGAAAATTGGCGCGACCAACCTTCGCTGGAAGATTTGGCCCGACCGCTGGGTTTGGAACCAGAGCAACTGCAACGCCTGTTCTCACGCTGGGCTGGTCTGACACCGAAAGCGTTTTTACAAGCGCTCACTCTTGATCATGCGCGCGCGATGCTGAAGGATTCGGCAAGTATCCTAGAAACCTCTCTGGAAGTTGGTCTATCAGGGCCGGCACGGTTGCATGATTTATTTGTAACCCATGAAGGCATGACCCCGGGAGCTTATAAAACCAAGGGGCTTGGTGTTGTGATTTCATATGGTTTTCACCCTTCGCCTTTCGGCTTGGCTTTGGTGATGGTGACAGCGCAGGGACTTTGTGGTCTTGGATTTTCAGATGCCGGTGGCGAGGCAGTTACTTTGAATGACATGCAGCGGCGCTGGCCCAAGGCGATCTATGTTGAGAATCCAACGCAAACAGCACCCTATGCTGCCCATATTTTTGCGCCCGAAAAATGGTTAGATGGCCAGCCTTTGCGCGTTACATTTATTGGCAGTGATTTTGAAATTCGCGTTTGGGAGAGTCTGCTTAAGATTCCGATGGGCCGGGCTGTCACCTACAGTGATATTGCAAGTTCGATTGACAAGCCAAAAGCTGCGCGCGCGGTGGGGGCAGCTGTGGGGCGCAACCCAATCTCTTTCGTGGTGCCCTGCCACCGGGTGATTGGAAAATCCGCTGCTCTCACAGGCTATCATTGGGGCCTTACGCGCAAACGGGCAATATTGGGCTGGGAAGCTGGCCAGCTCGCCACTTAAGATTTGCTTTGCAATCGTGTGAGCCATTGCTAAACGCAATTTATGACTTTGAAACTTGCCATAGCCGGTGCCGGCGGCCGCATGGGCCGGGTGCTCGCCCGCGTTATTCATGAAACTGAGGGCTGCGTGGTTGCGGGCGGACTTGAAGCTAAGGGCTCGGCATTGCTAGGCACCGACATGGGTGTTCTTGCAGGTATTGGCGCATTGAATATTTTGATCAGCGACGATGTGGAATCGGTGCTTTCGCAAGCTGACGGAATTATTGATTTCACCGTTCCGGTTGCATCGCTTGCATTGGTTCACCACACTGCTGCCCTCAAAAAAATCCATGTGATTGGCACCACGGGCATTAATGCCGCAGGCGACGCACAAATTCTTGCTGCTTCCAAATCCACCACCATTGTGAAAACCGGCAATTATTCGCTCGGTGTCACTATTCTGGCAAATGTTGTGAAAAAAGTGGCGGCCGCTTTGGGCGAGGATTTTGATATTGAAGTTTTGGAAATGCATCACCGTCATAAAATTGATGCGCCTTCAGGCACGGCCCTTTTGCTGGGTCAAGCCGCAGCAGATGGCCGCCAGATAGATTTGAAACAGCATTCCGTGCGCAGCCGCGATGGCCACACAGGTGCCAGGCAATCTGGCGATATCGGCTTTGCAACTTTGCGTGGTGGCTCAGTGGTGGGCGATCACACAGTTATGTTTGCCGGCGCTGCCGAGCGCATTGAACTGAGCCATAAGGCGGAGAGTCGCGATATTTTTGCTTATGGCGCGGTTAAGGCTGCGCTCTGGTGCAAGGATCAAAAGCCTGGCCTTTATAATATGAATGATGTTTTGGGATTGAATTGAAATGAGTGGACGTTTGGTGCTGGTTCGTCATGGCCAGAGCGAGTGGAATTTGAAAAATCTATTCACCGGTTGGAAAGATCCAGATCTCAGCGCGCAAGGTGTTTCAGAAGCAAAAGCTGCAGGCCAACGCTTGAAGGCTAAAGGTTTGAAGTTCGACATGTGCTTCACATCAGCGCTCACGCGTGCGCAGCACACATTGCAATTGATCCTCGCTGAGCTTGGCCAGACCGGACTTGCCGAAACCCGTGATCAAGCCTTAAATGAACGCGACTATGGCGAACTCACTGGCCTCAACAAAGATGATGCACGCGCTAAATGGGGTGAAGAGCAGGTGCTGATTTGGCGGCGTTCATTCGACGTGCCGCCCCCCGGTGGTGAATCACTCAAAGATACTTTGGCAAGGTCGCTGCCCTATTACATGCATATGATTCAGCCGCATGTGTTGGAAGGCAAAACCGTTCTGGTTGCAGCCCACGGCAATTCGCTACGTTCTCTCATCATGGCAATTGAAGGCCTGACGCCTGCGCAAATTTTGCAGCGTGAATTGGATACAGGTGTTCCAGTCTATTACAAACTGAAGGCCAATTCGCGACCTGAAAGCGTTGAAACATTGAGTGCGTAATGATTAGAATTCTTGGTGCCGCAGAATTTGAAAGCATCATTCCACGGCTTGCTGAGATTCTGATTGATGCTGTTGATTCTGGTGCCGGGGTTTCCTTTATGAAACCCCTTTTACCTGATGTGGCGCAAGATTTTTGGCGCGGGCATATTTCTGGCATTGCTGCTCACGTCACATTCCCTATTGTTGCTGAACTTGACGGTGCAGTAGCCGGAATTGTTTTATTGATGCGGGCCTGGGCGCCCAATCAACCCCACAGATCCGATGTCGCCAAACTTTTGGTGCACCGTGATTTCAGAAGGCGCGGTGTCGCCACCGCTTTAATGCAATCGTTGGAAGCTAAAGCAATAAACCTTGGTCAAAGCCTTTTAACTTTCGATGCCGTGGCCAACAGTGCCGCTTCGTCATTTTATGAAAAGCTTGGATATATCTGCGTGGGCAACTATCCCAACTACGCCTATTCGGGCGACGGCACATTGGACGACACCGCCTTGTTTTATAAAAACATTTGAAGCGTCAATTCTTGCCAAACAGAAAATCGAAAAGATATTTTTTCTTTTTCTTGACCGGCGGAGGTGGGGCCTCCTCTATAGCAACTTCTTCATCTTGCGCCGGAGATTCTGCTTGCGAAACGACAATCGGTTGTTCGATTTCAACTTGTGCGACAACTGGTTCCACATAACCCGGCAGTGGTGAAGGAATGAAGCCCTTATGGGCTGGCTCCATCACATCGCGCCATACTTGCGTGGGCAGCGAGCCGCCGGTTAGATTCTTAGTCGGGCTATTGTTGTCGTTGCCCATCCAAACACCGGTTACCATATAGGGAGTGAAACCAACAAACCATGCATCGCGGTAGTCTTGGCTGGTGCCAGTTTTTCCGCCAATATCAAAATCGCCAAATTGGGCTTTGGTGGCAGTGCCTTGCCGCACCACAGCTCTGAACAATTGGTTCATTTCACCCAATTCGCGGTCCGCTACAACTTGCCCTAAGCCATCACCGCCGCGTTCATAGAGCACTTGGCCATCACGCGTTGTGATACGCCGCACCACATAGGGCTGCACCGACCTTCCGCCATTGGCAAAGGGCACAAATGCTGCCGTGAGTTCAAGCGGGGTTACTTCGGAAGTCCCTAAGGCAATCGAAGCATCATGGCCCAGATTCGACAGGATGCCCAAACGTTCTGCGGTTATCGCAACATTATCTGGTCCCACCGCTTGAGCCAGTTTTGCAGCAACAGTATTGATCGACAGAGCGAAGGCATTTTCTAAAGTCACTGGACCTTGATATTTATTCTTGTAATTTTGCGGTGACCATCCCCCGATATTCACTGGTTCATCAATCACAATGGAATCGGGCCTATAACCTTCTTGAAAGGCTGTGAGATACACAAAGGGTTTGAACGCCGAGCCTGGCTGGCGCTTGGCTTTGGTCACGCGGTTATATTGGCTTTTCTTATAGGACCTTCCGCCCACCATGGCCGTCACAGCACCTGATGTATCAACTACAACCACCGCTCCTTCACTCACCCCAAGCTTCTTGCCGCTTTCTTGCAGGCGCTTGCGCAAAGATTTTTCGGCATTGGCTTGAATGATGGGATCAATGGTTGTTTCAATCACGATCGATTGTTCATAGTTTTTGACCAGCAGTGGCAACTGTTCTGCAATCCAATCAACGGCATATTGTTTGGCTGGAATATAGTTCGATGAGACTAAGCTTGAAGGAGCCAATATTGAAGCTTGACCGTCTTCAGCAGAGATGAAATCCTCACGCACCATGGCATTTATAACAAGTGAAGCCCGTGTGGCGGAAGCCTCTGGATGATTGGTGGGATTATAAGTGGTTGGGGCTTTTAACATGCCAGCCAAAGTGGCCGCTTCCATAATCGAAATTTCAGCAGCAGGTTTATTGAAGAGCACATGTGCGGCTTGCTCAATGCCAATGGCATTTGGGGCGAAGTATACGCGGTTGAGGTAGAGCTGTAAAATTTCATCTTTGGTGAATTTGGATTCCAGCCAAATCGCAAGAACCGCTTCTTGTGCTTTGCGCGTTACGGTTTTTTCAGGCGACAGAAACAGATTCTTGGCCAATTGCTGCGTGAGCGTTGATCCGCCTTGCACCATTCTTCCGGCTAAAACATTGCGCAGCATTGCTCGGCTCAAGCCCAGCGGATCGATACCATAATGGCTGCGAAAGCGATGATCTTCAATTGCAATCACGGCATTGGGCACATAATCTGGAAGTTCGCTGATGCGCGCTGTGTCGCCAAAAAATGCGCCTTGCTCGGATAGCACTGTACCGTCGGACGCTAACATCATGATGCCGGGTTGGCGTTCTGGAATTTGTAAAAGACCGCGCGCATCCAAACTGAACCAGATATAGGCAAAGGCCAGGCCAGCAGTCACTGCCCCCCAAAAACTTAAAACAAAGAAAAAGCTTATGAGACGCCCTAGTAGGGACCGTTTACGTTTAGTCCGCTTTGCCTCTGGCACGCGGCCACGATAATCATCTGCAAATAGCTGCGGCTCTTTTCGGGCGTTTTGCCTGTTGTTTTTGCTCGTCCTAACCAGTCCCATAACCCCGCGCCCCCGCACTTCCGCATTATCAAGTCCGCGGTTGGCGATCGTTAGCACTCAATCTCTTGACCAAAGATGAATGGTCAAACTTAAGCTTCTGGGTTTTCGGGTTTAAACATGGTGCAATAATGGCAACAGCGTGATCACATCACGGCGCCCACATACCACGGCACATATTCATTATCGCCATAGCCCAATTCTTCGGATTTGGTTTTCTCGCCCGAAGCGGCGCGCAAAATGAGATCAAAGATTTCTTGGCCCTTGGCTTCCAGTGAAACACCTTCGATTATGTCTCCACAATTGATATCCATGTCATCAATCATGCGCTCATAGATCTGGGTGTTGGTCGCAAGCTTGATGGAAGGGCAGGGCTTGTTGCCATAAGCCGACCCACGGCCCGTGGTAAAGCACATCAAATTTGCTCCACCTGCCACTTGGCCCGTGGCTGATACCGGATCATAGCCCGGCGTATCCATGAATACAAAACCCTTGGCCGTTACTGGCTCAGCATAGCGATAAACCGCCGTCATCGGTGTGGTGCCACCTTTTGCGGCAGCACCCAAAGATTTTTCCAGAATAGTGGTAAGCCCGCCCAGCTTATTGCCGGGCGATGGGTTATTGTTCATCTCCATATTATTGCGGGTTGTGTAATCTTCCCACCACTTGATAATCTCAACCAGCTTCTCGCCCACTTCGGGGGTTATGGCACGGCGGGTTAGCAAATGTTCAGCGCCATAGATTTCAGGCGTTTCTGAAAGAATAGCGGTGCCGCCGTGGCGCACCAGAATATCAACAGCAGCGCCCAAAGCCGGGTTTGCGGTGATGCCGGAATAGCCATCAGAGCCACCGCATTGCAGCGCTAAAATGAGCTCGGAAGCGGAACAAGTTTCACGCTTTTGTGCATTTACAGCTGGCAGCATGGCTTTAACAGCTGCAACTCCGGCAGCCACAGTTTTGCGGGTACCTCCGGTTTCTTGAATGGTCATGGTGCGGAAAGTTTCGCCTTCCTCCACACCATAAGCTTGTTTGAAGCGCGGAATTTGAAAGCCTTCGCAACCAAGCCCCACCATCATCACGCCGCCCATATTTGGGTTGGTGGCATAGCCCCATGCGGTGCGTTTAAAAATGTCAAAAATCACGCCGCGATAATCAATTACGCAGCCATTATCTTGGGTGAGAGCCACCACACCATCAATGTTGGGATAATCTTTAAGAATGCCAGAGCGGTTGATTTCTTGGGCAATGAAAGTTGCAACTGTGGCCGAGCAATTCACCGAGGTCATAATGCCAATATAATTGCGCGTGCCAACTTTGCCATTTTTGCGCCTAAACCCTTGGAACGTAGCGCGGTCTTTTTCTGGCAACATTTCGACAGGCATCACACCTTGGGAAAAGGCATAGTCATGCGAAAGCTCGCCCATCTCCACATTGTGCTCATGCACCCAATCACCGGCAGAGATTTCCGAACTGGCAAAACCGATAATTTGACCAAATTTGCGGATGGGAGTTCCTTTGGCAATCGCAGTCGCAGCCATTTTGTGGCCGCGCATGATCCGAGCAGTGGCTGTCACACCCTCCGCCGGCGTCTCACCTTTTTCCACAATGCGGGTGCTGACCAGTACATTATCATTGGAATTTAAGCGCAACATTGCGGGTGCTTGCATGATCTGGATTCTCGCCATTAAACTGTTATAACAGTTTAATAGGCGCAACTTGCGGCGACAACAACAATCTTGAGGCACCAAAAAATGAAAAACCGTCTCTTCAAGGCCCCGTCCGGAGCCAGCATCTCATTTACAGAATTGGGCTTTGGTGCAGCACCTCTAGGAAATCTTTATCATCCCGTAACTGAAGCCGTTGCCCAAGCCACTTTGAATGCGGCATGGGCACAAGGGGTTCGCTATTATGATACATCCCCACTCTATGGTTTGGGACTTTCTGAAACCAGGCTCAATCATTTCTTGCGTGATAAGCAGCGCTCCTCTTATGTTCTCTCCACCAAAATTGGCCGCTTACTTGAAGTGTGCCCACCTGATCAACGCACCGGCATTGGAAAATTTTTTAACACGCCAAACCGCCGCGAGGTTTTTGATTATAGCTATGATGGCGTGATGCGGTCATTAGAATTTTCGCTTGAACGACTTGGCATTGATCACATTGATATTGTTTATGCCCATGATTGTGATGTGTTTACCCATGGTTCAGAAGCAACGCGTGATGAGCATGTGAAAACGTTTATGGCTGGGGGTTACCGAGCGCTGGTTAAACTCCGTGAGCAAAACGTGATCAAAGCTTTTGGCGCCGGTGTGAATGAGTGGCAGGTGTGCGAAACATTGGCCAAGCAAGGCGAGTTTGATTTGTTCCTGCTGGCCGGGCGCTACACGTTGCTAGAGCAAGAAGCACTCAATTCCTTCCTGCCCCTATGTCAGGCGCGCGGCATCGGTATTGTGCTGGGTGGGCCATATAATTCCGGTATTCTCGCCACCGGCCCCAAGAAGGGCGCCTTCTATAATTATGATGCGGCCCCCAAAGCGATCTTGGAACGCGTCGGGAAAATTGAAGCCATTTGCAAATCGCATAAGGTTAAACTGGCTGAAGCCGCTTTACGGTTTCCGCTGCTGCACCCATCTGTTGTTTCGGTGATTCCAGGGGCTGCTAGCCCACAACACGTGGCACTTAATGTGAAAACACTCAAAGCCAAATTACCAAAAGCCTTGTGGAAGGCTTTGAAAATTGCCGGACTGATGGATGAAAGGGCCATCACGTCAAAATGAAAATTGATTCTCATCACCACTTCTGGTCGCCTGCCCGCGGTGATTATGGCTGGATGAGTGGCAGCGGATTAGAGCACTTGCGCAAACCCTTCCTGCCGCCTGATTTAGAGCCACACTTAAAAATGTTTGGCATCGACCGCACTGTGCTCGTGCAAGCCGCGCCCACCGTGAATGAAACAGAATATTTGTTGGGCGTGGCAGATGCCACTGACTTTGTTGGAAAGGTTGTAGGGTGGATAGATTTTGAAAATCACGATGATCTGAAACATTTGCAGCGCCTTGCCAATCATTCAAAGTTTTCCGGCGTTAGACCAATGATCCAAGATTTACCTGATACAAACTGGATGCACCGCAAAGATGTAGCGTGGGCATTCGATGCAATCATTGATCTTGATCTCACATTTGATGCCTTGGGTTTTCCCGTCCACATTGAGCCTTTCCAGCGCCTTTTTGACCGTTATCCAACCATGAGAACTGTCATTGATCACGGCATGAAGCCGCGCATTGGGGAAGCAGAATTTACTGATTGGGCGACGGGAATGCACCAGCTGGCCGAAACTACACCTGCCTTTTGCAAGCTTTCCGGCCTCGCCACGGAAGCCAACCCTGGCTGGTCGGTTGCGAATTTAGCTGCCTATGCCCGCCACATTATCAAGAGCTTTGGTGCGTCGCGAGTGATGTGGGGCTCTGATTGGCCTGTGCTGGAAATGAACGGCTCATATCCCTCATGGCATAATGCTGCCCAGCTTTGCGTGGAAAATGCCGAAAAAGATTACGTTTTTGGCAGAACCGCTGGCGAATTTTATCGAATTAAATGATGTTAAAAGCTCAAAAAATAAGGTGCGAACACATTAATCATTGATGTAAATACATCTTTACATCATTTTATTTCTCGGCCAAGTTGCCCTCAACATCTGAGGAGACAAGCATGACAGCCCTTGCAGAAACATCACCACAAGCCGCATTGATCCGTGCGCAACTGGCCAAGCTTGGCTTGCGTTGGCTTGGCAGCCTTTCCTGCAATGAAAGCGCAGCCAGCCTCTATCAAGCTGCTCTTGCCAATGGCGAAGCTAAAGCTTCAGCCACCGGCGCTTTGGTCACCGAAACCGGAGTCCATACTGGCCGCAGCCCAAAGGATAAGTTCATAGTTCTGGATGACAATTCTGCTGGCACGGTATGGTGGGACAATAATCAGCCTTTGAGTCCGCGGCATTTTGAAATACTCAAAGCCGACATGATGGTGCATGCGCGCTTGAAAAATCTTTATGTGCAAGACTTAGTGGCCTGCGCAGATGAAGCCCACGCCCTGCCAACCCGGGTGATCACCGAGTTTGCTTGGCATGCTCTGTTCATCCGCCAATTGTTAAAGCCCGCAAATCTGGCAGAGGCCTTCACGCCGAAACTCACCATTCTCAATTTGCCCAGCTTCAAAGCAGACCCGGCCCGCCACGGCACGGCGAGTGAGACGGTTATTGCCTTTGACCTGAGCAATAATTTGATCTTGATCGGCGGCACCGCCTATGCTGGTGAAATTAAAAAGGCAGTTTTTACAGTTCTCAATTATCTGCTTCCTGCTGCAGGCGTATTGCCGATGCACTGCTCGGCCAATGTCGGCGAAGCTTCCGATACAGCAATTTTCTTTGGCCTTTCTGGCACTGGCAAAACGACTTTGTCTGCTGACCCCTCACGCGCTCTCATCGGTGATGACGAACATGGTTGGGGTGAAAATGGTGTGTTCAATATTGAGAATGGCTGTTACGCAAAAGTGATAAATCTTTCTGCCAAAGCTGAACCAGAAATCTACAAAGCGGCACTCGCCTTTGCCACCGTCCTTGAGAATGTGGTGATCGATGATGCGACTCGCAGCATTGATTTCAATAATGCAATGCTGACTGAAAATACACGCGCAGCCTACAATCTGGATGCAATTGCCAATGCCAGCAGCACTCGCCAAGCTTCCGCACCAAAAACTATCATTATGCTGACTGCAGATGCATTCGGCGTGTTGCCACCCATTGCGAAACTAAATACCGAGCAAGCCTTGCAACAATTTCTGGCGGGCTACACCGCAAAATTGGCCGGAACCGAGTGCGGTGTTAAATCTCCTGAAACCACATTCTCGGCCTGCTTTGGCGCACCATTTCTGCCGCGCCATCCACATGTCTATGCGGACCTCTTGCGCAACCTTATCACCAAGCATGGCACGCGTTGCTTTCTCGTCAACACGGGTTGGACCGGAGGAGCCTATGGCACTGGCACACGCTTGCCTTTGGCTGTGACGCGCCGGTTGTTGCAGGCAGCCTTATGTGGAGAACTTGATAATGCTGAGATGCGCACCGACAGTAATTTTGATGTGATGGTGCCTATCCATATTGACGGCGTAGATGATGCAACTTTGAACCCGCGCCTGACATGGGCTGATCCAGTTGCTTATGATCGCAGCGCAAGCAATCTGGTGGCGAGTTATGCTAAAGCGCTCGGCCGCTTTCATATGGCAAAGCCAGCGCAAACCTTGGCAGCCGAATGAGTTAGCGGATTTTGAAGCTCGCCCGGTAAAAACGCCATACTGCAATGAAACTGATAATGATAAATGGTGGCCACATGACAAGCCAGGGCGAGGTGCCGGAAATTGTAGCGGCCACCGCTGTTTGTTCAATGACCGCAATCATGCAGACAAGCACCAGAACGGCAAGGCCAATACGGTAAGCATCGCCGCGTCTGGCCCGAGACAAAGCAAATGGCAAAGCCACTAACGCAAAAAGTGGGATTGCCAGAATTTTCATGATGCGGTTGTGTAACTCTGAAACCATTTTTGAAACTGGCGTATTTTCAGGTGGTTGGTTTTGTCGCCAAATCAATTCCCACATATTGAGTTCGCGCTCATCTGAACCGCGTGGGCGAAATGCGCCCCCCACTATACTGTCCAGCGGCAAGTCTAAGCTCTCGGTTTGGACTAAAAGCGGAAGAGCAATTGCTGAGGCGCTGTCTGGATTTGGCGGCGCTTGCAGGCGCAACCGGTTACTGGCTAGCATGCGCAACACCGGACCACCAGTTTCATCTGCCGCCAGCAAAACTCCAGCACTTGCAGTAAGTGTTTCACTGCCATCTTTGGCGTTATCGTCAAAAACAAAGAGCTTACGGAAACTATAATTTGATTGATCGAGATGATCGACAATAAAAGTTCGCGTTCCGGACTTCATGAAGATGCCCTCTTGCGCTAACTCGTAGGCATCTACATTGGTCAGTGTATAAATTACAGACCTATAAGAATAGCGGCCATAGGGCTGTAACCAGCCAACCGCCACCAGATTGCACAGCATCAATACGAAAACCAGCATTAAGACAGGGCGAAAAAGCCGCAGTAAATTTATGCCTGCGGCCTGCAGTGCATCAATCTCATGCGATTTGGAGAATTTGTTAAAACCAAACAAGACACCCAAAAAAATTGCGATTGGTACTGCGAGCCCTAAATAGTTTGGAACCAGATAAGCCAACATTTTGAATACAGCAGTGAATGAGTTCTTCTTACCCAATGTGAGATCGAGAAACCCCAACATTCTTTCGGCCAACAAAAGTGTTAGACTGATAATCAGCGTAGCGGCCATTGGCGTCAAAACCAAACGCAGTACATACCGATCTATGATTTTCAACATCAAGCTTGAACCTGCTTATCGTTAGTAAAACTCCCATAATCTGCAATTGCATGGAAAGCCATGATTTCATATAAGGGTGAAGATTGGGTCAGAAATGAAAAAAAACCATAAACATCGCATCCCGTGGATTGGCACCAGCTGGAAAATGAACAAAACCCGAGCTGAAGCTCGCGCATTTGCTGAGACTCTTAAAACCGCGAATGTTGTTGCTCATCCAAAGGTTCAACCCTTTATCATTCCGCCATTTCCTTATATTGCTGATGTAGCTGATATTCTCGCTGGCACTTCGGTAAAAATTGGCGCGCAAAATATGCATTGGATGGATCAGGGCGCTTGGACTGGTGAAGTCTCAGCCTTGATGCTGAGAGATTGCGGCGCCAGCATTGTTGAGATTGGGCACAGCGAGCGGCGCACATATTTTAATGAGACTGATGAAACCGTCGCCTTGAAAACCCGCGCCGCTTTGCACCATGGGCTGGTCGCTTTGGTGTGTATTGGCGATACCCGTGACGAGTTTGAGCAAGGGCGCACTGCCCAAGTTTTGGAAAAACAAGTGCACGCGTTACTCAAATATGTCAGTGCTGATGCCAAAGACAAGCTTGTCATCGCTTACGAGCCGGTGTGGTCAATTGGTGAAGGTGGAACGCCAGCGTCGCCTGAATTTGCCAATGAGCAGCACATTAAAATTGCAAACCTGGTTGAAAAGATCACTGGTGCTGCTGTCCCTATTCTTTATGGTGGCAGCGTCAACGCACAAAATTGCGTAAGCTTGGCCGAGCAATCACATATTGATGGATTGTTCATCGGCCGAGCGGCATGGAATGCAGAAAGCTATATCAACATCATAAATTCAGTTCTTAAATCAAGCGGAGATCTCATATGAAAATTGCATTGGGTGGTGATAGTGCGGGCAAGCCATTGATAGATGTAATTGAGGCACATCTCAAAACCAAGCCTGAACATGCGGTTT
Organism: Hyphomicrobiales bacterium; assembly: GCA_031416755.1. Taxonomy (GTDB): domain Bacteria; phylum Pseudomonadota; class Alphaproteobacteria; order Rhizobiales; family Aestuariivirgaceae; genus Aestuariivirga. The sequence continues at coordinate 65,837 of JANOUE010000023.1, forward strand.
CAAACCTGAGCCAGTCTGGTTTTTATGCAGACCTCTCGGCCCTGGTTGCCAGTGCAGTAAGCGATGGGACCTATGAGCGCGCTATATTATGTTGCGGAACCGGAATTGGCGTGTGCATTGCAGCCAATAAAATTCCAGGTATCAGAGCAGCCCTAACCCACGATACTTACTCTGCTGAACGTGCCGCCAAATCTAACAATGCGCAAATTATTACCATGGGAGCGAGGGTGATTGGGCCTGAATTGGCCAAAGCCATTGTTGATAGCTGGCTTGCATCAGAATTTGACCCCAATGGTTCGTCGGCTTCAAATGTCGAGGCCATCAACAAATTGGACGCAAAATAGTTTTATTTAGTGGTTTGTGGATAAATGGTCTCGCCACGCCGCAGCATATCAACAAATGCTGCTATCCGTTTTTTGCGACCGGCTTCAGTTTTCAAATTGTGCATGCGAAAAGCCAAGGCAAAGCGATTTTGTTCGCTAAGATTTTCAAACATTTTCTTGGCATTTGGATCTGCATCAATTGCGCGCTGAAGGTCGTCAGGAATTTTAAGGTTCTTCCCACTTTTATAGGCTCGGTCCCACCGGCCATCAGACTTGGCTGCGGCCACATGTTGCAAACCATGTTCGGTCATGCGGCCTTCAGCAACGAGGCGCGCCACATTATCGACATTGATTTGACTCCAAATGCTTTTCGGGCCGCGTCTCGTGTAACGTTGCAGAAAGCTCTTCTCGTCAAAGCCTTTGCGCACAGCATCAATCCACCCCCAGCACAAAACAACATCTATGGCTTGCTTGGCATTTATTGAGGGCAGGCCGGATTTCACTTTGTGAATTTTAATCCAGAGTTCTTGTTCAGTCGCGTGGTGTTTGGAGAGCCACAGATAAAAACTTTCAGCGTCTGAAAATTCACGCACTTTAGTTGGATCGACTATGATGGGAGCCATGTGCAACCTTCAAATTAGGGCCGAACATTTACAATACTGCTGCGGCTTGTCAACGTTCACTTAATGTTCTTGCCACAGTGCCCGATCTGCGCTAGCCTTCATTCAGAAGTTGAGTGCGGCAGGTGGGGATTATGACAGCACGGGTGGCAACAGTGGCATTTCACGGCGTTGAAGCTGTGGCGGTGGATGTGCAAGCGCAATTCATGTCGGGTCAAACTGTGTTTCAGGTTGTGGGCCTCGGCGACAAGGCCATTGCCGAAAGCAAAGAACGCGTGCGCGCTGCTCTCCATGCCATTGGCCTTGGCCTGCCCGGCAAACGCCTCGTGGTTAATTTATCGCCTGCCGACCTACCCAAAGAAGGCAGTCATTATGATTTGCCAATCGCATTGGCTGTGCTTTCAGCCTTAGGGGTTATTCCACCCGATTTTCTGGAGCGTTATGTTGTCATGGGTGAGCTCGCACTTGACGGCGGTCTCTTGCCAGTATCTGGTGCTTTGCCTGCCGCCATGGCTGCGAATGCCCGCGACTTAGGATTAATTTGTCCCAAAATATCTGGTTCAGAGGCCGCATGGGCATCTGACGATTTGGATATTTTGGCGCCTGATAATCTCATCCAACTTATCAATCATGTAAAAGGCAGCCAAGTTCTCTCGCGGCCAAAGCCGCATCTAGCAATGATCGATAAGGCCCTCCCTGACCTTGCAGATATTAAAGGCCAGGAAGCGGCCAAGCGCGCCCTCGAAGTTGCAGCAGCGGGCGGCCATCATTTGCTCATGGTAGGGCCGCCTGGTGCTGGCAAATCTATGCTGGCCCAGCGTCTGCCCTCAATACTCCCGCCGATGGATCCTCGAGAAATGCTCGATGTGAGTATGATTGCCTCACTGGGCGGTGAATTGAAGGATGGCCAATTGACCAGGCGCAGGCCTTTCCGATCGCCGCATCATTCAGCATCCATGCCCGCACTTGTGGGGGGCGGGCTTCGCGCAAAACCGGGTGAAATGGCACTCGCGCATCATGGAGTTTTGTTTTTAGATGAACTCCCCGAATTCCAACCGCGCGTTTTGGAGGCCCTACGTCAGCCGATGGAATCAGGAGAAACTGCGGTTGCCCGCGCCAACTACCACATCACATATCCCGCTCGCTTCCAGCTGATCACGGCGATGAACCCGTGCAAATGCGGTATGGCTGGTGAGCCCGGTCACACCTGCAGGCAAGGCCCACGCTGTGCAAGCGATTATCAGGCCCGTATTTCGGGGCCATTGCTTGACCGGATCGATATTCAAATTGAACTTTCGGCGGTGCGCGCATCTGATCTCACATTGCCCGCCCCCAAAGAACGCAGCGCCGATGTGGCTTTACGGGTTGCTAAGGCCAGAGCTATTCAGCAGCAGCGATTTGCCGATTTGGGCCAATCGCACCTTCGTACCAATTCACAAGCAGATGGCAATGTATTGGAAATCATTTCAGCTTTAGACCAAGCTGGCACCACACTCATCCGAGATGCAGCAGATGCCATGAATCTTTCCGCGCGCGGGTACCACCGCGTGCTTCGCGTGGCCCGCACGATTGCTGATCTTGATGGCCGTGAAGCGATTTCCAGATTACATCTGGCGGAAGCATTAAGTTACCGTCAAAAACCTGCCGGGCTACGCCAAGCTGCATAAAGTTAAGTGGATATTCACCACCTGTTGACTCTCAATGCAATCTGTTAGGAATTCTCAAACTATGCCTGCCACAATGGCTCCATTGGGGACGTGAGAGGTAGATTGTTTGGGCCAGAACCTTGAGAAAGAAGAAATTGTAAGAGCGCTAAAGAATGAGCAAGGCGTTTTGCCGTTGCTAATTCCAGTACTGGCACTCGCAACGACATCAATGCTGATTTTTGCAACAATTTATTTTGCCTCGCATAACTATTATCAAATTGCAGCGACCATCCTAATTGCTGGCGTTCTGGGAGTTCTAATTGCGTCATTTACCATGGTGAGGCGCTCCAATGACGGCCGTACACATCGCCTCATGGCTGCCGTTGCTGCTGCCCAACTGGCAAGAACACAAGCTGAAATTGCTGCACGCGAAAAATCGCGCCTGCTTGCAACCATGACCCATGAAATCCGCACCCCGCTGAATGGCATCATTGGAATGTTGGGATTGTTGCAAGAAACTGAGCTTACACCTGAACAATTGAATTACAGCTCAATTGCTCATTCTTCAAGCCGCACACTTCTCTCGATCGTTGATGAAATTCTCGACAATGCTAAAGCCGTTGCGAAAAAGTCAATTTCTTCGCAAACTGTTGATTTAGTGGGTCTAGTGGAAGTTGTTACCGAACTGCTTTCGCCGCGCGCCCATGCTAAGGCCATTGAAATATCAGCTTATATTGCTCGCAATGTACCAACTTTGGTGGCTGGCGACGACGTTCGTTTGCGTCAAATTCTATTTAATCTTGCCGGCAATGCGATCAAGTTTACGGAGAAAGGCGGGGTGGCAATCGATGTCACCTTGAATAGCCAGAACCAACTGCGCTTTGTCATTGCTGATTCAGGCATTGGCATGACCGTTGAAGAACTCGGCCGGGTTTTTAACGAATTTGAGCAGGCAAGTTCGAATACGTCGCAAAAATATGGCGGCACAGGCTTGGGCCTTGCTATCAGCAAACGTCTCATTGCTGAAATGGGTGGAACACTTGAGGTCACAAGCATTGCTGGTGAAGGCACAGCATTCGCCTTTACCTTGCCCACTCAGCTTGAACCCGTAGCAAGCCCCACAACACTGGCACTGGATAATCGACATTACACGCTCGCTATGGCAGCTGGTGTCACCAAACGCCATCTCGCGCAAAACCTAATGGACCTTGGAGCTAAAGTGAGCGAGCTGAAAGATTCAGCCGAATTCAAGAATTGCCTTGCCCATTCCACACCGCTCACATCAATCATTTGCGACAGTTCGTTTGCTGAAGAGTTGCAAACTTGGGTGAAAACAAAGTCTGCAAAAAAAGCCAATAGTGTGTGGGTCATGCTGAAATCGGAAGAGCGCAGTACCCATAAATCGCTGCTCTCAGCGCCGTTTTCTGGCTATTTGTTGCGGCCCTTGCGCCGTTCCACTTTACTCTATCTCTTATCAGCGCAAGACGGCGCCATTCTTAAATCTGCCAGCTCTGAACTTCGCCAAGCAACCAAGCCACCTCGGGCTCAAAAATCGCTGCGCCTGCTCTTGGCCGAGGACAACCCGGTCAACTCCTTGCTTATTCGCACGATCCTTACGCGCATGGGCCATGAGGTGCAGGCGGTCACCAATGGTGAAGCGGCGGTGCAAGCCCTGTTGCATAACGGCAGGTTTGATATGGCTCTGCTTGATGTTGAAATGCCGCGCATGAATGGCCATCAAACCGCTCGCGCAATCCGTGAGCATAAAATAAAAGCCAAGGGAAACCGCGCTTTGCCAATCTTGGCACTCACGGCTCATGCAAGGCCCGATGATATTGCCGCTTGCCATGATGCCGGCATGGATGGGCATTTGGCCAAGCCCTTTGATCAACATGATCTTGAAGATGCCTTGCGCGACTTGATCCGCATTCGCAAAGCAGCCTAGAAATAATTGTAATTTGCCCTTGATAGAACTGTCACAATTGTGGTGTTGATAGGTTTCCTACACGGGGTTTATTGTGAAGTTAGAACCACATTTTTCAAAGCGGCTGGATCTTGGCATTAAACTTGCCAAATCGAAAAAGCATGTAGAGCTAGCCCAGCGCTTGCGCTACCGCGTGTTTCATGAGGAAATGGGTGCGGTTGCTGATTGCCTCACTCTCACGACAAAGCGGGACCAAGATCAGTTTGATGAAATTTGTGACCATTTATTGGTCACGCGAAGCCGCAACGAAAGTTCCAATCCAGAACTCTGCATTGATGATGAAGAGGTGGTTGGAACTTACCGGATGCTGCGCCAAACCATAGCAAAGAAATATGGTGGTTTTTACAGCCAAAATGAATTTGATATAGAGCCGCTCTTGGCCCGAAAAGCAGATTTGTCTTTTCTCGAACTCGGGCGGTCATGCGTTTTGGCTCAGTATCGCGGAACCCCGGTTATTGAACTTTTATGGCAAGGCATATGGAATTATGTGCGGCATTACAAAATAGATGTGATGTTTGGTTGTGCCAGTTTTGATGGCGTAAATCCTGACGCCCATGCCGATACTTTAAGTTTCCTTGGCCATCACACGCAATTGCCTGAAGATTGGCATGCGCGCGCGCATGAAGCGCATTATCTCGAAATGAAACGAAAAGCAGCTGACACCATAGACTGTCGTAAAGCCATGCTCAGCCTGCCACCGCTGATCAAGGGTTATTTGCGTTTAGGCAGCTATATTGGTGAAGGTGCTGTGATTGACCTGGCCTTCAACACCATCGATGTGTTGGTGGTTTTGCCAATCGCTTCAATTAACCCGCGCTATTTTGCGCATTTCGGTGGGCCTACCAATTAATATCAAAGGCAGCCAGTGCTGCTAAATTAACAATGTCGTTGGCCGTGGCCGACATGGACGCAATCTGCACTGGTTTTGCAAGGCCGGTGAGCAATGGTCCCACAACTGTAACGCCACCCAATTGCTGCAACATTTTGGTGGAAATAGAGGCAGAATGTGCGGCAGGCATGACCAACACATTGGCTGGCCCTGTCAAGCGGCAAAATGGATAAAGTGCCATTGCCTCAGGTGAAAGGGCAACGTCTGCTGCCATTTCGCCATCATATTCAAAATCAACTTTGCGCTCATCCAAAACCTTGACGGCGCGCCTCACATATTCTGCACGGTCACCCTTTGGATAACCAAATGTGGAATAGGACAGAAACGCCACGCGCGGCTCCACCCCAAAGCGGCGTGCAACACCTGCTGCTTCCAGCGCAATTTCGGCAAGTTCTTCTGCCGTTGGCAGTTCATGGATCGATGTGTCAGCAATAAACACTGTGCGCCCCCGCACCAACGCCATGGAAACAGCAATCGGGCGATGCCCTGGCTTTGCATCAATGGCGCGGCGCACGTTATCAAGGGCTACAGAATAGTTTCGCGTAAGACCCGTCACCATCGCGTCAGCATCCCCCAAGGCCAACATGCAAGCGCCAAATATATTGCGGTCTTGGTTGGCCATTCGTTGGCAATCACGGAGCAGGAAACCTTCGCGCTGCAACCTTGCATAGAGGTAGTCACCATAATCAACATTTCGATGAGAAATGCGTGCATTGAGAATCTCAACATTCTCATGCAGCTCAAGCGTTGAAACTTTGAGCGATGCATTGATCATATCTTCGCGGCCAATCAAAATCGCTTTGCCCAATCCTTGGTTGGCAAAACTATTGGCGGCACGGATCATCCGGTCTTCTTCGCCTTCCGCAAAAATCACGCGGCGCGGCTGTGATTTCACATGTGTGTAAACGCTTTGCAAAGTGCCGACGATGGGGTCAAGCCGCGCTGACAATTCATGAGCATATGCGGCAAGGTCGGTAATATGCTTGCGCGCAACACCAGAGGCCATGGCGGCCTTAGCAACTGCCACTGGAATGCGAGAAATAAGCCGAGGGTCAAAAGGGGCTGGGATCAAATAGTCGCGCCCAAATGATAGTTGCGAACCATGATAGGCGGCTGACACTTCATCAGGCACATCTTCACGCGCAAGTTCAGCCAAAGCTTTAGCTGCCGCAATTTTCATGTCTTCATTAATGGTGCGCGCCCGCACATCTAATGCGCCGCGGAAAATGTAAGGGAAGCCAAGCACATTATTCACTTGATTAGGATAATCCGAACGCCCGGTGGCCATAATCGCGTCGGAGCGCACTTCAGCCACATCTTCAGGCAAAATCTCCGGATCAGGGTTGGCCATTGCGAAAATAATCGGATTGGCCGCCATGCTTTTGACCATGGCCTGGGTTAAAGCACCTGCCACTGAAAGCCCAAAGAACACATCAGCTCCATCCATCGCCTGAGCGAGTGTGCGCAAATTCGTGGGCACGGCATGGGCTGATTTCCATTGGTTCATGCCATCGCTGCGGCCCTGATAAACCACTCCCTTGGAATCACAGAGAATGACGTTTTCATTTGGAACACCCAATGACTTCACCAACTCCACGCAAGCAATCGCTGCTGCTCCGGCCCCATTGCAAACGATCTTGCAGGTTTTTAAGTCGCGGCCCGTGATATGCAGGGCATTGATTAATCCAGCTGTAGCGATAATGGCCGTGCCATGTTGGTCATCATGAAACACTGGAATGTCCATCAGTTCTCGCAAGCGCTGCTCGATGATAAAGCAATCAGGGGCTTTTATATCTTCGAGATTAATGCCGCCGAATGACGGGCCCAAATAACGCACCGCACCAATGAATTCTTCGACATTTTTGGTGTCGACTTCGAGATCAATAGCATCAACATCGGCAAAGCGCTTGAACAAAACTGCCTTACCCTCCATCACCGGTTTAGAGGCAAGTGCACCCAAATCACCAAGCCCTAAAATTGCGGTGCCATTGGAAATCACAGCCACTAAATTGCCTTTAGAAGTATAATCATAGGCCAAATCGGGGTTCTCAGCGATGCGCCGCACCGGAACTGCAACTCCAGGCGAATAGGCCAGTGACAAATCACGCTGGGTTGCCATTGGCTTGGTTGGCGTAATTTCAAGCTTGCCTGGTTTTCCCCGCGAATGGAATTGCAAGGCTTCCTCGTCAGTAAAGGAAGGTCGCGTGGGGGCTTTGCTCATGTTTGAAAATCACCTGTTGTTTTTCGCAACCTTAGCTGATTTTTCCAACTTGGCAAAAGAGCATTGGCCGAAACCTCATAATCTCTGATAAGGGAGGCCATGGACCACCGCCCCAGCAGCGCCGACGATGTTGCAACGCCAATGATGGCGCAATATCTGGAGATCAAAAAAGACTATCCAGACGCGCTGCTGCTTTACCGCATGGGCGATTTTTTCGAGCTGTTCTTTACCGATGCTGAAAAGGCTTCAGCCACTTTAGGCATCGCTCTCACCAAACGCGGCAAGCACAAGGGGGCTGATATTGCCATGTGCGGGGTTCCGGTTCATGCGCTCGATCAGTATTTGCAAAAGCTCATCCGCCATGGTCATCGCTGCGCTATATGTGAACAGATTGAAGACCCTGCCGAAGCCAAGAAGCGAGGTTCAAAATCGGTGGTGGCCCGCGCAGTTGTGCGCCTTATCACACCGGGAACACTCACCGAAGATTCTTTGCTCGATGCAAAATCTAGAAATTATCTGGCAGCTCTGACCCTCTCAAAATTCAACGGCGAAATGGCTTTGGCCTTTGCCGATATTTCAACCGGTGAACTGGTGGTAACCGCTACAGATCTAAACCGCCTATCTGCCGATCTTGCCCGTCTCAATGCTTCAGAAATTCTGGTGAATGATAGTGTTCTGTCAGAAGGCACAGTGCATGATGTGCTTAGCCAGTCAGGTGCGGCCATCACCTCCTTAGCTGCCAGCCGCTTTGACAGCGCTTCCGCTCAGCACCGTTTGCAGCACCACTATCATGTTGAAACCTTAGACTCCTTTGGTGATTTTCGCCGCATTGATGTGGGCGCCCTTGGTGCCTTGATCGATTACATTTCAATCACGCAAGTTGGCAAGCTGCCTTATTTGCGCCCACCGCGCAGAGAAGCGCCAGAACAAGGCCTGCTGATTGATGCGGCAACCAGAACCAATCTTGAACTCACGCGCAGCCAGACCGGCGAGCGCAAAGGCAGTTTGCTGGCTTGCATGACGGAAACTGTCACGGCGGGCGGCACGCGGCTTCTGGCTGATGTCATTGCCAGACCCTTGGCCGATGCCGATTTGATCAACCAACGTCTCGATGCTGTTTCATATTTTCACGAGAGTGAAAACCACTGCACCGACATTCGCACAACGCTTAAATCCATTCCTGATATTGAACGGGCCTTGGCACGTCTTACTGGCGGGCGCGGCGGGCCGCGCGATCTGGCAGCCATCCGTGATGGGTTAAAAGCAATCAAGATATTGTGCGGCGTTTTAAGCGAGCAGCCTAGCCTCTCCAACCAGCCAACGCGGATTGCGGCGCTTTACCAAATATTACACCTCGCACCACAAAGCATTGCTGAACATTTTGAGCAATCGCTTGCGCAAGAACTGCCACTCTTGGCGCGTGATGGTGGCTTCATTGCAGCAGGCTATCAAACCGAGCTTGACGAGAACCGCACATTGCGCGACCAAACTCGCCAAGTTATTGCAGCACTGCAAGCCCATTATGCCGAAGCCAGCGGTGTGCGCAGCCTCAAAGTAAAACACAATAATGTGCTGGGGTATTTTATCGAAGTCACGGTTCAGCAGGCTGAGATTCTAAAATCTTCGGATGCTGCATCTGATTTCATCCACCGCCAAACCATTGCCAGTGCCTCACGCTTCACCACACCAAAACTCGCTGAGCTTGAGCAAAAAATTGCGTTGGCTGCCTCTCGCGTTCTCGCCATCGAGTTGGACCTCTTTAAAGAATTCGTTGTTGAAGTCAGCGACCAGCGCGCACAGCTTTCTGCTGCGGCCATGGCGCTTGCTGAAGTGGATGTCCAAGCCAGCTTGGCCTTCCTTGCCAGAGAGCGCCGTTATGTGCGCCCGCGCGTTGATGGCAGTTTGAATTTCAATATTGTTGGTGGTCGTCATCCCATTGTTGAAGAAGCTTTGCGCGCGCAAAGCGCGAGAAGTTTCGCTGCCAATGATTGTGATCTCAGTGAAGATCACAAGCGCCTGTGGCTTCTCACTGGTCCAAATATGGCGGGCAAATCAACCTTCCTGCGCCAGAACGCGCTGATTGCTATTCTTGCCCAAGCGGGATGTTTCGTGCCTGCTACATCAGCCCATGTGGGCTGTGTGGACCGTCTCTATAGCCGCGTCGGTGCAGCCGACGATTTGGCCCGTGGCCGTTCAACCTTTATGGTCGAGATGATTGAAACGGCTGCCATTCTCAACCAGTCAACACAGCGTTCACTCGTCATCCTCGATGAGATTGGCAGAGGTACGGCTACCTATGATGGGCTTTCCATTGCCTGGGCCACACTTGAACATTTGCACGATGTCAATGCATCGCGGGCACTCTTTGCAACCCACTATCATGAGCTCACAGCGCTTACAGCCACATTGAAAAAACTCCATTGCGCAACCATGAAAGTCAAAGAGTGGAAGGGTGATATTATTTTCCTGCATGAAGTTGGAGCTGGCACAGCCAGGCGTTCGTATGGCATTCAAGCAGCGAAATTGGCCGGCATTCCCGCTGCCGTCATTCATCGTGCGACCGAAGTTTTGAAGCGTCTGGAAGAGGGACGTGAACGTCCACAAAAGACTAATCTTCTCAACGAACTTCCACTGTTTTCCGCTGCCTTTCAAGCACCCCCAGAGAAGACTGATGAATTGCGCCAACGCCTCGAAACCTTGGCACCCGACGAAATGTCACCACGTGAAGCCTTGGATATGCTTTATGAGCTGAAGAAACTTAGCTTCAAACCGGAACCGTGAATGAGCCCTGAACTGAAATTTGCTGAAGCCTTGAAAACCTTGCCAAAGCAAGATGTGCTGGCTTTGCGCACCCAAACTTCGGAACTCATCAAACTCTGCTTGAATGAATCGCGGATTCTCGCCGAAGCGGCCTTGTTGAAAAACGGCAAAGGCACACTGTGTGCTGAACATCTGTCAAACACTGAAGACGCAATCATTCGCGCCATCTATTCTTACGCAAGTGACACGGTGTTTGCGGGTGGCGAACCTTTGGGCCTTTCCATTGTTGCTGTTGGCGGTTACGGCCGGGGCACGCTTGCGCCTGGTTCTGATATTGATCTGCTCTTTCTCATGCCGGGAAAATCAGACAGCAGAGCCGGCCAGATAGTTGAGTTTCTGCTTTATGCACTTTGGGATGCACGCCAGAAAGTTGGGCATGCGACACGCAATATTGATGACTGTTTGCGGCTGGCTAAGACCGACAATACCATTCTCACATCAATCCTCGAAGCGCGCTTCATTTGCGGGCAAGAAAAATTTTTCAATGCATTGTCAACGCGCTTTCGCAGTGAAATCGTTTTAGGCAGCGCCAAGAAGTTTGTATCTGATAAATTGGCCGAGCGCGATTCTCGGCACACCAAATCCGGACAAAGTCGATATGCGGTGGAGCCAGACCTGAAGGATGGCAAAGGTGGCCTTCGCGATTTGCACACACTCTTCTGGATTGCCAAATTTATCTTCAATGCCAACTCAATCGAAGAGCTGGCAGAAAAAGGCGCATTCACCCGCGACGAACTGGCGCAATTTAAGAAATGCGAAGATTTTCTTTGGGCGGTGCGGTGCCATTTGCACTTCATAGCCAAGCGCGGTGAAGATAAATTGAGCTTTGATCGGCAATCGGAATTGGCCGAGCGCTTGGGGTACAAATCACACCAAGGCCTCAAACATGTTGAGCGCTTCATGAAGCATTATTTTTTGATTGCCAAAGATGTCGGCGATCTCACCCGTATTTTCTGCGCAAGCTTGGAGGCTAAACAATTCAAGGACGCGCCATCGCTTTCGCGCATGTTAAAAAATTTTTTGCCGCGCAAGTCAACGACATTCAAAGGCAATACTGCGTTTAAATTGGAATCGGGACGCATTTCAATTTCGCAAGATGATATTTTTGCATCTGAGCCTGTGAACATGCTGCGCATCTTCAAGTTGGCGAGCGACACCGGGCTAGAAATTCATCCCGACGCTCTTAAGGAACTGCGCAAATCACTGCGGCTTATTGACGAAACGTTGCGCAACAATACAGAAGCAAATCAACTTTTTCTCGATATACTTACGGCAAGCACTATGCCTGAAACTTTGTTGCGGATGATGAATGAAGTTGGCGTGTTGGGGCGATTCATTCCTGATTTTGGCAAAATTGTCGCGATGATGCAGTTTAATATGTATCATCATTATACCGTTGATGAACATCTCATCAGAAGCGTTGGTATCTTAGCGGATTTAGAACGGGGCGATCTTACCACCGAACATCCACTATCGGCGCAGCTTTTCCCAACACTCACCTCACGGCGCGTACTTTACGTGGCAACCTTTCTGCACGACATAGCCAAGGGCCGCCAAGAAGATCATTCTGTGGGTGGTGAGCGCATAGCGCGCGAAATTTGCCCGCGCCTTGGTTTAGATACAGCTGAAACGGACACAGTGGCCTGGCTCATTCGCTTTCATTTGCTCATGAGTGAAACGTCGCAAATGCGCGACCTAAACGATTTCAAAACCATTCTCGATTTCACGGCAATTGTGCAAAGTCCAGAGCGTTTGAAGCTTTTGCTCATCCTTACTGTTGCAGATATCCGCGCTGTTGGACCCGGCGTGTGGAACGGTTGGAAGGGCCAATTATTGCGCACACTTTATGCCGAGGCCGAGCCATTGCTCAGCGGTGGGCACACTGTAAGTTCCCGCAAAGACCGGGTCATTGAAGCACAAAACCAGTTCCTTTCCCATTATCCAAATTGGGATGAAGCTAGTCGCAAGGCCGCGACCAGCCGCCACTATGATGCCTACTGGCTCAATGTGGCCGTTGCTCGGCAAATGCGCCATCAAACCTTGGTGGACCGCGCAGTCTTGGGCGAAGCTGCAACTGATATTCATATGGATGCTTTTGCGGCTGTCACTGAAATTACAGTCTACACTCCAGATCATCCACGCCTTTTAGCTTTGGTCACTGGGGCTTGTGCGGCGGCAGGCGCCAACATTATTGGCGCACAGATTTTCACAACCAATGATGGCATGGCCCTTGATACAATTTTGCTCCAGCGCGAATTTGTGGGCGAGGACGACGAACGCAGACGCGCCGCTCGCGTTTGCGATTCAATTGTAAAAACTTTACGTGGACAGCTGCGCTTGCGCGAGGCTTTGGCTGATGCACAGCAACCCCAAGGCCGCGCACTTGCATTCAAAGTTTCCCCGCGCGTTATTGTTGATAACAGTTCGTCCAACAAATACACCGTCGTAGAAATCAATGGTTTGGATCGTGTCGGCCTGTTGCATGGGCTGACTGACGCTCTGTTCCATCTTAATCTCAACATAGCCTCGGCACATATCACAACCTTTGGTGAGAAGGCGATCGACGTGTTTTATGTAACCGATTTGACCGGCGCAAAAATTGAAAATGAGAATCGTAAATTCCAAATTGAAAAGTCATTAATGAGCGTGCTCTCACCGCAAGTCACCTCCAATTCCAGAATGAAAGCTTGAACCAATGTCACTCGCGCGCTCAGCCTTAACCGTAGGTGGCTATACCACTTTAAGCCGCATTCTTGGTTTCGTTCGCGACCAACTTGTGGCTTTCACCTTGGGCACCGGGTTCGTTGCCGAAGCCTTCTTTGTGGCCCAAAGAATTCCCAATATGTTTCGAGCACTATTTGCCGAAGGAGCATTCAACTCCGCATTCGTTCCGCTTTTTGCCAAGAAAGTCGAAGGCGAAGGACTAACGGCCGCACAAAAATTTGGCCATGAGGTGTTTTCAGTTTTGCTCGCGTGGGTGCTGGTATTCTGCACTGCGGCCATCATTTTCATGCCATGGTTGGTCTACATTATTGCTCCCGGTTTTTCAGCCACACCAGAGCGTGTTCAACTCACTGTCGATCTTTTGCGGCTTTGTTTCCCCTATCTCTTGTTTATGTCGCTCACAGCGCTTCAAGGTGGCGTGCTCAATAGTCTTAACCGGTTCACGGCTGCGGCTGTAGCCCCCATTTTGTTGAACATCGTCATGATCGCCTCAAACATTGTGGTATGGTATTTTCAAACCGGAAACACGCCAACAACGGGATATATTTTTGCTGTTGGTGTTTCGCTTGCCGGAGTTGCACAGTTTCTTCTGCTGGCGTTTGCGTGCAGGCGCGCAGGCATGGCCTTCCTGCCGTCTTGGCCAAAGTTGACACCTGATGTGAAGCAAGTTCTGAAACTCAGCGTGCCGGGCATCATTTCTGGTGGCATCATGCAAATAAATTTGCTGATCGCCACCATGATTGCAACTTCGATCGATCAAGCTGTGGCTTATCTTTATTATGCCGACCGCCTTTATCAATTGCCTTTAGGCATTATCATCGTTGCCATTGGCGTAGTGTTACTGCCAACGCTCTCGCGCAAAATTCGCGCCGGAGATCTTCAAGGTGCGATGGATGCCAAGAACCGTGCATTGGAACTTTCACTTTTCCTTACCCTGCCATCAGCAGCGGCCCTGATGGTGATTGCAGTACCGATTATTCACACCGTATTTGAGCATGGTGCATTTCACGCAAACGACACCCAAGGTGTAGCTTTGGCGGTGATAGCCTTTGCCGCAGGTCTTCCGGCCTATGCTTTGAGCAAAGTGTTTCAACCGGGTTTCTATGCGCGCGAAGATACAAAAACGCCGATGCGTTTTGCTATAGTATCAGTTGTGGTAAACATCACGGCGAGTTTGGTGTTGGCGCATTTTTATGGTCACGTCGGGATTGCAATTGCCACCAGCCTTGCGGCATGGACCAATGCTTTGCTGCTCTATGGCAAGCTCAAACAGCTCAAATATTTTGCCTTTGACGCCCGTAGCAGAAGCCGCTTGCCACTCATCATCCTCTCAACACTGGTTATGGCCGCTGTGCTGTGGGGCGTTGCCTTATTGCTACAAAAGCAATTTGCACCCGAAGCCCATTTTCTTGACTCGCTCTGGGCGTTGGTGGTCTTAGTCACAGCCGGCATTGTGACTTACTTTACCACAGCGCAAATTTCTGGCGCTTTTCGTTATTCTGACTTAAAGGCCGCCATAAGCCGCTAATTTGGAAAGCACTTTTATGACCGCATTCACTCCTCGCGTATTTTCAGGCATGCAACCAACCGGCAATTTGCATCTCGGCAATTATCTGGGCGCCATGCTCAACTGGGTAAAAATGCAAGACACCAATGAGTGTGTTTATTGCGTTGTGGATATGCATGCCATTACGCAGTGGCAGGAGCCCAAAGTCTTGCGTCAAGCCATACGTGATGTAACTGCTAGCTATATTGCCTGTGGGCTTGACCCTCAACGCTCGATTATTTTCAACCAAAGCCAAGTGCCAGAACATGCCGAGCTTGCGTGGATATTTAATTGTGTTTCACGTCTTGGTTGGTTGAACCGCATGACGCAATTTAAAGACAAAGCCGGCAAAGACAAAGAAGCAGCGTCCGTGGGGCTTTATGTTTACCCCAATTTGATGGCGGCAGATATTCTGGCTTATAAAGCAACCCATGTGCCGGTTGGTGAAGACCAGAAACAGCATTTAGAATTGACGCGCGACATAGCGGCAAAATTTAACACTGACTATGCCGTTGAATTCTTCCCGCAGCCTGAACCATATATTGTGGGCACAGCGACCCGCGTAATGAGCCTTCGCGATGGCACCAAGAAAATGTCAAAGTCTGACCCTTCAGATTTATCACGCATCAATTTAACCGATACTGCCGATGACATCGCCAAGAAAATCCGCAAAGCTAAAACCGATATGGATGCCCTGCCTTCAGAACCAGCGGGCTTGAAAGGTCGCCCAGAGGCTGAAAATCTCGTCGGCATTTTTGCGGCCTTGAACGGCGGCACTGTGCAAGATGTTCTAAGCCAATTTGGTGGTGGGCAATTTTCTGGTTTGAAAAATGCGCTGGCAGATTTGGCAGTGGAAAAACTGGCCCCCATCGCCACCGAAACCAAACGCCTGCAAGCTGAGCAGTCATATATTGATCAAGTTCTGGCGGATGGCGCCAGTCGAGCGCGGGCTATTTCAGCACCAATTGTGCGCGAAGTGCGTGAAATTGTTGGGTTTTTGGTTTCTTGAAGCAACCTCTTTAAGTTTCTCCGTAATGGGCCTATATATCCGACAAGAGGACTCAACTATGTTTATTCAAACCGAAGCCACCCCAAATCCCGCTACCCTGAAATTTATTCCGGGCAAACCGGTTTTGCCGGGCTCTACCCGTGAATACAAGAAAGCAGCGGATGCTCTGGAATCGCCATTGGCTGAAAAACTGTTCAGCGTGAACGGTGTTTCGGGCGTGTTTCTCGGTCATGATTTTATTACGGTAAGCAAGGCCGCAGGAGAGTGGCAACATTTGAAGCCAGCCATTCTCGGTTTGATCATGGATCATTATGTATCGGGCGCCCCAATGCTTACGGATGCGGGTATCATCGAAATGTCTGGTGAAGAGTTTTTTGATGAAGAACATTCTGAAATTGTGAAAACAATTAAAGATCTGCTCGACACAAGGGTGCGCCCGGCAGTGGCCCAAGATGGTGGCGACATCACCTTCAAAGGCTTCAAAGAAGGAATCGTCTATCTAAACATGAAGGGTTCATGTGCTGGCTGCCCCAGCTCAACTGCCACTTTGAAGCATGGCATTGAAAACCTGATGCGCCATTTCGTGCCTGAAGTTTCGGAAGTCCGCGCGGTTTAACGGTTCTCGAATTTTGCTGCCCGTTTTTCTAAAAATGCCGCCATGCCTTCTTTTTGGTCATGAAGGTCAAACATCGAATGGATGAGCTCTCGCTCCAATTTTAATCCGGAACTTAATGGCAATTCCTCTGCAGCTTTCATCGCTTGTTTTGCGGCCTTGGCCACGGGGCGAGAAAGGCTAGCAACTTTCATGGCAACGGCCATCACTTCATCCATGAACTTTTCAGATGCAACGACCAGCGACACCATGCCAATACGTTCAGCTTCGGCAGCATCAATCATGCGGCCTGTCAGAATCATTTCCATCGCTTTGGCCTTGCCCACGGCGCGCACCAAGCGCTGCGTGCCACCGGCCCCTGGAATAATGCCAAGGCCTGTTTCCGGCAGGCTGAACTTAGCATTTTCTGCAGCAATAATTATGTCGCACACTAAAGCAAATTCGCAGCCACCGCCCAAGGCAAAACCTGATACAGCAGCAATGATTGGTTTGGTGATGCTGCTGATGTGATCCCAATCATGCAGAAAATTTTCAGCTTTAACCTGCAGAAAAGTTTTATCTTTCATCTCACGAATATCAGCGCCAGCGGCAAAGGCTTTTTCATTGCCGGTTAGAATGATTGCGCCAATTGCAGTGTCACTTTCGAATTGATCAAGTGCAGTATTCAATTCCAGCACCATAGCCGAGTTTAACGCATTGAGCGCCTTGGGACGATTAAACTGAATGATGCCAACCGCACCTTGCGTGGAGACTATGATGCTTTCAAAATTCATTGATCAATCCTATTTCTGACAAACGGAACAATAAAACGTCGATCGCCCCGCCTGCATCATGCGTTTGATAGTACCCTTGCATGCCTTCAAGCCGCAAGCATCGCCTTCGCGATCATATGCGGAAAAGCGCTGCTGATAAGTGCCTTTCTCACCATCTGCTCCAACGAAATCCTGCAACGTTGAACCGCCAGCGATTATGGCTTCGTTCAAAATATCTTTAATGTGGCGCACCAAAACTTCAAGCCGTGGATCATAGGATTTTGACTTCACCAAACTTCCAGCTTTGCGCAGTGGCGAAAGGCCTGCGCGGTGCAGCGCTTCACACACATAAATATTTCCAAGCCCTGCAATCACCCGCTGATCGAGCAGGGCGGCCTTTAAGGGTGCTGACTTATGGCGGAATTTTTCTGCCAAATGTATGGCCGAAAGCGCGTTTCCCAAGGGCTCCACACCAATATGCTTGAGCAGCCTATGCTCCTGCAAAACCTGGGTTTCAGTCACATCCATCATACCAAACCGGCGAGGATCGCTGTAAACCAAGCGCACGCCATTGTCCAAAGTGAACACGACATGATCATGCGGGCCATCAGCCTTATGGCCAGCCCCAGTCTCAAAGTAAAATTCTCCTAAATTGGCAGAACTGCTTTCGGGCTGCAAAACCGTAAATCGCCCGGTCATGCCCAAATGCACAATCAGGCTTTGTCCATTGTCACAACCGATCAGAATGTATTTGGCACGCCGCGTGAGGTTTTGAACTTTAGCGCCTTCAAGCTTGCTTGCAAAATCCACTGGGAATGGAAAGCGCAAGTTTGCACGCCGCAAGGCTACGCCAATGATCACATGGTCGCGCAAAATCGGCTCCAGACCATTTTTAACAGTTTCAACTTCGGGAAGCTCAGGCATGGTTAACCGTGTTAACGTGTCGCGGCCTAGATTCAATAGAAGTCTTTGCCGCAATGCACTATCTTAAGACAATGACACAGGAAAATGAAAATGCAGCATTCGGCTTTCGCCACGTGCCAACGGGTGAAAAGCAAGGCTTGGTGAATGAAGTTTTTTCCAAGGCCGCCTCGCGCTATGATCAGATGAATGATCTCTTGTCGTCTGGCCTGCACAGGCTGTGGAAAGATGACATGATCACAATGTTAAATCCACCCAAGACCAACCGCGCATTTAACGCATTGGATGTGGCTGGCGGCACAGGCGATATTGCGTTTCGCATCCTTGACGCAAGCGGACCCAACACGCGCGTGACCGTGGCTGACATATCGCCAGAAATGGTGGGTGAGGGCCAAAAGCGTGGAGAGCGTGAGGGCCGCCTGAGCCGATGTTCCTTCACAGTTGGTAATGCTGAATCATTGGCCTTTCCGGAGCGGAATTTTGACTCTTACACAATTGCTTTTGGCATTCGCAATGTCACCCACATCGACAAGGCTTTGTCTGAAGCTTACCGCGTTTTAAAGCCCGGCGGGCGTTTTCTCTGCCTTGAATTTTCTCATATGGAATTGCCGATAGCGCAAAAGATTTACGATGCCTATTCCTTCACCGTCATTCCAGCCGTTGGAAAAGTGGTGACAGGCGATGGTCAACCCTATCGCTATTTGGTGGAAAGTATTCGCATGTTCCCTCGTCAGGAAGAATTTTCTGAGAAAATGCGGATTGCTGGTTTCAGCAAAGTAACCCACCGTAATCTCACAGGCGGGGTGGTTGCCATTCACTCTGGTTGGCGCATTTGATGGCCAATGTGTTTTCGAACATCGCGCGCCTTCTGCATGCTGGCTTTGTGTTGGCGCGCTATGATGCGCTCATTCCTCCTGATCAATTAAAGCAAGCGCCGTGGCCTGCTCGCGCTGTTTTAAAAATTGTCAAACTCGGCCGCACAGAATCCCTTGCAGGCGGCGAGCACAATAATCTGACAGCAGCCCTCACACGTCTCGGCCCGAGCTATATCAAACTCGGGCAATTCTTGGCCACGCGCGCAGATATGATCGGAGCCAAGCGTGCATTTGAGTTGAAAGTGCTGCAAGACCGCTTGCCAGCCTTCCCCGATGCTGAAGCGCGGGCCACTGTGGAACGAGAATTGGGCAAGCCCGTATCAGAGCTATTTAAAACCTTCGGCCCCGCCATTGCAGCAGCTTCAATTGCCCAAGTGCACAAAGCCACAACGATTGAGGGCAAAGTAGTTGCCGTAAAAATTCTTCGGCCCAGAGTTGAAATTCGCTTTCGCAATGATATTGAAAGTTTCGCCTTTGCCGCTCGCATCGTGGAACGGTTGAGTAAAGAAGGTAAACGCCTGCGCCCCACATCAGCTGTTGCCATGCTTGAAGAGTCCATGAAGCTTGAATTGGATTTGCGCATGGAAGCCTCCGCACTTTCAGAAATCGGTCAGAACTCAAAAGACGACCCAGGCTTTCGCGTGCCTGACGTTGATTGGGCCCGCAGTGCCAAGCGTGTGCTCACCACTGAGTGGATCGACGGCACATCCTTGGCCGATGTACCCGCATTGCGCCTAAAAGGCTATGATCTCAACGCGCTGGCAAATACTATTATTCAAAGCTTTCTGCGCCACGCCATTCGTGATGGATTTTTCCATGCCGATATGCATCAAGGCAATTTAATTGTAGATCCACAAGGTACTTTGGTGGCGCTCGATTTTGGCATCACCGGACGCCTCAGCCAAAGCGACCGATTGTTTCTTGCTGAAATACTCTATGGTTTCATCACCCGCGATTATTTGCGCATTGCGCAAGTGCATTTTGATGCGGGCTATGTTCCAGACACGCAAGATGTTAATACATTTGCTCAAGCTTTGCGCGCCATTGGAGAGCCGATCATGGGGCTGCCTGCTGAACAGATTTCCATGTCGCGGCTGCTGACGCAGCTGTTTGAAGTTACCGAGCAGTTCCAAATGCAAACTCAACCGCAATTGTTGCTCTTGCAAAAAACCATGGTGGTGACAGAAGGTGTTGCCCGCACCCTCAACCCCACACTCAACATGTGGTCGGCAGGTGAACCGGTGGTGCGCCATTGGATTGAACGGAAGTTGGGGCCCTTGGGAAAAATAGAACAAGCTGGCGGCAGTGTCATGTCGCTCGCGCGGCTTGGCCTGAAAATTCCAGCACTCATCGATGATGCCCATAAAATCACGCGTAAACTAACAGAGCTCGCCAACCCTAAGCCAACGCAGCCGCCGCGATGGCACATGCCTGTTTTACTTTTGGGCGTTGCCGTCCTTATTGTGATTGGCTTGCAATTGGTGCTTAAATAAGATCATGCGTAAATCCATTCTCCTCATCATCGGCGGCGGCATTGCAGCTTATAAAAGTTTGGAGTTGATCCGATTGCTCAAAGGCAAAGGCATTGCCGTGCGGGCGATTCTGACCAAGGCGGCAGAAGAATTTGTAACGCCATTGTCTGTGGCCTCTCTTTCCGGCGAGAAAGTCCACAGCGCATTATTCAATCTCACTGACGAAATTGAAATGGGCCACATTGAACTTTCGCGATCGGCCGATCTCGTTGTGGTGGTTCCGGCCACTGCCGATTTAATGGCTAAAATGGCCAGTGGAATGGCCAATGATTTGGCTTCAACCACACTGCTTGCCACCGATAAACCGGTGCTCATTGCCCCGGCAATGAATGTGCGTATGTGGCTGCACGCAGCAACGCAGCGCAATCTCACAACATTAAGAGACGACGGCATTCATGTAATTGGCCCCAATGACGGCGACATGGCGTGTGGGGAATTTGGCCCGGGCCGCATGGCCGAGCCAGTTGAAATTCTGGCTGCTATCGAAAATCTCTTCCAACCAAAACTGCTCAACGGCAAAAAAATTCTGATCACCGCAGGCCCAACGCGTGAGCCAATAGACCCAGTGCGTTATATCTCCAATCATTCCTCCGGCAAACAAGGCTACGCACTGGCCGAAGCTGCGTTTCAGATGGGGGCAGACGTCACATTGGTTTCTGGCCCAGTATCTTTGCCACAACCTTTCGGGGTGAAGCTGATTAATGTGCAAACCGCAGATGAAATGTTGGCCGCTTGCGCAAATTCTCTTCCCATGGACATCGCGATTTTTGTCGCCGCTGTAGCGGATTGGAAAGTAAGCAAGCCTGCAGCCGACAAAATAAAAAAACCAAAATCCGGTGCGGTTCCAACACTCAGCTTCATTGAAAACCCTGATATTCTGCAAACTATTGCCAGAGGTTTAAAGCGCCCGACCTTGGTCGTTGGTTTTGCCGCCGAAACTGAAAAAATTATTGAACACGCACAAGCTAAACTCGCGAAAAAATCTTGCGATCTCATCGTCGCCAATGATGTGAGTGAAGGCGTGTTCGGCAGCAATCAAAACACTGTGCTTCTGGTTTCAAAATCGGGCGTCGAGACTTGGCCAAAACTTTCTAAGGCGAAAGTTGCCACGCGCCTCATGTCTCATCTGGCGGGACTTCTGAAATGAAAGTTCAGATCACGCGACTAGCCGGTGCAATCGATCTGCCCTTGCCGAGTTATGCAACAGCGGGCGCTGCTGGCTTAGATTTGCGCTCAGCTGAAACCCTCACCTTGAAGCCAAATGCCAGGGCGTTGGTTGCCACCGGCATCACGATTGCTCTGCCAGATAATTACGAAGCGCAAGTGCGCCCACGCTCAGGACTAGCTGTAAATCATGGTGTGACAGTGCTTAATTCCCCCGGCACCATTGATTGCGATTATCGCGGTGAAATCAAAGTGCCATTAATCAATCATGGCACGGAAGATTTTGTCGTTATGCGTGGCGATCGCATTGCGCAAATGGTAATTGCTCCGGTGATACAAATCGAACTGCTTGAGGTTGCCGTAGCTGATGAGACCCCACGCGGTGCCGGCGGCTTTGGTTCATCGGGGAAAAACTGATGACCCTCTCATCTGAAGAAATCGAACGTTATGCCCGCCACTTGGTGCTTCCTGAAGTCGGCGGCCCGGGCCAGAACAAACTCAAAAACGCACGTGTATTGATCATCGGCGCTGGCGGTCTTGGGGCACCTATTCTGCTTTATCTCGCGGCCGCTGGTGTGGGCCACATTGGCATTTGCGATCATGACACTGTAAGTCTTTCCAACTTACAGCGCCAAGTTATTCACACCACCGCACAAATTGGCAAGTTAAAAACCCAATCAGCGCAAGCGATGATGCACGCCATTAATCCGCATGTTGAAATCATTCAGCACGCAGGTCGCATCACGCCGGAAAATGCGCTCGCACTCATCAATCAATATGATCTAGTGGCCGATGCTTGCGATAATTTCAACACGCGCTTTCTGGTGGCCGATGCGTGTTACTTCGCCAAGAAGCCTCTGGTCTCGGCAGCTGTTGGCCAATTCGATGGTCAAATCTCAACTTTCAAACCTTACTTGAAAAACGCCAAGGGCGAACCCTTCCCAACCTATCGCTGCTTTATTGGCGATCTCCCCGAGCGCGGAATGTTCCCGGCTTGTGAGGAGGCCGGAATTCTGGGCGCACTGCCGGGCATCATCGGCTCTATGCAGGCCATGGAAGTGATCAAGGAAATTTTAGAAATTGGCGAAAGCCTAGCCGGGCGGATACTCATGTATGACGCGCTGCTGGCAAGATTCTTTGAAACCAAACTGAGCTGGAATTCAGAAAATCCGCTGAGCGGCAATCACCCGACTATCGCAACTATCATCGCGGAAAATTACATTTGATCAGCGTTTCTTGGCAACCTTCTTAGGGGGGGTTTTTTTGGCCGCAGGTTTTTTCACTGTGGCTTTTTTCACTGTGGCTTTTTTCGCAGCAAGTTTCTTGACCGCTGCTTTTGGTTTTGTTGGCTTGACAGCCGCACCTTGTGCTTTCATGAGGCTTCCAAATTTGGTGAAAAACTGTCCAGCCAGCGATTGTGCTGTTGAATCAATCAGTCGTGAACCTAGCATTGCCAGCTTGCCACCGATTTGGGCGTCAACAGTAAAGTCCATTTGAGTTTGCGTGGGCGACAAAGCCGTGAGCTTCACTGTGGCTCCGCCTTCAGCAAAGCCTACAATGCCGCCTTGGCCTTTGCCAGAAATACGGTAGCTTTCTGGCGCTTTCAATTCAGACAATGTCACTTCACCCGCAAACGATGCTTTCACGGGCCCCACTTTAATGACTACGGTTGCTTTCATTTGGGTGGGTGAGGACGATTCGATTTTATCACAACCCGGAATGCAGGCTTGCAAAATTTTGGGATCGTTCAGTCCCTTCCACACAGTTTCGCGTGGCGCGTCGATCACTTGGCTTCCGTTCATTTTCATGGTCGCGCTCCGATATTATGATCTGATTTTTTGGCGGCGCTTGGCCGTGATCTGGAGAAAATTGATAGCGCAATTTCTTCGGGCGAGATAGCGCCAATGTCGACCCCATCTGGTGTTTTGATGGTATCAAATTTCTCTGGGGATGCCTAAGCCCCAACCAGCTTCTCGCGCATCAAAGCCATTTTTCCGCCTCCGCCCGCCAAAGCTTATATTTAGAATCAATAAGCTTCTTGTAACCTCAAGGCGGTTTAAACGCTTTCGCGCGTATAGGTCTCAAACGGCAAAACGATTATCTGCTTGCCAGATTCTGCACCGAGCTTGATGGCACGCAGCATGCCGGTGATCGTCTCTTGGGCAAGGCGCTCAAGTGGATGGCCGAGTAACATCGTCAAGGTGCCATCAAGCAGACCCGCACGGGTGTCCTCGGTCAATTCGAATCCGAGGCCCATGATTTGCCCGGCTTTGCCACGGGTACGAAGAGCATTCATCGCGCCTGAGATTCCGCCACCTGCGATGAAAAGGCCGATGAGATCGGGATTTTCGTCAATCAGGTTTTCGGTCATTTCTTCAGCCACCGCACTTGTCTCAAATGTCGCAAGTGGTTCGAGGATAGTGAATTCGGGAGCCATTTCGCGGAAGTAAGAGCGGAAACCAATCTCGTTCATCTCTTGGCAGCGGTAGCGATAATTGCCGACGAGCACGCCAATTTTTCCTGGTGACTTACAGATGTGATGGAAGGCCCATGCTGCAGCACGACCCAGCTTCCAATTGTCAAGCCCAACATAGTTGACGCCGTCTGCTTGTGAGAGATGTGAGATCAGCGCAAACACTGGAACGTCCTTGGCCTGTAAGATGGTGACTGCATTTGTGACCAACGGATGCACAGAAGTTACCACACCCACTGCGTTGCAACGCTCTCCCAGTTTAAGCAGTGTTGCCGCGATGGCCTGCGGGGCCAAATCTTCGGCATAAATAATTTCCGTTTCAATTTTTTGATCGCCATGCGCGCGCGCCGCTGCTTCAAGTGCAGCGCCCAGCATCTTGTAGAACTTACGGGAAGGTTGTTGGAGGAGAAATCCAAGTCTCAGTTTGGGTTTGCGCGAGATGATTTTGGCTTGGATGGCACGAACCCCATAATAGCCAATGCGTTCAGCTGCATCTTTGACCTGTTGAACCGTGTGATCGCGCACGGTATTATCACCGGCGAGCACCCGGTTCACGGTTGAAACCGAAACACTGGCCTCGGTGGCTAAATCTCGAATGGTCGGTCGTGTCATTTCCAGCAGGCCCTGTATCAGTTGTCTCAATGCATAGAAACAAAAGACACAAAAAAGATGAAATGAAAGTGTCTCTATAGCTCATCTTGTATCTTGAACTATCTCATGTCAATGCTGTTTTCGTAGTCCTCATGGGCATTTCCGTCTTTGAGGCAGTAAAATCGTCGGCAAGACGAAAACCCGGAGGATACAAAATGAAATCGATGAAATTAGCTCTTCTTGCGGCTGCGACCGCATTTGCAGTCAGCGGCTTTGCCACCTCGGCACTGGCCGAAGGCGCAAAGATTTTTGTGGTTGGCGGCAAAGCTGACGATCCATTCTGGTCGATCGTAAAGCGCGGCGCTGAAGATGCTGCCAAAGTTGTGGAAGCTCAAGGCGGCACAGTTACGTGGCTTGCTCCACAAAATTACGACAATCTCGGTGTAGACGCTGCGGAATTGATCCGTCAGGCGATTGCCCAAGGTGCAACTGGCGTGGTGGCCCCAAACTGGGTTCCAGACGCAATGGATCCAGCTTTCAAAGCTGTTGCTGATGCCAAAATTCCATTTATTGTCTACAATGCTGGCGGCATTGAAGCTGCTGATCGTTTGGGCGCTATGAACTATGTAGGTGCGGTCGATTACCTCGGTGGTGTAGCTGGTGGTGAATACCTCGGCAAAGCCGGCATGAAGGATGGTGTCTGCATCAATTCTCTCCCAGGTGCAGCTAACATTGAAGCTTATTGCAAAGGCTTTGTTGATGGCATCACCAAAACCGGTGGCAAGGCTGACGTGCTGCCACTTCCGGCAACAGCCGAAGGCAACGTGACTGCTGTAGCCCAAGCCGTCAAGGCCTATCTGGTTGAGCATCCAACCGTCAATGCAGTGTTCACCACAGCCAATCTCGATGCGATTGGCGCAGTGCAGGGCATTGCCGAAGCTGGCAAAGCCGGTGCCGTAAAAGTCTGTGGCATCAACTTTGATGAAGGCATTCTGGCCCAAATCAGTGCTGGCACCCAATCCTGCGCCATCGATCAACAGGGCTATCAGCAGGGCTTTTTTGCCGTGTCGATCCTGAACGGTTACATCAACTATGGTTTGAGCATTCCAACACGCGAAATTCTGACCGGACCTGGCGTGGTGGATGTGACCAACATTGCGTCAACAATGTCTGGTGCCAAGTCGGGAACGCGCTAAGATTACTGCACTCTGAACTTGGACTGCTCGGCCAGTTGCTCCTTGGCCGGGCAGTCATTTTCAAAGCATTGTTGGAAACACAGTCATGGCCACACACATTAAAATGCCGAGGTTTGCGCCGCCTTTACTGGGCCGTCTGGCCCGTCGGCCAGAGGCTGGTTCATTGCTCGGACTGATTGTTGTCTACGTGTTTTTCGCAATTCTCGGCGGACAGAATTTTCTTGGGTCACTGGGCTGGTCGAGTTGGCTGAACATGGCCGCTGAAGTTGGCATCATTGCCTTACCCATCGGCCTTTTAATGATCGCTGGAGAACTTGACATCTCGGTCGGTGCTGTGCTTCCGGCGTCGAGCTTAACGGTTGCCCTCATCTCTGGTTTTTATGACTTGCCAATCATCCTCGGTATTGCAGGCGGTCTTGCCGTTGGTCTGGCTGTTGGCTTCGTCAATGGCCTGCTGGTTACCCAAACAAGAATTCCCTCTCTCATCATCACCATCGGCACGATGTTTGCTGTGATGGGGTTGTCGCTTGGTTTTACCATCATGATCAAGGGATCCACTGGTGTTTTCATCGTGCCTGATCCGTTCACAAAATCACTCCTCGGTGCTGCCATCGGCGGCGTTTTCCGGGTTGGCATTCTGTGGTGGCTGGTCTTCATTGGCATCGTCTACTATCTGCTGCATGTCAGTCCTTGGGGCAATGGGGTCTTCGCCCTTGGTGGCGACCGCGAGAGCGCGCGCAATGCCGGCATAGCAACTAAAAAACTCACCATGCAACTCTATATGCTGTCAGGATTTGCCGCGGCCTTCGTCGGTGTCATGCAAGTTATCGCCAATGGCAGCGCACAAGTCGCAGCGGGCAGTTCCTTCATCTTCAATTCAATCATGTGTGTTGTCATCGGGGGTGTTTTGCTTAATGGCGGTGCTGGCTCAGTGATCGGCATCGTGCTTGGCACCATGACCTTTGCCATCGTCAACCAGGGGATATTTTATTCGGGACTCGATCCGAATTTTGGCTCGATCATCATCGGTGCAATGCTCCTCGCTGCCGTACTGTCCAATGACAAGTTCCGCGCCCTTGCCCTCAGTTATGCGGCCAAGAGAAAGTGAGTGCCGCAATGGAAATGATTGGCACCTTTTTACGACGCCCCGCCGCTGCCTCGGTTCTGAGTTTGCTTGGCATCCTGGCATTCTATGTGATCTTCGGCGGTGTTGACATTTACAGACTGGCAACTGCGGCAAGCTGGATGAACTTGGCAGCAAACCTCGGCATCGTTGCAATCCCAGTAGGCCTTCTGATGATCGCAGGGCAGATCGATATTTCCATTGGAGCAATGATCCCGGCGGGGTCGATTTCCACGGCAATTATTTCGGGCCACTACGGCCTGCCAATTGAGGTCGGCATGGTGGCCGCAATTGGGCTGGGTGTTCTGGTCGGCTTGGTCAACGGACTTCTGACAGTGCGCACCACTGTGCCGTCGTTGATCATCACATTGGGCACCCTTATCGCCATGCAGGGTGTCGTTCTCAGCGCGGCGATGCTTATCGTTGGAAAAGCCAGCGTTCCGCTCAAGGCACCAGAATGGTCCAAATTCGTGTTCGGCCAATTGTTGGGTGGAACGCATCAGGTCATCATCTTGTGGTGGATCGCCTTGGCTGTGGTGCTTGCATTCGTCCTTCACAAGACCCGCTATGGCAATTGGATCTATGCGCTCGGCGGTGACAAAGTGTCAGCCCGCAACGCCGGCATTCCGACAAATCGGGTGACTATCGCGCTTTTCGTCTTGTCGGCAACCGCTGCAAGTTTCGTCGGCATGTGCCAGGCCATCCTGTTCAACTCATCGCAGGTTTCAGGCGGCATGGGTTACATTTTCAATGCAATTTCCAGCGTGGTGGTCGGAGGTGTCTTGCTGACCGGAGGCTTTGGATCGGTGGCGGGAATTTTCGTCGGCACGCTAACCTTCGCCATCGTCATCCAGGGCATTTACTTCACGCAGATCGACCGCAACTGGTCCAATCTCATCATCGGAATAACACTTCTACTTGCCATGGCGATGAATGAGAAGTTCCGCAGCTTGGCGCTGGCCTATGTGCCGAAAAAGAAGTGAGTGACACCATGAAACCCCCTATTCTTGCCCTCAAGAACGTCAGTAAATCATTTGGCCCCATAGAGGTTTTGAACGACATATCGCTGCAAGTTCGTGCAGGCGAAGTGCTGTGCCTGTTGGGCGACAATGGTGCAGGCAAATCGACGCTCATCAAAATCTTGTCGGGCGTCTATACGCTCACATCAGGTCAAATGGAAATGGACGGGAAACCCGTCACCTTCACCAATCCACGTGAGGCAAGCGCCATGGGCATTGCCACCGTGCACCAGTTCGGCGGCACGTTTCCGCTGATGAGCATTGGTCGCAGTTTCTTTGTGGGTGTTGAACCGACGAAGGGTTGGGGGCCATTCAAAATCTATGATCGTAAAACCGCCAACGAAGTTGCCGTCAAAGCGGTGCAGGACTTCGGCATCACCCGTATAGATGATGGCGATCGTCTGGTGGGCGGGCTCTCGGGTGGCGAACGTCAATCATTGGCCATTGCGCGTGCCGTTCATTTCGGTGCGCGAGTTCTCATTCTTGATGAACCAACAGCTGCCCTTGGTGTCAAGCAAGCTTCGCATGTCCTGCGCATTGTCAACCAAGCCAAGAAGCGCGGTCTCGCCGTGATTTTTATCACGCATCAAGTCATGCATGCCATGGCTGTGGGCGACCACTTTGCGGTGTTGATCCGAGGTGCCGTCGCTGCTGATTTCCGCAAAGGCCAAAAGACCCGCGAAGAAATTACCGACCTCATGGCTGGCGGCGAAACCATGGCGGCACTCGAGGCAGAAGTTGAAGGGAAAGTTCATGGATGACTTGCAAAGTGGGACGCGAAACAAACGCGGCGATTGGAATCCCAAAGAACCGATTGGACTGGCTGCCTATCTGACATGGCCACGTGAGCCTCGGAAATACCTTGAATGGTTGGTCGGCTATTTGTTTCCCTGGAACCTGCTGTTCATTGCTGTGGCGCTGGTGCAATGGTTCTATCTTACGCCATCCATCGAAACGCTGAAAACTTTGCAGCTGGATTGGATTGCCTACCTCTTTGCACGCAATGCGCTTTTGGTTCTTGTCATTTACGGTGCACTGGAACTCCGGCTTTACGTCAAGCGTGCACAGGGCAATCATTTCAAATTCAACGGCAAGTGGCCTTCCGAGCAGCCCAGCGATGTGTTCATGTTCAAGAACCAGAACATCGACAACATCATTCGTTCCTTTGCCTCAGGTGTTCCGATCTGGACAGCCTATGAAGTGTTTGGCTTGTGGTGCTATGCCAACGGCTATGGACTGTGGGGAACCTTCGCAGAATATCCCATCTGGTTCATCGCATTTGCTTTTGTGATGCCAGTTTATCATGAGGTGCACTTCTACTGCATTCATCGCTTGATCCACGTTCCGATTTTCTACAAATACATTCATTCGGTGCATCACAACTCGGTCAACCCAAGCCCCTGGTCAAGCCTGTCGATGCACCCAATTGAGCATCTCCTGTACTGGTCAGACTCTCTCATTCATCTCATTGTCCCATCTCACCCCTTGCTGTTCCTCTACAATTTGCAAATCACTGGCACAGGTGCCGTTGTTGGTCACATTGGCTTTGACAAAATGGAACTGGGTAAAAATACTGGCTTTGATACACACGCCTTTGCCCATTACCTGCACCACAAGCATTTTGAAGTAAACTACGCTGATGGTGCAACTGGCATCGACAAGCTGTTTGGCACTTGGCACGATGGCAGCAAAGAAGCGCAGGCCCAAATGGAGGCGCGCTATGAAAAGAAGATCGCAAAGGTAAACGCAAAATCATGACACTTCGTATTGGCATCATTGGTGCAGGCATCATGGGGGCAGATCATGCCCGTATATTTTCTGAGGAAGTGCCGGGAACAACTTTGCAGGTTATTTGTGACGCCGACCAAGCACGCGCAAAATCGGTCGCAGAAGCCACAGGTGCAATGCATGTGGTGAGCGATCCACTCGCGGTGATCAATGACGCATCGGTTGACGCCGTCGTCATTGCAGCACCTGACCAATTTCATGCACCACTGACATTGGCTTGCATCGCAGCAGGAATGCCCGTGTTGTGTGAAAAGCCCCTCTCACAGGATTCGAAGGAATGCCTGGCGGTGCTGGCAGCTGAGGAAAAGCGTGGCAAGCACCTTGTGCAAATCGGCTTCATGCGCCGCTTCGACCCATCCTATACCGAAATAAAATCGCTGTTGACACGCGGCGATCTTGGAAAAGCGCTGATGTTTCATTGTTTCCACCGCAATGTGGCCCCGGCCTATGGCTTTCAAGCGTCCATGGCGATTTGCAATTCAGCACCACATGAATTCGATGTTGCACGGTGGATGCTGGATTCGGATTTCAAATCCATCAGCGTCTTCCGTCCACCCTGTGGCGGTCAAACCGCGCCCGTGTTTATGGTGCTCGAAACCATCGCAGGCCAGCTCGTCAACATTGAAGTCAACATCAGCGCTACCTATGGCTATGACGTGCGCGCTGAATTGGTGGGCGAAAAGGGAACTGCTTTCCTTCGCGCACCTGTGAATGCCGACATCAACCTTGGCCTCAAACAGATCAACACTTACCCCGCTGACTGGCGCCCGCGCTTTGTGGATGCCTACCGCCAACAAAACCGCGCATGGGTCAAATCCGTGCAAACCGGCAAACCCAATCTCGGTGCCTCGGCTTGGGATGGCTATTGTTCCACCGCTGTTGCCGAAGCAGGCGTTGAAGCCTTGAACACGGGCAAGACTGTTGCTGTGACGCAGATTGCAAAACCCAAGTTTTATATGTGAGGCCACAATGAAAATCGGAATGGTCACGGACTCACTTGGGCATTTGTCGTTCGATCAGATGCTCGACACGGCGGCCCAACTGGGAATTGAAGGCGTTGAGTTCAACGCCGCCAACTGGACATCAGCCCCGCATTTGCATCTGAAATCTCTGCTCAGCGACACTGCCGCGCGGAAAACATTTGTTGCTGCGGTAAAGCAGCGCAACCTCGAGATCATCGCACTCAATGCCAATGGCAACCAACTCCACCCCACAGAAGGCGATACGCAATCAGAAGCCTTGCATGACACGATCCGTCTGGCCGGAGAACTCGGCCTCGAAACCATCGTGCTAATGTCCGGCCTGCCTGAAGGTGCTGCTGGGGATAAAATGCCAAACTGGGTTGTGTCATCATGGCCGCCAGAAACCCAGACCATGTTGAAATATCAATGGGAAGAACGCGCACTTCCCTATTGGGCCAAGCTTGCAACCTTTGCTCAGGAGCATGGCGTCAAAAAATTAGCCGTTGAACTGCATGGCAATCAACTGGTTTACAATGTGCCCAGCTTGTTGCGCTTGCGTAAAGAAATTGGCCCCATCGTGGGTGCCAATCTCGATCCGTCTCATTTGATGTGGATGGGCGCTGATCCGCTGGCGGCAATCGATGCATTGGGTTCGGCCATCCTGCACATCCACGCCAAAGACACCTTCATCAATAAGCCAGTTGCAGCACTGACCAGCCGACTTGAGAATGGCTCACTGATGGATATTCCGGGTCGTGCCTGGAGCTATATCACTCTGGGCTATGGCAACGGCCAGCAATTCTGGAAAGACTTCTGCTACCGCTTGCGCATGGTGGGGTATGACGGCTGGCTCTCCATCGAACATGAAGACGTGATGCTGTCGCGTGTTGAGGGTGTGCGAAAATCAGTTGAACTCCTGCAAGCCGTCGCCCCGTCTGAAACCAGCGACTACAAACCACAGGAATTCTGACGCAATATTGCAGATAGGCCTAGGAGGTTATGGAACGGGCGGGCGGCATTTCCACACGCCTTTCATCGCCGCCGCAAGCAATTGCATCCTCGCTGGTATCGTCGCCAATGCCCCCAAAACCATCGCAGCGGCAATGGTCCGCTTGGCTCAAGACACTGATCTACGCCAGTTTAAGCCAGAAGAGTGCAGTGCGAACCTGTGATGCCGTCACCGATGTCTTAGGTACAAAATGTTACCTATGCCTCAGGACTATACCCGCAGAGGTTCATCACAATGCCTTTACGCTTCAACATCTGATGCAATCTGCGATAGCCAAATCTCTTTTTTGAGTTGATATCTTTCAACATCAAATTGTCGAGCAGGCTATCGGCCAGCAGCTTCTTCAGCTTGGCGTTCTCATCTTCAAGCTGCGTCAACTTACGGGCATCGCTCACATCCATGCCGCCAAGCCGTGCTTTCCACTTAAAAAACGTCGCCTTGCCAATCGCATGCTTGCGGCACCGGTCAGCAACTGTCATGCCGCCCTCTTGCTCACGCAATATCCCGATAATCTGCTCTGCTTCATCGTCTTCTCCTTAAAAACGGGATCAGACTCTACTCACTTTTGGATCAATTTGCAGGGCTCAGGTCAGTGCGATTGCCCTTGCGGTCATCAGCGGTGTGGGCTTGAGCGCCTCCGATCTGTTGCACATTGCCAGGGTGTTTGGCATGGCGACGATCCACGTGATGTACTGCTTTTTACTCGGCTTCATGTTCACACTGAGCTTCAAAAGAATGCCATCGGCTTTGCTGGTTGCCGTCGCGGTCTGGCTCGCTCTCGTGCTCATAAAGCCGCTGATTGGCGACACGCTTGATCCCGACAATCAAGTGGCGGGCGGCGTCTTCCGCACGCTGGGCGTTGCAAAGCCTTTGGAAAAAGAAATCATCAAATCATTCGCGACCTATGAAACCATCCGCAATGGCATCGAAGAAGCTTTCCCTGCCAAGCATCTGGAGCGGTTCAGTTTCGCTGTACTCGGCATCAAGGACATCTACAACGGTCAACTCCTGGCCGACGTAATTCGTGATCGCGCGCGAGACGCCTGGTGGCTGATTGCCACATTCGCAGCCCTCGTCTTGGCGCTGTTTTTGCGTCCCCTCAACATAACCCGACTCACAAAGGAAGAGACCCATGACAAAAACTTTTAGTTCTAGATATCTCGCATTTGGCGCATTGTTGCTACCGTCCACCAGCACATTGTGTGAAATTGCGCCAAAAAATGACCCCTCTGGAAAATGCTCTAATTGATTGTTTTTGATTGACTATCGGCCTTTTGCAAGGGGTCATCATTGGACGCGATGCTTGACCCCACATCAATCAACTATTGTCAAATAACTACAACGCGTTACGCAAGACGGGAGGTGGGGTCATTGTTCGGCGCGTATTTACAGGCGACTTCTCAAACACCCCCTGAAAGACCATCCTGATCGGCACGCGGCTCAGTTGAAGCGCTGAACGTACACTGGCGCCAATTCAATCTCGGTGTCGCCCGCTATTTGGAACGCTTTCGCAAAAAACTCTTGACAGGCGATCGATTGCCAAATAAATAACTAAAACGATTTAGTTTTTTAATACGATTACGGAAAGTGCCGCGAAAAGCTGGTTTTAGATGCGGATTTGGTTGGCGGACCGGGAGCGCCGACGGCACCCCGGGTTCGGTGCGGCCAAGACCTTAAACAAAAGGTGGCGGTGTGTCCGCCAGTACCAATTGTCGGACAAGCAATTGGAAAAAATGAGTGCGATCAGGAACCGGCCGTTTCAGGCCGCAGTATAATGGGATTGAGACGATGCAAAAAACCATGCAGGCTGCGGTCTTGCACAGCGCCAACAATCTGCGGTTCGAAGAGGTCAAGCGACCAGAACCCGGCCCGGGAGAGGTCCTGTTGCGTGTCCATCGGTGTGGCATTTGCGGCACGGATTCCCACATCGTAAAGGGACGGTTTCCGGCACCCAATCTGCCGCTGATCATCGGGCATGAATTCGCGGGTGAAGTCGCGGCGGTTGGCTCCGGTGTCGACTATGTAAAAGAAGGTGACAGGGCGACTGCCGATATCAACATTGCTTGTGGGCATTGCTGGTACTGTCGCAACAATCAAAAACTGTTCTGTGCGGAAGTGCGTCAGTTAGGAGTTCATGATCACGGTGGCATGGCGGAGTATGTGGTCGTTCCGGCGGAAAACATCTACATCCTGCCAAAAGACATGCCATATGATCACGCCGCCTTCATTGAGCCGCTTGCCTGTGCGATTCACGGCCAAAAGCGCATTGGAATTGAGGTCGGAGAGACTGTACTGATCCTCGGTGCAGGCCCTATGGGACTGGCCCATGCCGCGCTCTCGAAACTACGCGGCGCGGGGCTGGTGATTATTTCCGAGCCCAACGCCGGACGGCGCGAA
>JANOUE010000024.1:0-18782 GCA_031416755.1 Hyphomicrobiales bacterium
CATCTGTCCAAGAGTAGAGATGCGTGACGCTACGCTCAATCAAATACCCAACGCACCCCAGCATGGTTCGCCGGAATAAATCCGGCGATGACAAAGGCTGGGGCTGATGTGCATAAAAAATGGCGGGGATTACTCCCCGCCATTTCTCATGTGGATTTGATCTGTCTCACGAACACCCGCTGGTTGAGCCGCACGTGTCACACTTCAAGCAGGTGCCGTTGCGCACCATGGTGTAGTTGCCGCATTCGCCACAGGTGTCGCCTTCATAGCCTTTCATCTTGGCTTGGCTGCGTAGGTCCATTGAAGGGGCAGGAGCAGCATAGGTATATGCGACGCTTGCAGGTTCAGCTAAGGCCAAAACCCCCGCTGAGTCCGAAAGCCGCATTTGCAAGGCGTGGGCCGAATTGCTTGATGCAGTCTGCGGCATCACCACAACATTGGCGAGGTTTTGCTTGCGCACGAAACCTGACGACACGAAGCGCTGCGCTGGCACTGATGGCTTTTCACCAACACCTTTGCCCAAAGCATCAAAGCCCATTTCTGAAGCTTCAACATGGGCAAGCTCATGACGGCCAAGATATGACACTGCAAGTTCACGAAACACATAGTCGAGGATCGACGTTGCGTTCTTGATCGACTCGTTGCCTTGCACCATGCCGGCTGGTTCAAACTTGGTGAATGTAAAGGCATCGACAAATTCTTCCAACGGCACGCCATATTGCAAGCCCACTGAAACGGCGATGGCGAAGTTATTCATCATGGCACGAAGGGCAGCCCCTTCCTTGTGCATATCAATGAAAATTTCACCCAGCTTGCCATCATCATATTCACCGGTGCGCAAATATACTTTGTGCCCACCCACAACCGCTTTTTGTGTGTAACCCTTGCGGCGTGAGGGCAGCTTATCGCGGTCGGCAGCGCGTTCAACAATGCGTTCCACAATTTTTTCAACGATGGTTTCAACCCGTTGCACCGGCGACTTGGCCATCAATGCATCCACGCCATCATCTTCATCTTCCTCATCAGCGATGAGTTGTGAGGACAAAGGCTGCGAAAGCTTTGAGCCATCGCGGTACAAAGCGTTGGCCTTCACACCAAGCTTCCAGCTTAACATATAAGATGCGGCGCATTCTTCAACCGATGCATCATTTGGCATGTTGATGGTTTTTGAAATCGCTCCAGAGATAAACGATTGCGAAGCCGCCATCATGCGAATGTGGCTTTCAACCGAGAGATAGCGCTTGCCAATGCGTCCACAAGGGTTGGCGCAATCAAACACGGGCAAATGCTCATCACGCAAACCAGGTGCTTGCTCAAGGGTCATCGCACCGCACACATGGATGTTGGCTTTGTCGATGTCTGAGCGTGAGAAGCCAAGATGCGCCAGCATGTCAAAGCTGAAATCATTGAGCTGTGCATCCGATATCTTCAGAACGGTTTTGCAGAAGTCTTCGCCAAGCGTCCATTTGTTGAACACGAACTTAATGTCAAAGGCAGAAGCAAGCCCGCCTTCAATCTTGGCAATTTGCTCGTCACCAAAGCCCTTGGCTTTAAGCGCTGTATGGTTGAGGGCAGGGGCATCTGATAAGGTGCCGTGGCCCACTGCATAACTAATGATCTTTTCAATCTGTTCAGCAGTGTATCCCAATGTGCGCAGTGCTTCTGGAACGGATTGATTGATGATCTTGAAATACCCACCACCAGCAAGTTTCTTGAATTTTACCAACGCAAAATCAGGTTCAATGCCCGTGGTGTCACAATCCATCACCAAGCCAATGGTGCCAGTAGGTGCCACCACAGTTGATTGCGCATTGCGGTAACCGTGCTTTTCACCAAGCTCAACCGCCAAATCCCAAGCGCGGCGCGAAGCAGCAGCAAGTGACTTATCTTTAAGGTCGCCCTCATTCAAAGGCACCGGAGCAGTGCGCACACCTTCATAGCCAACAACCGCACCATAGGCAGCGCGGCGATGGTTCTTCATCACGCGCAACATGCTGTCAGCATTTTTGGCATAACCAGCGAAGGGTCCAAGTTCAGATGCCATTTCAGCTGATGTGGCATAGGCAATGCCAGTCATAATTGCTGAGACAGTTGCACAGATTGAACGGCCTTCATGGCTGTCATAAGGAATGCCGCTGATCATCAGGAAGCCACCAATATTGGCAAAGCCCAAACCAAGCGTGCGATAATCATACGAGAGACGAGCAATTTCCTTCGATGGGAATTGCGCCATCATCACCGAGATTTCGAGAACCACAGTCCACAGCCGCACCGCATGTTCAAACGAAGCAATGTCAAACTTGTTGGAATTTGGTTCACGGAATTGCAGCAAGTTCAGCGATGCCAAGTTGCACGCAGTATCGTCCAAGAACATATATTCGGAACATGGATTGGACGCGCGAATTTCGCCTGCCGCCGGGCAGGTGTGCCAATCATTGATGGTGGAATGGAACTGAATGCCAGGATCAGCAGAGGCCCAAGCGGCAGCGCCAATCTTATCCCAAAGGTCACGC
Source organism: Hyphomicrobiales bacterium (assembly GCA_031416755.1). Taxonomy (GTDB): domain Bacteria; phylum Pseudomonadota; class Alphaproteobacteria; order Rhizobiales; family Aestuariivirgaceae; genus Aestuariivirga. The sequence goes on from JANOUE010000024.1 coordinate 2,514, forward strand.
GCCTTCAAAGTTTTATAAACCTTGCCATTGGTGCGGCCAATCAAGTTCCAGTCGCCGTCAGTCTCTACAGCCTTCAAGAATTCATCTGTCACCCGAACCGAGTTATTAGAGTTCTGGCCAGACACAGTGCGATAAGCTTCACCGTCCCAATCGGTATCATAAGTGTCGAAGGCAATTTCAGTATAACCTTGCTTTGCAAATTGCACCACGCGCTTGATATAATTATCAGGCACCATGTTGCGGCGCGCATCCTTAACGGCGCGTTTGAGAGCAGGGTTCTTTTCAATCTCAAAACAATCACCACGAGAGCCTTCGCAATTTACGCAAGCCTTCATAATGGCTGTGAGGTGCTTCTTCACAATCTTGGAGCCAGTCACCAGCGAGGCAACTTTTTCCTCTTCCTTCACTTTCCACTCGATATAGTTTTCAACATCGGGATGATCCACATCAACCACCACCATCTTGGCCGCACGCCGTGTGGTGCCGCCTGATTTAATGGCACCGGCAGCACGGTCCCCAATTTTGAGGAAGCTCATCAAGCCAGATGATTTACCGCCGCCTGAAAGTTTTTCGCCTTCGCCGCGCAAAGCTGAGAAGTTAGAGCCAGTTCCGGAGCCGTATTTAAACAGACGCGCTTCACGCACCCAAAGGTCCATAATGCCGCCTTCGTTGACCAGATCATCAGACACACCTTGAATGAAGCAAGCATGTGGCTGCGGATGTTCATAAGCCGTTTTTGATTTGGTCAGTTTGCCAGTTTCATGGTCCACATAATGGTGGCCTTGTGCCGGGCCATCAATGCCATAAGCCCAATGTAGCCCCGTGTTAAACCACTGCGGTGAATTCGGCGCACATTTTTGTGTTGCCAGCATAAAGCACTGCTCATCATAAAATGCGCGCGCGTCGTCTTCACTTGTAAAGTAGTTGCCCTTCCAGCCCCAATAGGTCCAGGTGCCAGCCAAGCGATTGAACACTTCCTTGGCCGAATTTTCACCACGGGTGCGTTCCTTAAGGGGCAGATGCGCCAGCGCTTCTTCATCGGCAACCGACCGCCACAACCATGATGGAACCGTTTCTTCTTCAACGCGCTTCAGCGCCTTTGGAACACCAGCTTTGCGGAAATATTTCTGGGCCAGAATATCACTGGCCACCTGGCTCCAAGCCGATGGCACCTCAATATCAGCCAAGCGAAACACGATAGAACCATCAGGGTTCTTTATTTCGCTCACAGCAACGCGGAAATCGAGTCCCGCATAAGTGTCTTGGCCAGCCTTGGTATATTTCCGTTCAATCCGCATCTTAGTGCCCCTAAAGAAGTCTATTAAATTATGACCGCGCGCATAAAAATGCGCACGGAAGTTACCCATCCGCGTTTACGCTATCCCTGTTTTGGCGAATGTTATCGCCACCAACGCGTGCTGACTGCTCACTCTGCAAAACCGCTATAAAAGCTTTTTGCACCCACGCAGAACCGACAGATTTGCCTTTATTCCGCCGCACGACCTTGGAAGAGAAAACTATTACAGAGCAAGCAGGCCGTCAATAGCTAGTGTGTTAACGAGAAGTTAATACCAGATATTGTGTCCACAGTTTCGTCATCTCTGTGGATAAGCTGACCTTCGCCCGATTCTGGCCGTAAGCTCAAGTGTTACTTATAATTAAAACACAGATCAGTTCTTGCTGTGGATCAAACCATCAAGAGCCTTGACACCCGTCAAGCCCCGAAGCGTTTTTATTAAAAAAATAAATCAGCCAAACGAAACCAGAAAACTCGACTTCAGGTCGTAACGTTTGGCACGATATGCGCGTCACGGGCGAGTTTTGAAGCCGGAACTGCACTGCGAATCGGGCCCAACACAAACAACAAGGGCAGCGCAATCAGGGCAGCGCCCCCCAGCATCAGCCAACCCTCATTAATCGCCATGGTAAGCCCAGCAGCTTGGACAGCATCAATAATTGACATGAGTCCCATAGCATCATCTGGTGTCGGAATATCCGCCACGGCCATTTTCAAAATGGCAGCCGCCGCAGCTGGGTCCGATTTGACTAAGTCCATAATATGTTGCGAATAATCAGGCGACCGACCGAACATAACCGTGTCCAGCAAGGCAATGCCAATGGCTCCACCAATATTGCGCGAGACGTTAAACAAGCCGCTGGCATCGCCTATTTTATCCAATGGCACTAAAGCCAGCGCAAAGCGTATTGGTGGCAAAATACACAGCGCAATGGCAACGCCACGTACAATTTGCGGCCAAAACATTGCATCATAGTCGGATTCAATATTCATGCCGCTGCCCATGAACAGTCCAATTCCAAATATCCCAAAACCCAACGCAGCGAGCAGGCGCGCATCAAAGCGTCGATCAAGCTGCACGACAATTGGCGCTGCAATCAGCTGTGCCGCACCGCTGACCAAAGTTACCATCCCAATTTCCATCGGCCCATGGCCGCGCACAAAGGCCAGAAAAACGGGCAGCAGATAGACCGCACCAAACAAACAAAAACCAAGTAGAAAGCTCAGCATACAACCAAAACTTAAAGCCCGATCTTCAAACAAATGAAACATAATAACCGGATTTGGCCTGCGCCACATCAACCACCCAAAAATCGGAACCGCAACCAAGCAGCTGAGCACAACACCGGAAGTCCAACCTCGGCCAGGTGCTTCCTTTAAGCCGATCAACAAAAGTGCCAAGCCCAGTCCCATCCACAGGAGCGAAAGCCAATCAATGGTTTTGAGGAGTTCGAAATTGCGAGCCGCTTTTGGCAAACACGAAACGGCCATGATAATTGCGATGCAACCAGGAATAACATTGATCAAAAACAGCCAATGCCAACTGTAATTTTCAGTAATCCACCCACCAGCTACCGGCCCAAGCGTTGGCGCAAGAACCGCCAGAAAACCGCCAAGCGTAGTTGCTACAGTTTGACGATAACCCGGTGGGAACAACAGGAAAATGCTGGTGAACACTAAAGGTATAAGCAAACCTCCAGCACAGCCTTGAAGAACCCGCCACACGAGGAGATCGAAAAAACTACTACTGGCAGCACAACCCACCGAAGCCAACGTAAACGCAATCAAACTGCCAACGAGAAGCCAGCGCATGGTGAACACCCGCATCAACAATCCAGTGAGCGGAATGGCTATGACTTCTGCAGTTAAATATGAAGTCTGGATCCAGCTCATCTGTTCGGGGCCAATGGCCAAAGCCGCTTCAATCACCGGAAGCGAGGTCACAACCACTTGAATATCCAAAATGGCCATAAACATGCCAATACAAGCAGCAATGAATCCAATCCAACGCTGGAATGGCGGCAAATAATAATTTACGGTTGAGGTGGCTTCATTCATTTTCAATGACTTTCACCCACCAGCTAAACCAATCATTGTGCAATCACAATAATTGGATTTTCTGGAAACAAATCCTTAAGCAAGGCTTTATCTTTCAAGTCAATTTTCTCGACCATTTGGGGCATATTGCGAATCTCTTCCGCAGTCCAATGCCCCGTCATATAATCACGAATGAGCCCAGACAGGCGCACATGAGCGCGGGTGGAATTGCGAATATACTCGCCCATATTCGCGCGAGCATTGGCTATTTCTTCATCATCAGGTCCATCTTCCCTGAACTTGTCCCATGATTTTCTAACCAATGCCACTGTCTCATCAATTTTGCTTTTATCTATGCGGCCCGAAACCGAGTTCACTAACATGGCTTCATAGAATGCAAGGTTAGGCTGCAACCCATAAGTAGCCCCGGATGATTCTCTAATATCTTTGAACAGGCGCGATTTTTGGTCGCCCACAAAAATTTGGCTGAGCATGGAAGCAGCCAGCCACTGGTGCAAGTCGGCCTTAAAATCTTGCGCCATTCCGAAACTCAAAATGGCCTGATCACCTGTTGCAAATGCAACCCGAATTGGGGCGCGCGGTGCTGGTTTGAAAACCATGCGCGGCGTATTTGGCAAATCCGAATGTAAAGGCAATCCTTCTAGCATAATGTCAACAATTTCACCGGCCTTGTCATGATCCAATTTTCCAACCACACTGACCAAAATGCGGTCACGTGTAATGTGCCTGGCCACCCAAGGAAGGAGATCCGCTTTAGTCACACGGCGCACAGCTTCTGCAGTCGGGTTAAAATAATTTTGATAAATGTGCGGTTCTGCTGCTGCCAAGTTAAAGGCCATTTGCAAAGCACCTTCCGGATAGGAATTAATCTCTTCAATCCGCTCGGCCAGCGCTTCGCGCCGTTGCTTCAGTTTCAACTCTGGAAAATCCGGTTTTGTTAAAACCAGATTTGCCAAAGCAGCAGCTTCCATAATGCGTTTGGAGGGAGCCGAGAGATCCGCATAAGTTTGGTCAGTATTTGCAGATACAGAAAATGCGCCCCCCACGTCCTGAAACGCTTCATAGAGTTCCGAGTTACTCTTGCCACCAGCACCAGTAGTCATAAGGCTAGGTGCAATAAAAGCTGTCGCTGGTCCAGAGCTGTCGTCAGAAGCCATGCCACCCCGAAAGGCAATTGAAACCGCAACGGTATCTTGAATGTCAGATTGGATAAAGTTGAAAACAATGCCTTTGGCTGTAGTCAATGAAACCAAGGGCAAATCTTCGGCTCTGGCAATGCCACCAAACCAGATCAAAATCGATAAAGCGATCGCCAAGTATTTCATGGCGCAACACTTTCCGGCTTCAAAAGGGCAACGCCAACGCGGCCAGGCCGTTGCAAAAATTTCAAAAGTTCATTCACATCTTCCACTTTCGCTTCCTTCAAATCGTCCATAAATGAAATGGCTTTTGAATAGCCAAATCGCAGACTATCTTCGGCAAGAGTAAATGCGCGTGAACTGGCATTCTCCCACTCGCTCAACAAAAAATTACGCTCTTTTAGTCGATCAAAGCTGCTGCGTGAAAGTCCTGTCTTTGCCAGCTCCGCCAAATAGCCTTCAAACGCCGCACGCACGTCTTTGGGGTCAACGCCATTTTCGACGTCAGCAGAAAAATTGATCTGCCACATGCCCTCATACAAGCGCTCGACAGAAAATGACCAACTCTGCACCATACGATTGTCGTCAGAAATTTTATCATGCAGCCCGTCTGGCAGCCGGCTCACCACAGCGCTGCGCAAAATGCCGGCTGCAACTACTGATTTCCATTCCGTGGGCGCCGATACAAGTTTTGCAAAACTCAATTTCACACTGCGCACCCGCGGTGAAGTTTTTTCTGCCTTCAATTCTTCAGGGGCTATCGCGGTAAATTTTTGCGCGGGCAAAAAAACTGGTCGCCCCAATAACTCTTGATCCGCGCGTTTCATGGTTAAATCTCGGGCCACAGAAATTCGGGCGACAACAGACTGAGGAAACACCATATCAACCGTGGCACGTTGAGCGGGCGTTAGTTCAGGACCGGAGATCAACAGAAAAATTTTGCTTTTTGAATAATGTGCGGCGTCAAAATCAAGAATGTTCTGAAGGCTAACATTGGCTACAGATTCTTGAGTGCCACCCGGGGCATTCTCATAGGGCAGGCCATGATAGAGCTTTGCATAAAATTCGGTGTAAAATGGCGTGTCGGGATCGCTTTGTGACCGCTGCAAAAGTTCTTGCTGCACGATCGTCTTTTCCAATTTCAAGTCAGCTTCCGTAATTTTAATCGGCTGCTGAATAGTCGAAAGTGCTTCAAGCGCCTTAACCAAACCTTCTGGTGGCACGTTCAAATCATAACGGGTCGTATCAAAACTGGTTGCCGCATTAGAATTGGATCCGGAGATTGCGTCAAATGCTGAAAAACCATCGCCCCCGTTGGTTTTAAATTTCACATGTTCCAACACATGGGCAATTCCCGGAACTGAATCTGAAGTTGAACCCGCAGGCACCCACATTGAAACTTGAAAAGACCCGGCATTGGCAATTCCAATTTGGAGAATTTCCGCTGTGGGGTTTAACGAAGGCTTATGCACCGCAGGCTGTAAATAAAACCAAATGCCACCCGCAAAAAGCATGGCCAATAAAACATTGCGCAAGAAACTGCGCCGGTCAGAGTTCTGAAGTTGATTCATGACCACAAATTACTAGCAATCAGCAAACAAGCCAGTAACAAATCAGCCTGTGGGCAAACTCACCATTTGGCCTTTTGATAGCTGCCGCCTGCAATCTCATAATAGTCCCCGGCCGAGGCACAATAAATATGCCCGCCCAATTTCAAATCAGTCTTGCCATCAATCGAGCCTGCACAAATTGAGGTGCGATCAGCACCATTCATTTTCCAGAAAAGCGACGATCCGCATTCCTTGCAAAACCCTCGTTTGGCTTCAGCACTCGAAGTAAACCATTTCAGGCCCTCTTGTTGCGTGAATTTCAAGTCCGCGTCAGCCACATGTGTGGAGGCCCAATAGTTTCCGGTCATTTTGCGGCACTGTGCACAATGGCAGGCTATCACATCATCCATCGGCCCCGAGATTTCAAAAGCCACAGCTCCACATAAACAGGAACCCGTTTTCATCATTTGAACTCTTCAGCCAAAGCGTGAATGTGGTCAGGTCCCAAGCCACAACATCCACCAAAAATAGTTGCTCCCAATTTATTCCACTCATGCGATTTCCGCACCAAATCAGAAGGCGCAATCACATCGACAAATTGCCAGTCAGGCGCTTTAAAATATCCACACTCGGGATAGGTGCCAACTGGCCCATTCCAATATTTTCGTAAAATTGCCAGTGCTTCATCGGTGTTGTTTGGTGATGTGTGCATAATAGAAATCACCTCGGGCTTTAAACCTGCCATGGCTTTGGCCACATCATCAAATTTTTGATCTTCGCGGCCAAAGCCCGTCAGCATATCGCCATGCTTTTCAACTGAAATACCAATCCAAACTGGAAGGCCCGTTTCCAGCGCTGCTTCGCATGCCCACAGAGAGTAATCTGTATCGCGCATCATCTCCATCATCAGAAGATCAACACCAAGCGCTTTTAAGTTTTGCGCCTTGCGCCGGAACAAAACCATGGCTTCATCGCGCGTCCAATTCTTACTCAAATCCGTGCGGTCAGTTCCAGCATAGACCGGCCGCATGGTGGAGAATGAACCCGCAACACAAACATCATGGCCTTGCGCTGAAGCTTTGGCATGAGAAACTGCCGCCGCATCCAGCGTCAGCATTTCTTCATCACGCCCATAAGCATTGAACGAGAGTGGGCTGGACGCAAAACTATTGGCAGTGATGATATCTGCCCCCACAGCAATATAGTCATCATGCACTGCGCGAATAATTTCGCCATGCGTGGCGTTCGCATCAGCACACCACGTATCACCACTCATCGGCGCACCGCGGCGCTGAATATCCGTTCCAGTGCCACCATCGAGAATTATGTTTTCGCCTGCCGCCAATTTTGCTTTAATTCTATCGTAGTTCACGAAACGCCCTCATATGAAATTGGGTTTGCGGTTTTGAATAGTGATAGGTCTTGCCAACCGGGCAAGCAGCCCGCGCCAAACATCCACCCTCCATGCAAGTCTGGCCCGCATCCGATTTAAGATATGCACCACAAGCGGCAACTTCATAAGAAGAACCGTCAAAAGCTTTGACCGGACAAGCGCTCAAGCACGGCTTGTCAAGACAACTCTCGCATGGATGCGCGCCAACTGAAGAACGCGGAAAATCAAATTCCACCGGAAATAACAAAGCCGCACGGTAAGCATGCCACAACCCATAAGTTGGGTGAATGTTCAGGCCCAATGGAGAAACATGCCCAGCCCCCGCCATGCGTGCCCAAGATAAAAAAGGCAGCGCTGGCTTATCAAATGGAAACACTGCTCGCGCACCCAAGTCCGCCGCAAGTCGATCAACCACAACCCGCGTCCACTCATCCATCGTGGGCGCGCCAGACCGCACAAAGCGCGAAAACATATCAGGGCCAACATTGCCTATAAGAATAACTTGTTTGGTCTCGCCCATATCGGTGGGTGAAAACCAACCAAGTGTCGTGAACCTTTCACGGCCAATGCTGGTGAGGATGGGGTGTTCCATTTTAGATTCGTCATTCCTGCGCAAGTAGGAATCTCCCTATTATTGAAATAAAATTCCTGCTCATCTTTGACAATGTTCCGGATTCAAATTTCTACAAGTGTACCTATTGGATCAATACAATCATGTAAATCCAACCAATCAGGATTAAAGCTTTCAATCAACGCAATCTTCCAAGCGCGGTACCATTTCTTCAATTGCTTTTCGCGTAAAATAGCTGCCTCCATTGAATGATGATGTTCATACCAAACTAAAAAATGGACATTATATCTTTGTGTAAAGCCTCTGACAGTTGAATCTTTATGAGTTGCAACGCGGTTCCAAAGAGCACCTGTGACGCCAATATAGAGCACCCCATCTTTGCGGCTGGCCGTAATATAGACAGCGGGTGATATCTCTTCCCTCATCTCTTAACACTACAGCGATCACTACGCCCGCGCCACTCCAAGCCGTCATTCCCGCGAAAGCGGGAATCTCTCAAAAATTATAGAGATTCCCACTTTCGCGGGAATGACGGTATTTTGTTTGATATGGCTAACGCCCAGCGGGCGTAAGCCAAAGATCGTACTTTCATTTATTCCACCTTGGATCGCCAATCTCCATCACTTCTCTTGGCAGTTTAATATCATGATGCGCGCGAATGACCGCATCAATTTCCAGCGGAATATACTCTGGGTAATAGGTTGAAAGAATTTCTTTCTTCTTCGCAATGGCTTTCGTCAAAATATCTGGCTTGCCTGCTTCGTTCCATTCCTTAGGGCTCATGCGATTGGCCATGGCAGGATAAATATATTCGGTCTGCATCATGGTCAGAGTTTGATTGGAACCCAAATAATGCCCCGGCCCTTGCAAACAAGTCTCAGTAATTACATCGAGCGAGAGCGTATCCTCTGTCACCTCAATGCCACGCACATTGCGGTTAATCGCACCCAACATATCATTATCAATCAGCAGGCTTTCCAAACAAAAGCCCAAAAGCGAGGCGTGCATGCCAGCCGATTCATACATCAAGTTAATACCCGTCATGGCCGAAATGCCGGCCGTTAAACCCTTTTCATAGCCGGCTTGAATATCTGGCATTTTAGCGTCGCACATGCCAGCAGCCGACCCAACTGTGAGGCCAAAATAATGGCCCATCTGCGCGCAGGCAGAAGTGATCAATGCTTGCTCACCAGAACCACCACTCATCGCACCGGTGCGCAGATCAGAAACGAACGGCCAAGGCCCCCATATGGCAATGGCACCTGGCACCACGCAATTGATATAGACCAGCCCCGCCAAACATTCCGCAACAGCCTGCACCACAGTGCCAGCCAATGCCGCAGGCGCTGTCGCTCCCGCTTGCGCAGCCGAAAGCAACAACACTGGCATTCCGCCTCGCGCGGCCACCTCCAAACAGGCGCAGGCATCTTCTGCAAAATTCAAAGGCGGAACCACAAAGCAATTTGATTGCGAAACAAACGGACGCTCGCGCCACTTTTTCTCACCACCGGCAACGTAATGCAGAATCTGCAAACACTCTTCAACATGTGATGGCTCCACCATCGATGTGCCCACATGTTTTTGTGTGCCTGCCAATGAGGCGTAGAGGGTGTTAATATCAAGATCATGCCCATTCAGCATGTCGCGTGCCGTCAGCGAGCGTTGGAAAAAGTGAATATGTTCGCAAGTGTCCACAATTCGCGCTGCATCATACAAATCTGCCAGATAAGACTCGCGGTAAGAATTTGTCTCAATCTCAACAATGTGAACCGCTGCACCCGCTGTGCCAAAATAAACCTTGTTGCCCCAAGGCTCCATGTCCAGCTCAGCTTTTCGCGCATGCAATACAAAGTTCTTTGCGCATGAAGCGAGAATATCTTCAACCAGAGCGGGCGGAATGCACAGCCGCCCATTGTCGCGCATAAAACAGCCCCGCGCCGTCATGGCTTCGATGCAAGATGGAATGGCCCGCGCCAAACCCACATCATTGAGCAGCTTCAGCGCCGTCTGATGAATGCGCACCATATCAGCATCTTTAAGTGGCTTATACTGTCCACCCTCCATGCCAGGGCGAACAGCAGCCTTGGACATAGGGATCGCAGTCGAACGCAAAGTCCGCCGCGCATCACGGCCGCCACGACGCTTGGTGATATCTTCAACGAGGCTCATATTTAAATACCCTTTGCTCTGTCATCCTGACTTTCGTCCAAATGACAATTGGAGGTAACAGTGTGCCCCTATTCGCATTAAGTTCAAAGCGGCAGATTTGTGTTGCTGGTGGTGAGTAATACTAACTCAGCACCTGAATATTGGTAAACTTATCACCACCGGAAAATGCAATAAAAATGAGGAAGCTGGCAAACACTGGGTCGATAATCACTAAAATAGGTGCAGCAAGTTTTGCCCTCACAAGTGAACTTGCCTCAGGCATAATAATCAAAGCAGCTCCAATTCCGGAGAAGCCACGCGAAAGGCCAGCCACAAGTGCCACAAGCATAAGCAAAGAGAAAGTGGAGGTGGTGAGTTCTATAGACAGATTCATCGCAAAAGTTTGATAGTCAATTCAAGTTCGTCGGCGAAAACAAGCCATGGTCGATCCGCCGTTAAAACCTCGGCTCGGGTCTGCAGTGCAAGTGCCAAACATGCCCTATCTCCAAGTGATAGTCCCGCCTTGCGCGTAATCGCCGCCATCTTACCGGTCACTACGGCCTGATCAAATGTATGGGACACGATCTTAACACCCGTGTCGCCAAAAAACGCATCTATCGCAATAGTCGGAAAATTATTTACTGCCGCATAAGTATATACCTCAGCAACATTCACTGCACTCACCACAGCATCCTCTATGCGCTCAAACACATCATCGCCACCTGGCTCACCGAGAATGGCTGCGAGGATGACGGAGGAGTCGAGCACCACAGTGCTCAACGCCTTTTGCCTTTGCTCTCAACTCTGCGCTCTTCTGCGCGCCAATCAAGAAAACCCGCAACACTTGCTTTTTTAGTTAAGCCCGAACTTAGTGCCAAGTTGCGAATGCGGTCTTTCACTTCATTCATGGTAGTGACGCGTATAGAGCCATCAACAATATCAATCCGCACAGGCCCACCTTTTTCAAGGCCCACTCTGCGCCGCAGTTCGGCAGGGAGACTCAAGCGGCCCGATTCAGTCACTCGACCAGAAAGCGATGATTTGTGCTCAGTTTCCATGAGCCATTCCACTAAAGCATGGCGCAAAAAAATTCAAGCCAGAAATAACGCAGGTGCCAAGTTCTTCATAATGTGAAAAAATATCACCACCTTTCCCCATACCCCCTCCCTAAACACGCCAATTCCTCTATGTTACAAGCAACCCAACCAAATCTGACAGGTGAATTCCTTGGCCCGCCGTGATCTTCCACCCCTCCGTGCACTAACCGCATTTGAAGCCGCAGCCCGTCTTGGTTCATTCCGCATGGCGGCAGGAGAGCTGGGAATAACCCGCTCGGCAGTGAGCCATCAGGTGAAGCTTTTAGAGCAGCGTCTCGATGTGTTGCTGTTCCGCCGCGATGCGCGCCGCGCCGAACTCACTCAACTCGGTCAAACCTATTACCCAACTGTGCGCGATGCCTTCGATCAGATCGAGGCACAAACCAGAGCATTGCGGCCATCAACCACGGATAATGAACTCACCATCCAAGTCTATGTCACAGTGGCGCTGAAATGGTTGATCCCACGCTTGCATGATTTCGAACGCAAATATCCCGACATGAAAGTGCGTCTTTCGACCAGCTATTTCGATTGGGATTTCGATGAACGCAATGTTGATGTGGGCCTAATCCTTGCCCGCAATAAATTGCCGGGCCATTATTATCGTCCATTGTTCAAATCATATTTGAAACCGGTATGCTCACCATCGCTGAAAATAAAATCTCTCGACGATTTAAAGAAACATAAACTCATCGACGTCTACACCGCCGAAGAAGATTGGCAAATTTGGTTGGAATCTGCAGGCGTCAGCGACTTGAAGCCCACCAACCGCTTGTCCGTTGATAGTTACATTCTTGCCCAGGAATCCGCCATTGAGGGCAGGGGCCTCGCCATGACGATTGGCCCTTTTGCATCGGAAGAAATTAAAATGTCGCGGCTAGAAGAACCATTTCAAATGAAAGTAGAGCACAAACACCATTGGTTTTTTGCCTGCAACGCCGAGCACCACAACAAAAATAAAATCAAACGCTTTGAAGAATGGTTGGTCAAACAAGTGGCCGCTGATCCGATGCTGGAAGTTTTAAAGGATGACAAGAAATGAGTGAAGCAGAAACCCGCCGTTCCCGCCGTGGTGGTGCTCGTGCAAACCCCGGTGCAGGTGGTGGAGCCATCATTCCGCAATTGCCCACCCGCCAAGTAAAACGCCACTTCCCACCAACCAATATCATTTCTAAAGATGAAGAAGAATCTGTCCATCTGGCCTCGCTCAAGGTGTTGGCCGAAATTGGCATGGATTTTCTGGATGAAGAAGCGCGCGACATGTGGAAAAAAGCGGGTGCTTCAATTGCTGGTGAGCGCGTACGTTTTGAGTCAGGCCTTATCAACGAGCTCATGTCCCACTGCCCAAGCGAATTCACTGTGCATGCTCGCAACCCAAATCACAATATGCGCATTGGCGGCAATAACATGGCCTTTGGCACTGTGGGATCCCCACCGTCCTGCCATGATGTTGATGGTGGCCGTCGTACGGGAAACCGCGCTGACTATCAAAAATTTCTAAAGCTAGGACAGCACTTTAATGCGATCAATTTCAGCGCGGGCTATCCCGTTGAACCTGTCGATCTGCATGCGGGCATCCGCCATCTTGAAGCATTGCGCGATATGGCAACCCTGATGGATAAGCCCATGACGGCCTATACACTTGGCGCCCATCGCGTGCTTGACGCATTGGAAATTTCCAGATTGGCGCGCGGTATTTCCAACGAACAGTTCGAGCGTGAACCCACACTGATGTCGATCGTCAACACCAATTCGCCATTGAAGCTGGATGCTTATATGATCAACGGCATCATGGAAATGTCGTCACGCGGGCAGGTGATTTGCGTAACTCCGTTCACACTTGCAGGTGCAATGGCCCCCGTCACCATGGCAGGTGCACTGGTTCAACAAAACGCCGAAGCCCTGGCGGGTCTGGCTTTCTGCCAATTGGTGAAAAAAGGTGCACCTGTTATTTATGGTGGCTTTACCTCTAACGTCGATATGAAATCAGGCGCACCGGCTTTCGGCACACCTGAATATATGAAGGCCGTGATGGTGGGCGGGCAAATGGCGCGGCGTTATAATATTCCGTATCGCACCTCTAACACCTGTGCTGCCAACATGATGGACGCTCAGGCGGCTTATGAAAGCGTGTTCTCGCTCTGGGCACTCACCATGGGCGGCGGCAACTTTATTATGCATGGTGCAGGTTGGCTGGAAGGCGGGCTGGTGGCCAGTTTCGAGAAATTTGTCATGGACGTGGACCTGATTCAAATGGTCAGCGAATTTCTGCAACCACTTGAAACTACAGAAGATGCTCTTGGAGTTGAAGCGATACGTGAAGTGGGTCCCGGCGGTCACTTTTTCGGCGCGCAGCACACCCTGAACCGTTATTCCAAGGCTTTCTACCAACCCATTATTTCTGATTGGCGCAACAACCCGCAATGGTTGGCCGCTGGCTCACCCGATGCGCTTAAGCGCGCCAACACTGTTTACAAGCAAGCGCTGGCCGAATATCAGCAGCCATACATGGAAGAAAGCATCCGCGATGGCCTGAACGACTTTGTTGACCGCAGGCTTTCCGAGGGGGGAGTAAAAACCGATTTCTAAGCTTTTTGTCATTGGCGGCGCCAATGTGGATATCAAGGCAAAAACCTTGAAAGTCCACATTGCAGCAACGTCCAATCCCGGCTCAGTAAGTATCACCGCAGGCGGTGTGGCGCGAAACATTGCCCACAATCTAGCCAGACTCGGTGCTGATGTTCGCTTGCTCAGCATCATCGGCAATGATGCCAACGGTGATATGATTCTGGCCGCGACCAAAGCAGCGGGCGTAAATATTCAAAATGTCATTCGCGTGGATGAAGCCACTGGAACCTATCTAGCGGTTCTAGATTCCAACGGTGAAATGATCACGGCCATAAATGATATGCGATTGTTGACAGTTGAAATGATTGAAAACTGCCAATTTGAAATTGCTTCTGCCTCATTGGTGGTTGCCGATTGCAATTTGTCGATTGATTGCTTGAGCGCCATTAACGCTGAGAGATTGATAATCGAACCTGTATCAGTGCCAAAATCGCAGCGGCTTTTACAAATTCTAAAGCGGCGCAAGATTTATGTGGCTACTCCCAATCTCGATCAAATCGAAGCTCTCACGGGCACGCGCGATCCACAATCCGCAGCCAAAATATTGCATGCACTTGGCCTGCAAAACATAGTTATTCACGCAGGACTGCACGGCTCTTATGCCTCTGATCAAAAAACATTTGCCCACATACCTTCGCAAGCCAAATCCATTGTTGATGTAACGGGCGCAGGTGATGCCGCGACCGCAGGCCTGGTGCATGGCCTATTGCAAAATATGTCACTGGAAAAAGCTGCTAAGGTCGGGCAAGATATCGCTGCAAAAGTAATCGCGAGCAAATTGTCAACTCTCTCTTAGTTCGTCATTCCGGCGCAGGCGGGAATCCAACTTTGAGTGGGGAGATGTTTCAAGTCGGATTCCAGCCTGCGCAGGAATGAGAGCATGAGGGTAGTATGACGGTTTATACAACTGACGAAATTAAATTGGCCATCGCTTCCGGCAATCCCGTTGTTGCCCTTGAATCCACGATTATTGCCCATGGCATGCCATATCCACAAAACTTGGCGATGGCCCAAGAGGTGGAGACAGTCATCCGAGACAATGGTGCAATCCCTGCAACCATTGCCGTGATAAACGGCGTACTGCGCGCCGGACTTTCCAATTCGGAACTAGAAAACTTTGCCAAAAACGGCCCGTCCATTGTCAAAGCTTCAACGCGAGATTTACCTTTTGTTGTCGCACGCAAAATGAATGGTGCCACCACAGTTGCGTCGACCATGCGGTTAGCTGCCATGGCTGGAATTCATATATTTGCAACCGGCGGCATCGGTGGCGCACATCGCGGTGCGGAAAAGAATTTCGATATTTCCGCTGATCTCGTTGAATTTTCAAATAGCAATGTTGCTGTTGTAACTGCCGGTGCAAAAGCTATTTTAGACTTGGCGCTAACCTTAGAGACACTTGAAACTTTCGGCGTTCCCGTGGTGGGCTATGGTACCGATGAATTTCCGGCGTTTTATTCAAGAAGCAGCGGCCACAAAGTTACGATGCGTTGCGATACGCCGCAAGAGATCGCGGGCCTAATCCACGCCAAATGGAATATGAAATTGCAAGGCGGCGTGGTGGTGGCAAACCCCATTCCGCTTGCTGCTGAAATTCCAGCAAACGAAATCTCCCCATTAATTGAAAGAGCAGTCGCCGAAGCCAATGAACTTGGTGTGCACGGCAAAAACGTAACTCCATTCTTGTTGGCACGATTAGCAGAAATCACCCAAGGCCGTTCCCTCACCGCAAACATTGCTTTAGTGATGAGCAATGCAAAGCTTGCAGCAGAAATTGCTGTGGCTTACAGTAAGGCTCATGCGAAGTGACGCCAAAACCGTTGCCAGCTATCTAAGCGAGCTCCCACCAGAGCGGCGCGAAGCATTGACCTTGCTGCGCAAAACAGTGCTCACCAATCTCCCCAAAGGCTATGTTGAAGTGATAAATTGGGGGAATATTTGTTATGAAGTGCCTTTCACTACAAAGCCCGATACCTATAACAATCAACCGCTCATGTATGTGGCGATTGCCAACCAGAAAAACTACATGGCGATCTACCTCTGTGGCTTAGCGCGTCGGATGGTTAAATGTATTTGCGTTACTCCTAATACAGTCTTTCCCGCCCCCGCCTTCACGAGGACAGGCTTCGTCGGGAAGCCAGCTTTCTTGCAACAAGTTAGCTGGACCCCCGAGAGCGGTAAACGCTTGATCTCGCATGAGACCATATATCGCTTTATCTACGCCCAACTCACGCGCACCAATGAGATGGATTGGCGGCATTATTTACCGCGTGCAAAGTTCAAACGAGGACGGCGCGGCCACAAAGGCGCAAGCCCGGCAAACTTCATAAAAGACCGTGTTTCCATTTGGCTATTGCGTCGCAGCATAATTTTGCCACACTAGGCTGT
>JANOUE010000025.1:0-11772 GCA_031416755.1 Hyphomicrobiales bacterium
ATCATTACGCCCGACCCCAGAAGGCATCAAAGCATCAACAAAACTAAACTGTCCAGATTGTTTCAAAGCCATGACGCGAATCCTCGTGTTTCAACACAGAATCACATCCACAGAATTATGCAATGGTTCCCAATGGGGAGACTAGCGTCAGCAACCCTTAGAGGCTCGCAAGTGCTCTCACCTCAGGGTGAGGACATACAATGAGTTACCTCACCCTGAGGTGCCCGCAAAGCGGGCCTCGAAGGGTTGGCTGCCACGCGCGCTACGTTACACTACGGTTCCCAATGGGGGAGGGGGATAATTATATTACATCAACTGACGAGACTTCACCCAAGCTGATCCCTAAACCCATTGGTAATCGGATAGCGTCTGTCGCGGCCAAAATTCCGCCGCGTTATTTTAACCCCAGGGGCTGCCTGCCTGCGCTTATATTCTGCGACATAAAGCATATGCTGAATGCGCTTGATCAAAGCAGGCTCATGCCCGCGTGTAGCAATCTCAGCTAGTGTTTGTTCACGCTCCACCAAGCCCTCAAGAATATCATCGAGCACGGCATATGGCGGAAGAGAATCCTGATCAGTTTGGTTGGGCCGAAGTTCTGCCGTCGGCGCTTTGGTGATGATGCGTGTCGGGATCACGTGGCTTTGCGTGTTGCGCCATTCTGCCAAGCGATACACTTCCATTTTATAAACATCTTTGATTGGGTTAAATCCGCCATTCATATCGCCATAGAGTGTTGCATAGCCCACACTCATTTCGGATTTATTGCCGGTGGTGAGAACCATCGAGCCAAACTTGTTGGATATGGCCATGAGCACAACACCGCGTGAACGCGACTGTAAATTCTCTTCTGTCACTCCCGAAGCTGTGCCCGCAAACATCGGACCTAACGCAGAGAGAAATCCTCCCACTGGTTCTTTAATCGGCACAATATCATAGCGGACCCCCATGAGGGCGGCACATTCTTTGGCGTCCACCAAACTGTCTTGGCTGGTATAGTCATAAGGCAACATCACGCAATGCACGCGCGAAGCTCCAAGCGCATCCACCGCCATGGCTGCCACAACAGCAGAGTCAATACCGCCAGATAAGCCCAGCACCACACCGGGGAATTTGTTTTTATCCACATAATCACGAAGGCCCAGCACACAAGCTTTCCAGGTTTCTTCCTCATTTTCTGGAAGCTTGGCCATTTCGCCCGCTGTCATGCTCCAGCCGTTAGGCCCGCGCACCCATTCAGTGATTGCCACCGCTTCCTCAAACATCGGCATTTGCAGTGCCAGCGAACGATCTGCATTTAAAACAAATGAAGCACCATCAAACACCAACTCATCTTGCCCACCCACTTGGTTGAGATAGGCCAGAGGCAACCCGGTTTCAGTCACCCGCGCTACAACCAAATTTAAGCGCACATCATCTTTGTTGCGCTCAAAAGGCGAACCATTGGGTGAAAGTAAAATTTCGGCACCTGTCTCGGCCAATGTCTCGCAAATTTCCTCGGTCCAAATATCTTCGCAAATGGGAACGCCGATGCGCACACCTTTAACCGAAATGGGGCCAGGTGCTGGGCCCGGCTGAAACACGCGCTTCTCATCAAACACGCCATAATTTGGCAAATCAAATTTATGGCGCACAGTTTCGATTCTGCCGCCATTGAGCAAGGCCACCGAGTTATGAAGCTTGTCGCCCTCTCGCCCAGATTCCAACCATGGCAGGCCCATAAGAATTGCTGGGCCAGACGCAAATTCACGCGCCAGTTCCTCAACAGCTTCTTTACAAGCTTTTACGAATGATGGCCGCAATACCAAATCTTCGGGCGGATAACCTGCCATAAACAATTCCGGAAACAGCACCAAATCAACTCCCGAAAGCTTGGCCACTTCGGCTTTTGCCTTAGCAAGATTTGCAGCAACGCCACCGACAATGGGGTTGACTTGGGCGAGCGCAATAATGAGTCTGTCTGTCATGATGCTTGCCTCATAGCGCATCGGAAAAATTTTGCAAAACCAGCCTTGCAAAACCCGCCGAGAACCTCCAAATTCCACCCATTGTAATTTTAGGTAATTTTAGGGGGTTCCCATGCGTCTCGACAATCAAAAGCCTAGCGACAATGTTGAAGATCGCCGCGGCGAAAGCGGTGGCTTCAGCCCCGGTGGCGGCGGCATGTCAGATCTTGGCGGCAGAGGCGGTGGTCTGGGCGGCGGCGGTTTGATTACCAGCCTCTTGCCCCTGCTGTTCCGCACCATCGGCATGCGCGGCATAATACTTCTTGCCGTCGTTTATTTTGGCCTGAAAATGTTCACGGGCATTGATTTGATCAACATTTTTAATGGCGGTGGTTTCTCGTTGCCAGGTGAAACCACGCAGATCCAATTGCCAGATGCCACAAGCAACACCCAAGTGGGCCAAGCTGATGGCGGCGGCGTGACCGGCGGTGGCGTTTCAGGCAATGACGTAACCACAACTGATGCCGGCAAAGATTTCGTCGCCCGCGTTTTAGGTTCCACCGAAAGTGTCTGGAGCAAGATTTTCCAAGACATGGGCCAAGAATATAAAAAGCCGCCTTTGGTTTTGTTCAGTGGTTACACG
Organism: Hyphomicrobiales bacterium; assembly: GCA_031416755.1. Taxonomy (GTDB): domain Bacteria; phylum Pseudomonadota; class Alphaproteobacteria; order Rhizobiales; family Aestuariivirgaceae; genus Aestuariivirga. Next base: position 2,590 of record JANOUE010000025.1, read on the forward strand.
CAATCAGGTTGTGGCACTGCACAATCGCAAATGGGACCATTTTACTGCCCGGCTGATCACAAGGTCTATATTGATCTCACATTCTATCAAGACATGAAAAATAAACTGGGTGCCCCTGGTGATTTTGCTCAAGCCTATGTCGTAGCCCATGAAGTGGGCCACCATGTGCAAACATTGTTTGGAATTTCTGAAAAGGTTCAAGCAGCCCGCGCACGTAGCTCAGAAGCTGACAGCAATTTACTTTCGGTGAAGATGGAATTGCAGGCAGATTGTTTCTCCGGCATTTGGGCAACTGAAGCCAATGCCGCCAAGTACATCCAAATTGAAAGCGGCGACATTGAAGAGGCATTGAACGCCGCCAGTCAAATTGGTGATGATCGCATTCAAAAACGCAGCCAAGGTTATGCCGTGCCAGATTCTTTCACCCACGGCAGCTCAGCCCAACGCGTGAAATGGTTCAAGCAAGGCATGGCAGCCCAAACGTTGAAAGACTGCGACACATTTAGCGCTGACCCATTGTGAGCAAAATAATCAAGCCTGCGCGAGAGCAGTCAAGCTCTCGGGCAGAATTTGCCCCCCATCCACAATAATCGTCTGGCCAGTCACATAAGCTGCTTCTTTCGATGCGAAGAACAGTGCTGCATGACCAATGTCATCGACCGAACCGAGACGGCCCAGTGGAACTGACGCAGCCATGGATTTCTGATATTCATCGCCCAGCGCAATCATTCCTTCAGTCAGAATATTGCCGGGCATCACCGCATTCACGGTAATCCCATATTTTGCAACTTCCATGCAGGCCGTGCGCATAAAACCAAGCTGCCCGGCTTTCGATGCACCATAATGCGTCCAGCCCGGAAAGCCAGTGACTGCTCCAGTGATTGATGACGTAATCACAATGCGCCCCTGATCAGATTTCTTCAAATAAGGCAGCGCAGCTTTGACGCTTAGAAACGTGCCCTTCAGATTGGTGTCGCTCACCATATCCCATTCTGCTTCAGTCAGATCTTCGAGCTTTGCCTGCGGAAACATGCCGGCATTGGCGCACAGCACATCAAGACCACCAAACCGCTTTGCAATTTCAGCGCAAGCTTTTTCTAAACTGGCAAGTGATGTGACATCACCAAATAAGCCCATACAGCCATGGCCAATATCTTTGGCCTCGGCCTCAGCCTCATCCAAGTGGCGCGCCAAAATTGCAACCTTGGCACCAGCCTGCGCAAACACCCGCGCAATACCCTTGCCAATGCCTTTTGTTCCACCAGTTACCAAAACTGAGCGACCTGAAACTGAATGCACCATTTTCAAACTCCAAAGTAAAAAAGGGGACAGCAACTGCTTGCTATCCCCCGATGTTTTAATTCACGTTCAACTTATTCTTCGTTGACCATTCGTCCAACATTCTTGAATGCGGTTGGATTGCTGGATTTGAGAACCAGTCCCCAAACCAAACCAACCAGTAGAATTGCAAGAGCAACATAGGGAATGCTCTTGGCAAAACCATTGGTGCCGCCAAGTGTGGCAAGATTATCAACCAAGGTGTAAACCAAAAGCAATTGCACTACGCAAGACACCAGTGGTGCAATTACGGTAGTGAATACATTGCCGCCGCCATTTTTGCGGAACCAATTGAAAATGGCCAGCGACACAATGGCTTGCAGCACCAGCAACAATCCGGTGCCAAGCACTGCAAACAAAGTGTATACCCCAAGCCATGCTTGGGCCGATGGATCATCAAAGCCATAGCTAAGTCCATACAAAATCACCCAAACTGCAGCGAGAACAGACTGCACTACTGATGCTTTGTGGGGGCTCTTGTGGTGGTCATGGGTTTGGGCAACGAAGCTTGGCAGAACCCCTTCGCGTCCGAGAGAATACATATAGCGCGAAGCGGTGTTATGAAATGCCATGCCGCACGCAAATGAACTGGTCAGAATTAGAAAGAACATAAGTTCATAGCCAAATACGCCGGTAAATTGCTTCATTGGTGCGAGAAAGAAATTCACACCATCTGAAAATGCTTTGGCTGCCATATCACCATAAGTTGGATAGGCCGAGACTGCACACCAGCTAATAATGACATAAAAAATGCCCAAGCCGACAACCGACAAAAGCAAAGATTGTGGAATAATTTTCTTCGGATTGCGCGACTCTTCTGCATAATTGGGGGCCATTTCAAAACCAACCCAAGACCAGAAAGCCATGAACACACCAACTGCCGCAGCACCAGCAGGAATGGCAACATCGCCAACTTTTTGTTCAGCCAATGGCGTGAAAACATTGAACACGTTCAAGGCTTCGAGATTAAAGTTTGTGCCACTGCTGGCAGTTAAAACACCAAATGCAAACCACGCCAAAATCGCCACTTCAAGAATAAGTGCCACTCCAAGAACAGCAGCAGATAATTTCACATCGCGATAAGCAAGCAGCGCAATACCAGCGATCATCACCAGCGCCAGCACCAGCCACGGAACATTGATGCCAAAATGCTGTGAAATCCACATATTGCCGAAGAACGCAAATAAGCCGGTGAGTGATGCTTCAAACAAAGAATAACACGCGAGCGATCCAATGCCCGCAGCCATGCCAACTTCGCGGCCAAGACCTTGACTGATGAAAGAGTAAAATCCACCAACCGAAGAAACCCTAGAAGCCATCGCTGCATAGCCAATGGAGAAAATTGTGAGCACGATTGTCGCCAGCAAGAATGCCGCTGGTGCGTAGCTTCCAATACCATATCCTGCGGCAAACGGAACGTTGCCGAGCATAGCAGACATTGGCGCAGCGCCGGTAACTGCCAAAAATAATACGCCTGCCAACCCCACAGCACCGCTTTTGAGTTTGGAAACATTTTTATCGCGCGAAACATCGAGTGTACCGCTATTTATTGGATTATTGACCATCTGATCCTCCCTTTGTGAACGTTCGGTTCCCTCAACCCTCAAGCGCACATTCCCCCCCGAGTTTTTGCCGCGGGTCGATTGGTTAATAAAGGCTAAATTTGTCAGCTTGCCAAGCCCATCATTTCAGCAAGTTCAAAACTTGAAACCACATGGCAATAGATCATATTGATAATTTCAAGCTCTTTGAGATGCAGTGCATGTGAACCTGCAGCACAGCAGTCTTCAACCACCACAACGTTATAACTCTCATCAGCCAAACTCCGCACCGTGGACGACACACATTGATCCGTAAAAATGCCCACACAGATCACATTCTTGATGCCGAGATTATGTAAGATCAACCGAAGGTTAGTGCCGGTTAGCGCAGAATCTGTGGTCTTCGTTACAACAATCTCATCACCCGTCGGCGCGACTTCTGGTGCAAGCTGTGAAGGCAAGTCATTTTTGGGTAGCAACAAATTATTCCACCCCGGCATTTTCTGCGAGAGTGACCGATCACGCCCATCTCGCGTGTGACATGCAATGCGAGCAAATATACATTCGACCCCCGCAGCCCGCGCCTGTCGCAATAGCGTGGCGGTTCGGGGAATCACTGTGCCATGCATGCGGTCATGAAACGGCGTCCAAGCATCAAACTGAACTTGCTCCGCCGCATTTAAGGAGCTGCGATCAGGTCGCTCCAAATAAGTGTTCTGCACATCGATAACCAAGAAAGCCGTTTCATTTGGCGGCAACACCAAATCATCGGGATCTGGTGCAGTTGCATAATAGATTGAACGAAAGTCAGTCTTCCAATTCATTTGCTGTCCTCAAAAACGATAAGTGAAAAGTCCGCGCCGCTCATAAGTCTCAGCTGCTTCTGCAACATAAGCTGCCATGAGGGGAGCATGATAAGTCTCGCGCAAGACCCGAGCTGTATCTAAAAGTGCATCCTTCGATTTGGCGCGCCCCGGGCGAAGCAGCTCATAGGTAGCCATAATAAAATCCTGTGGCACATTGACGAGTTCTGCTGCGCGTTCAAAATTCTGCGCCAGAGTAGCGCGATTTGCGGCGCGCGCAATTTCAGCCTGATCTCGCAAAGCTTGTGGTGTGATGCGCAAATCTTCCATGGTCACTTCGCCCGCAATCACTCTTTCGAGCGTCACATCAGGCAAAGCTTTTCCCCGCGCACCGATAACATTTTCAGGCTGCGTTTCCGCAAGGGGATAATCAGCAATACCAAGTTTCCGCGTCATGGTCGGCCTTTCAGAAATTCGATTGCAATTTCTTCTGGTGCCGCACTCTCCGCTGTGAGCGCCGTTTCAATCGCATAAATCATCGCCGTGCGCGCATGATAGCGCGAGCCCATGGCCTCTCCGCGCTGCGGCACAATCACCGGGTCTGGCATTTCTCCCAAAGCATAAGCCGCCGCATTGGCCCCAAGCCCGCGATAATGGATGAGCTTGGTGATGGGCGCATTGGAAAACAATTCAAGATTATTATGCGGCAAACGGTGCCGTTGGTGAATAACCGCCGTGCCCTTGGCCTGAATGCCAATTCCTATGCCAGAACCAGAAAGGCCCGCAGCCGAAAGCCCAAGGAATGATGTATCCGCAGTGTGCTTAAAGCGCACAATGCGGGGCTTGAGTCCGCGCGCTGAAATCGCAGCAACCAATTCATGCAAGACATCAGATAAGCGATGCCCCGCCGTGGTTTGAAACAGCTTCACACCAAACCCCGGGCTTATGCCGATGACAACATCTTTAGCGTCACGGCTCACATCCGCTTGCTTTAAAGTGCCATAGCGAATGCGCTTGGCCTCATCCTTTTCGTGCATGGCTTCCGAACGCAGCACTTCTTTCTGATCTAGAACATCTCTGATATTTACAATTTCTTCGCGGCGCTCTGCACTGAGGCGATAACCACTGCCTGGGCCTAAATAATCATTTGGATTATTGATTGCGCTGAGAACTTTACCGCCACGCACCAATGCGGCAGTTTGCAAATAATCACCCGAAATACGCAAGCGCACAACACTGAGTAAGTTCTCAGCTTCTTCAGCATACCCACGTTTTGCCAAAGCCTTGATCACATCCACAACCGTAATGCCTTGCGCTTTGATCTTCTCGCTCATCAATGCTGTTTCACGCGGGCTAAAACTGCGTGTATCATCAGAGCCAGACGCCACAACAACGCTCTGCTTCATGTCAGCATTAGGCGTGGCCAAATCTAATTCTTCCAGCACGGCAGCCAAAGCCGCAACAGCGCGCGTCCGCAAATCAAGCGCCGTAGTTTCGCTCACCGGCGTCAAACCACCATCCGCTTCAAAGTCGCGCTGCAAAACCAAATAATCTTCCATCTCCTCGCCGTTAAAAAGCGAAGGATTAAACGAATTATCATATTTCAGAATCGACCCAAAACCTGAACAAATCAAATCAGACCCACCCACCAGATAAGGCCAAATTTTTGCGCCTAATCGAATTTCGCTCTCGGTCGTTCGCGCATCATTGCCAGATGCACATTCCAAATCGAGCCACACCGCGATCAAATTTTCTGCCATCAATTCTCGCACACCACCGGGAACTGTGGAGGTTATGGGTGCTCCATCAATGCCACCATTCTGCGTGCCTTGCACACCCATGGCCCGCTGCAAACACAAACAGCGCGCCTCTAAATATAAAAGTGATTTTGATTCATGAAAGCCCATCAACAGCTCTGAACCTGCACCAGAAGTGCAACGCATCTTAATGCCGCGCGATGCATAAGCTGCTGCCAGAAATCCTTTTGACCATGGTGTATCGTCGCCATCAATAAAAGTTTTCTCGGTGCCATAAACTGAAACTGTTTCCGCATAAGACGTAAACCCCGCCATACCGATCAGCAATTCCTCAGCTTCCTCGCTTGAACACTGAAACAAAGTTCCCCAGCGCCCCACGGCCCCGCCCACTGCGCAAGCCAGAGCATTGGACCACGCATTGCGCGAAACCCGCATGGTGGTCTCAATTTCATCAAACCCAAAACCCACAGCTGTTGCCGCATCGGCTGCAAGCTGCAACGGATCATCTTTAGCATTGGTCACATGCGCCTGATTGCCAGGAATTTTCCGGGCCCGCATTTTTTGATATGCAAACGCAATTTCCAACGCATTGAGCTGCCCTACGGTTTCGGCAAGCTTTGCAGGTGTAAGCCCATGGGCAAGTCGCACCAGCTCTTCGCGTGGCACATGCATATCGACCAACATGGTTGCAAGTGTGCTGGAGGGAATGGCCATCGCTTCTGGCGCAATTGCAGGATCAATGTGGTGGCGCGCAATGAACACATCGATCATATCGAACTCATGTTCCAACACGCCATCCAAGCTGATCACCTGCGATGCTGATAGGCCAATGCCGGGTTTAGGGTCAGCCGGGCTTGTAAAAGCTGCAAAACCATTGGCCGCATCTTCAACAGCAAATTTATCCAGCCGCAATGGCCGCTCATCCCAATCCGCAAAACGTTTCCAGCGATTTGGTGTGGTGTTCATCGTTGCCTACCAGCCCTTTGCGATTGGTTAATACTGTCACGACAGACGCAACCCCGCAACCTCTCAAATTTTAAGCATTGCGGAAACACTATATTTACTGTCCACCACAAATTACAGTGCCATGCTTGGGCCTTTAGCCAAAAATACGTCTAAAATTAAATCTGTTCTGCAAAGTCAGTGTGAGATGGAATTGGGTGGAACCAAAATGAAAAAACGCATTGCCGACAGCGAAGTGATCAAACGCTTAACGAAAGGTGTTGATGCACTGGTGCTAACTCTGGGTGCCATGTTTGTAACGGCCAACAATCTCAATCAATTTGATTTGTCTATGCCCGCGATGATTGGGTCATATTCACTCCTCATAGCTTTTTGTAGCATGTTGCTAATTCGCAGCCTCGATCTTTATGAGGGGCGCAATTTGGCCAAACCCTTGCGCTCAATGGGGGTCACATTCGCTAGCATCTGTCTGATAGGAACAGTTGCCTATTTCGCGTCACATTTCATTGGATTGCCGCTTGCTGCAAGTTGGCTAAAATATTGGGTGTTACTCGCCGCAACTCATGTGGCCCTAACCAGGGTCGCCGTACTTTATTGGGCGCGGCCAAATGCGAATGCAAATTCCTATCGCCAGCGCATCGCAATCGTTGGCGGCGGCAAGGCAGCTGAAGATGCTATTGCCACACTGGAAAAATCCACCGGCCTTGAGATTGAAATTATTGGACTCTTCGATGATCGTTTCGACAATCGCAGCCCAGACTCAGTGCGCAAGCACAAGAAGATCGGCAAAATTTCGGCGCTCGCTGATTATGCCCGTGGCCATCAAGTTGATCTGATCATTGTTGCCATCCCAATGTCGGCTGAGTTACGTTTGTTGCAAATTCTGAAACGCCTGTGGGAATTGCCAGTCGATATCCGCGTAAGTGGCCAAGCTGCTCAGCTAAAATTATCGCCGCGTGCATACACCTATTTGGGCGAACTTCCTTTACTGGCCATTTTCGACCGACCGCTCAACAGCTGGAGCCAGTTCCTTAAAGATACGATGGACCGTGCCATAGCATTAGTTGCGCTCATATTATTAGCGCCAGTGATGCTGGTTGTTGCCGCTGCCGTACGTTACGAAAGCAAGGGGCCAGCCCTCTTCAAACAAAAGCGTTTCGGCTATAACAATGAACTCGTGGAAGTCTATAAATTCCGCTCCATGTATACCGATATGACTGACGCTTCTGCCAAAAAGCTGGTGACCAAAGATGATCCGCGCGTAACTAAAGTTGGCCGCTTCATTCGCAAAACATCACTGGATGAATTGCCGCAACTGTTCAACGTTCTCAGCGGCCAGCTCTCATTAGTAGGACCGCGCCCACATGCCACTCAAGCCAAGGCTGCTGGCACCTTATATGATGAAGTAGTCGATGGTTATTTTGCCCGTCACAAAGTGAAACCTGGCATCACTGGATGGGCGCAAATTAATGGCTGGCGCGGCGAGACTGATACGCACGAAAAATTGGAACAACGCCTGAAACATGATCTTGAATATATTGATCGGTGGTCATTAGGTTTCGATTTCTATATCTTGGCCAAGACGCCATTGGCATTGCTGAAGACCGAAAGCGCTTACTAATCGAACCTTCAACAGGCCTAGACTTACTATTGTGGATTGTATCGCGCGTGTTAAACTCTGGTTAAGCTTGCCGCGGGGGTAGGCGCGAATCACTATTGGGAGCATTTCATATGGAAGCACTTTTACCGATTATTCTTCAACTCATCGGTGGCGCAGTCGGGGGCAATATCGGTGGTGCCGCACTGAAGAATTCAAGCTTAGGCGGCTTGGGTAACACAATCGCTGGTGCACTTGGCGGCATTGGTGGCGGTAACATTCTCGGCAGCCTCATCCCGGCTCTGGGAACAGCAGCAGCTGGTGGCAGCATGGGCGGCAACATCGCAGCAGCAGGTGTTGGCGGCATCATCGTCCAGATCGTTGCAGGCCTCATCAAGGCACAAATGAACAAGACAGCCTAATTTAATTCAGGTCTAAGCAAAGGGGCACCAGCAATGGTGCCCTTTTTATTTGCCTAATATTTGGCGTCAGGTGCTCCGGCGAAAGCATCAACCGGGCTCGTGCCCTCGAAGGGCTTCTCGCCTAACATACGCTCCACAGCCGCAAATTGCGATGCCGCAGTTGTGGAATAGGCATTGATGTATGCTGGCACACGCGGTGTTTCTCTCAAATAATAGGGGTGCCCAAACGAAATCATCAAACACGGAACTTCATCCCAATAGCGCTGCATAGCCGCTTTCATACCACCTTGTTCGGCCATCCAATCAATATGAATATGCGAAAGGCCAAGTGATGACTCAACGGCAAAAACATAAATCATCAAATCGCAGTTTTCTTTGTTGGGTTGTTTTCCAGGATCAAAATCTGAAATTTCAAAGCCTCGCTTTGTGAGCTCAGCCCTAAACTCCGCCATTGGTTTTCGTGGCATGCCAGGAAATAAGCCCGGCGCACCCCGGTCCACCATTGTAATGCGTTTGTGCTTCGCAAGTGAAAGCGGAAACAAACTCTTCGTATCTTTGACCAGCGTAATCGATTTTCCTGCGGCCTCTTGTGCCAGTGCCACATGCGATTTTGCTTTCACAATCTCACGTAACTCGGCCAAGGGCGCAATGCGCTCATCGGCTGATTTTTTGTGAAGACCCAAAGCTGCTTTCAATCCCAAAATGCGCGTCACCGCATCTTCCAAGCGCTGCTCACTCAACCGTTTTTCGCGAAGGCCCTTG
>JANOUE010000026.1:0-26451 GCA_031416755.1 Hyphomicrobiales bacterium
CTCCCCCAACAAGTTGGGGGAGCGTGAAGACTAAATACCCCTGCTAATTCTATACGCCCCCCCAGCTCGCTGGGGGAGCTGCCCGAAGGGCTGAGGGGGCCTTTTTTTCTGGTCACCCTAACCTCTTCAACGCCTCGCCCACCTTCGCCTTTTTCGCATCCAATTGCACCTTGAGCTCGCGGGATTCTTCCAGCGCCTCGGGAGGGGCTTTGGCTACGAAATTGGCGTTGTTCAATCGTCCGTCGATCACGCCCATATCCTTGGCGATTTTTTCCAGCTCTTTATTAAGCCGTGCCCGTTCGGCCACAAAATCAATCATGCCTTCCAGCGGTAAGGCAACCGTGGCTTCATCCAATGCAATTTGAGCAGACGATGCAGGCACCACGTCTTCAAACACCATCGATGATAACCGCGCCAGCCGCATGATTTCATTTTCCCAAGCCGCTGCTCTGCGCCGTGCATCTTGTCCGGCCCCCACAATCACGCAGGGAATTCTAGCTCCGGCATTTACATTCATCTCCGAACGCACCGAGCGAATTTCGGAAATCAAGCGGATCACCCAATCCATTTCAGCATCAGCCTTGGCATCGCCGAGGCCTGCATAAGAAGGCCATTCCGCATCAATTAACATGTGCGAACGCGGTGCAGTCTTGCCCCACAATTCTTCGGTGATGAACGGCATGAACGGATGCAGCAGCAGCAGAATTTGATCGAAGGCCCAAGCCACCGAGCCCCGCGTTTCAGCTTTCGCGGTTTCATCATCGCCGGCTAAAATCGGCTTGATCAATTCCACATACCAATCGCAGAACACATTCCACGCGAAGTGATAAAGCGCAGCAGCCGCCTCATTATATTTGTGCTCTTCAATCGCCTTGGTCACCGCATCACGGGTGCGTGCAGCTTCACCAGCAATCCAACGGTTGACCGTCACACGCGCCGCAACCGGATCGTAAGTCTCGTCACGCACAACACCATTCATCTCCGCAAAGCGCGCGGCATTCCACAGCTTGGTTGCGAAATTGCGATAACCTTCCACGCGGTTCTTGGCCAGCTTCAAGTCTCGCCCCTGTGCCGCCATAGCAGCCATGGTGAAGCGCAAAGCATCAGCGCCATATTCATCGATGAGTTCCAGCGGATCAATAACATTGCCCTTGGATTTCGACATTTTCTGGCCCTTCTCATCGCGGACCAGTGCGTGAATATAAACTGTGTGGAATGGCACTTCCTTCATAAAGTGCAGGCCCATCATCATCATCCGCGCCACCCAAAAGAAAATGATGTCGAAACCTGTGACCAGAACATCAGTTTTATAATGGCGCTTCAATTCCGGCGTTGCGTCTGGCCAACCCAATGTGGAGAATGGCCAGAGTGCGGATGAAAACCACGTGTCGAGCACATCTTCATCGCGCGTAAGAGTTACGCTTGCGCCCGCTGCCGCTTGCGCCTCTTCAACAGTTTCCTCAACGTAAATTTTTCCATCTGAACCATACCAAGCCGGAATCTGGTGGCCCCACCACAGTTGGCGTGAGATGCACCACGGTTGAATGTTGTTCATCCACTCGTAATAAGTTTTATCCCAATTCTTCGGAATGAAAACCGTGTCGCCTTTATCAACTGCGGCAATCGCGGGCTTGGCCAAGGTTGCCGCATCCACATACCATTGCTCGGTGAGCATCGGCTCGATCACCACATTGGAGCGATCGCCAAAAGGCTGCGGAATCATTTTCTCTTCTTTGCCGCGATGGAAGCCAAGCTCTTCTATCTCGGCCAAAACCATCTCGCGCGCTTTGTAACGGTCAACGCCCGCATAGCGCTCCGGCACATTATTTTCCGCTGTGGAAATCATGCGAGCTTTTTTGTCCATGAGCACAATGAGCGGAATGTTGTGGCGCTTGGCTACATGGAAATCGTTTTCATCATGTGCGCCTGTAATCTTTACAGCACCCGTGCCAAATTCAGGATCAGGATAGTCATCAGCAATAATGGGAATCAAGCGCTCTGCAATGGGCAGCCGCACCAATTTGCCGATCAGGTTTTTATAGCGCTCATCGGATGGATGAACCGCAACTGCACCATCGCCCAACATGGTCTCAGGCCGCGTGGTGGAAATTACAATTTCAGAAATGCCATCCACTGGACCATCAACCAGTGGATAGGCAAACGACCACATGGCCCCCTTGGTTTCGCGGGTTTCCACTTCAAGATCAGAAATCGCCGTTTCAAAAACCGGATCCCAGTTTACCAAACGCGTGTCTTTATAAATCAGCTTTTCTTTATAAAGCTGCACAAAAACTTTGCGCACCGCTTTTGATAGGCCCTCATCCATGGTGAAGCGTTCACGGGTCCAATCACACGATGCGCCCAAACGGCGGAGCTGTTGCGTGATAATACCTCCGGATTCTTCCTTCCAGTCCCACACGCGTTTTAGAAAGGCTTCGCGGCCCATGGTGCGCCGATCAAATTTGCCTTCCTTGGCCAGCAAGCGTTCCACTACCATTTGCGTGGCAATGCCTGCATGGTCAGTGCCCGGTTGCCACAACACATCGCGCCCACGCATCCGTTCAAATCGACATAGAATATCTTGAATGGTATTATTTAATGCATGCCCCATGTGCAACGAACCCGTCACATTCGGCGGCGGAATGACAATGGTAAATGGCTGGGCCTTCGGTTTGCGCCCCGGTTTAAAATATCCGCCCTCTTCCCATTGCGCGTACAAACGGGTTTCCATTTCAGCGGGATTGAATTTGGTATCTAAAGCCATGATGGGGGATTCTTTAAGCAGTTGATTTGAAGGCGCTTAAACACCACTGCGCTAAACCATGCAACCCTTCGAGGGCACTTCGTGCCACCTCAGGGTGAGGAAATCCTCATACTGAGGTACGAGCTCTTGCGAGCCTCGAAGCACCGCAGAGTTAACGCCCGCGTCTCGCCACGCGCTCAATTTCTTCGCGCACCAAGCGTTCCACCATGTCTGGCAGATTATCATCCAGCCATTGCTTCAGCATTCCACGCAACAAATCTTGTGTCATATTTTCCAAACCACGATCTCCCGTAGCCCGCGCCATAATTGAATCAGCCAAGTCTTGGAATGAATTTTGAGTTTGATAAGCTGTTTGCGCCGAAACCAGCGCGGCTTGCGGCGGCGGTGAATAGGCTTCCGGTGGATAATATGGTGTGGGCGGCGGCACATAAGCAGCTGGCGGCTCCGCCCAAATTTCTTCTTGGTAAGACTCATTAAAACCCTGGGTCTGCTCAGTTTCAAGAGACTCATAGAGTTCATCATCGGCAATAGTCTGACGAAGCGGTGGTGGCAGCGGGTTACGGCCCTCGCCGGCCAAAATCGAACTGAAGCCAGCGCGCGAAGGCTTAAGCGTTGGTGCAGCATTGGCAAAACGTGGCGGCAAAGGCTGCGGCTCAGCAATTGCAGATTGAATGCGACTGCGACCAATCCTATCTCTTAGTTTTGCAATTTCTGAATCGGCAGCCTTGCGCGGTTGCGCATCAACGTCATAACTCACCCGCATCTCGCGCAATGCGCCACGCATTAAAGTGCCTTGCGAATTTTCCGAAGTGCCAGAGCCTGCTCCGCCCAAATCATCATCAATGGCTTTTCGTATGGTAGCCAACAAACTATCAATGCGGGGTTCAACAGTCACGGGGCAACAGGCCTCTTAATAACGTTTACAGTGCTACAACCAAGTTCCACCTTACACATACTATAGCGAAATAAAAAAGTCGACAGTGCTAAGCCTATTCCAGTGTCTCGGTGCGAAGACCAATCCATTTGCCGCGCACTTCATTATAATGCTCAGCAGGATCATAAACTTCGCCAAGTTGCAATCGATTTGCCGTCATGCGACCCATCGCCGCCAGCAACTGATAAGAAGCTACAACTTGATCATGTTGAGAAACTACTTCTGAAATTTGTGAATTGAGCAAGGCTTGTTCCGCATTCAGCACATCAATCGTTGTACGTGAGCCCACGGCATATTCCTGCCGCACGCCATCAAGTGCCAAACGCGAAGCTGAAACTTGTGCCCGAACGCCAGCTAGACTCTGACCAGAGGCCTGCAAATTATTCCATGCACTGGTCACGTTCTCGCGCACGCTGCGCGTGGCACTGATCACTAGAATGCGGTTTTGGCTGGCCGTTTGTTTTGCCTGGCGAACCGCAGAATATACGCGGCCCCCCTCATAAAGTGGCACCGTTAAAACACCTTGCACAACAGCTGATTGGGCCGTGTTGATATTAGAAGATGGTTCGTGGCTATAAGTATAAGAGCCATTCAAACTCAAGGTCGGCAGCAGATCACCTTTGATCACTTCAATCTGGTGTTCAGCTGCATCTTTAACATAGGCTGCATGCAATATGCTTGGGTTTGTCTCTTGGGCAATATTGAGTGCTGCATCTAGATTTTTAGGTCGCTTGGCCAAACTCGGTGAGGCCAGCTTGCCCGGCGCCTTGCCAATAACAGTTTGATATTTCGCTTCGCTAGCTTTTACATTTGCCATAGCCACCGCCATGTTGGCTTCCGCACCTTTAAGACTAGCGCGCGATTGCGCCACATCGGTCCGCGTAAGTTCGCCCGCCTGAAAGCGCGCATCAGACGCAAAAAGCTGTTTGCGCAAAACACTCACGAATTTCTTGCGCAAATTCAAAATTTGGCGGTTCTGCACCACATCCATATAAGCCTGAACGGCATTGGAAAGCGTGGTTTGTTCGACGCCCAAAAGTTGCTGGCGTCCGGCTTGCACATTCGCCTCGGCAACCTTGGTGCCTTCTACAGTTTTAAAACCACGAAACAAAGGCTGGCTGAGTGAAATGCTCACATTTGCAGGATTGGTGTGCGTGATGTTTGATTGGTCGGTATCTTGCCATTGCGTTGCAGCTGTAGCCTGTGTCGTGATCGTGGGCCTCCAACCTGAAAGCGCTTGAGGAACTTGTTCATCGGTGCCACGCTGGCGGGCCCGTTCAGCATTGAGTGTTGAATTGCTGCGATAAGCACCAACCAAAGCTTGCGTTAAAGTTTCCGCCTGCACCGCAGGGCTCGCATTCAATGCAACACAGACCAACAGCCCGGCTTTAAAACAATTTTTCGAAAAACCACTCAAAACAACACCCACCTCTGCCGACCTGTCGCGAAAAATGGGATGTTTCTTTGGCATGAACACTAATTCCACAAGCTGGCTCACCAGCAGTTGGAATCGGATGTTGCGCATGCACCCCTATTCTAATCCGATATAGGGGGCAAATGGTTAAAATGCAAACCCAGTGACCGGCTTTCCCATGCTGGGTAAGGTTGCAATAGTTAAATCAAATAAATACCTTTGCGTGTGGCTGGAGCCGCTGCGCGTCCACACACAACAACTTGCCAGACGACCATTACCAACAGCAGCAATTAAACGTCCGCCTTCAGAAAGCTGAGAAAACAGGGCCTCCGGCACAGTTTCAACAGTTCCCACAATCAAGATAACATCGTATGGCGCTCCCTTGCGGAAGCCTTCGGCCAAATCATTTTCGATTAACGAAACATTGACCTTATCCTTAAGATTTTCACGAGCTGCATCAATTAGAGCTCCATCAGACTCAACCGAGACAACGTGGCCAGCCAACTGGCACAGTATAGCAGCACCAAAACCTGTGGCAGCGCCAATTTCCAAAACTTTATCACCAGATTTAATTTCAGCGGCATTAAGCATTTTAGCAAAAGCCATCGACGAAACTAAAAACCGCCCCGCCCCGACTAAAACATCTCCGTCCATATAAGCAATCGCGCGCTTCGTTTCAGGAACAAACTTCTCGCGCTCAATGGCTTCGAAAGCCTCGCAAATCCGTCCATCAGTGATGCCATTGGGGCGAAGTTGATTATCAATCATATTGGCGCGGGCTTGTGCAAAATTAAACATTCTCAATCCACCGAAACTTCAAATTCGCCATCGGAATTAGCTGAAGCCGGCACACAAGTCCATGCACGGAAATTTTCTAATCCGCTGTTGTTTCGTTTAGAACCTTCCTCTATAGAACCCCTTTAGTGAGGCCTCGTGGCGGAGTGGTTACGCAGAGGATTGCAAATCCTTGCATCCCAGTTCGATTCTGGGCGAGGCCTCCAAATCTTTCCTTTGGCAGATGACTTCCTTTGGCAGATGCCTTGCTTTGGCAGATGAATGACATGAAAAAATTCGCCATCGTCACCTGCGCCACCCCAAACTGGCTCCCACCCGCAGCAGTAACATTATTGTCTTGCGCGCAGTTCGGTGCCGAAGAATTTGCTGATTTGATTTTGGTATCTTTCGATATAGAGCCAAGCCACCGCGAGGCACTGCAAGCTTTCAATGAAAAGCACGGCATAAACATTTCACTTCTTAATATTGCCAATGAAAAATTGCGCGGCTTAGGCCGAGGCCGCCTTGGCGTGGGCTCTTTGCTGCGCCTGACCTTGGATGATTTTCTGCCGCACAATCTTGAGCGAGTTTTATATCTAGACAGTGATGTTCTAGCCGAAGCAAGCTGTGCTGCTTTGTTTTCCATGAGTTTGCAAGACAACGCAATTGCCGCAGTTGAAAACATTGCTTTGTTGCCTTGGATAAAGCACGACACTGAGCACCACTATAAAAATATCCAAATGAAATTAGATCAAAAATATTTCAACGCTGGAGTCATGTTATTTGATTGGCAAAAAACTTTGGCCACGCAATTCCTGACCAAAAGTCTAGAGGCTTTAAGTTACAACCCAAATTGGCCGTTTCAAGATCAAGACGCACTCAACTCTGTATCACAAGGCCATTTTAAATTGCTTGATCACAAATATAATGTGACAAAAAAAACCTCTGACTATTTGAGTATCAAACCTGTATTTCGCCATTTTAATGGTGCGGCAAAACCATGGAATTCAAAAAATCGGTTTGGTTTCAGTCGCTATCACAAATACTATCTTGAATGTCTCAGCGGCACACCATACCAAAGCTTCATGGATCAACCAAATAACCCTTGGCCAATCAAAGACAATTGGCGAGCAATTCTCCGCAAGCTTTCATTTCGCAAAATTACCAAACTAAAGCGTCACATTAATTTGGTGGTTGAAAAAGACTAAACCCCAAACCCAATGCGGCGCGCCAAATTCGGCCAGCGGCGCAACATCCAGCGTCCTAATCGCACTGAAAAGCGCCGCCGTAATCGACGCACCGTGGCAAAGTCGATCGACAGGATCACCAGCCCCAAGGGCAGCATCCAAAATCCTAAGACTGGCAAAAATCCTAAAAACCCACCAAGCACTAGAATCAAGCCCAGTGCCATGCGCAGCAGCGGGTGGGCCGGAACACGAACATTAAAGCCGACAAATTTGATATGGCGCAAAGGTTAACTCTCCAAACATCCCATATAGGTGTTGAGGCTTCATATATCAGCCCAATAAAAATAAAATGAAAAAGTTGTTTCCACTGCCAATATCATCTGCTAAAGCCCGCCCATATTCCCTGATAGCTCAGTTGGTAGAGCATTCGACTGTTAATCGAATTGTCGCTGGTTCGAGTCCAGCTCGGGGAGCCAGTTTCAAGGGCCGGTCACTGAATCAGTGATCGGCCCTTTGCTTTTATAAGCGTTCAGTGGCAATTATGCAGCAACAAAGGATTGAACATGGATATTCGCCACGACATCATTGAAACCATCGGCAATACACCGCTGATTAAGCTGCGCAAAGCATCAGAACTCACGGGCTGTAATATTTTGGGTAAAGCCGAATTTATGAACCCCGGCCAGTCAGTGAAAGACCGTGCCGCCTTGTTCATCATTAAGCAAGCAATCAAATCAGGCGCACTGAAACCGGGTGGCACTATTGTCGAAGGCACCGCAGGCAACACCGGCATAGGTCTAGCGATGGTGGCCAATGCCATGGGCTTTAAAACCGTAATCGTTATTCCTGAAACCCAAGCGCAGGAAAAGAAAGATGCTTTGCGCCAAATGGGTGCAGAGGTGATCGAGGTTCCAGCCGTTCCTTATAAAAACCCCAACAACTATGTGCGCTATTCCAGCCGCCTCGCCGCAAAAATCGGTGCTGTTTGGGCAAACCAATTTGATAACATAGCCAACCGCCAAGCCCATATTGAAACGACAGCTCCAGAAATCTGGAGCCAAACCAATGGTAAAGTTTCAGGCTTTGTTTGCTCTGTTGGCAGTGGCGGCACTTTAGCAGGCGTGAGCATGGCGCTGAAAGCCAAAAATAAAGATGTAAAAATCGCAATCGCCGATCCTATGGGTGCAGCCCTCTACAGCTATTATAAAACTGGTGAATTAAAATCCGAAGGCAGTTCCATCACAGAAGGCATAGGCCAAGGCCGTATTACTGAAAATCTGGTTGGAGCTGTCATAGACGAAGCCTACCAAATCCACGACCGCGATGCCTACCAGATCGTTTATGATTTACTTCTCCATGAAGGCTTGAATCTCGGCGGTTCATCAGGCGTAAACGTCGCCGGAGCCTTGGCACTGGCTAAACAAATGGGCCCCGGCCACACCATTGTCACCATCCTTTGCGATTACGGCACCAGATATGCGTCAAAGCAATTCAACCCTGAATTCATGCGCAGCAAAGATTTGCCTGTGCCTGGATGGTTGGAAAAAAAGTCAAATGCACCGAGTGTGTTTGAGGCGTGAGCAATCTCGTTTCAACGGCTTGGCTTTCATCGCATTTGGATGAGGTGCTGATCCTCGATTGCTCTTGGCACTTGCCAACTGCCAAACGCGATGCGCGCGCTGAGTTTGCAGCCGCCTATATCGGGGCTGCACAGTTTTTTGATATCGATGCAATTTCCGACAAATCCACAACCCTGCCCCATATGCTGCCGTCACCCGAAAAATTCGCTGCTGAAGTGGGCAAGCTGGGGGCCAGCAACACGTCGAAAATCATTTGCTATGATAGTGTCGGCCTCTTCTCGTCCGCCCGTGTTTGGTGGATGTTCAAAGTGTTTGGCCATGACAATGTAGCCGTGCTTGATGGCGGGTTGAAAAAATGGCTGGCAGAAGGCCGCGCCATAAACACCGGCGCGCCAGCCGCAGCTCTTGCAAACTTCACTTCAAAATTCCGACCCGATATGGTAAAATCGATCACCCAAGTCGCAACTGAAACAGCGCAAATCGCCGATGCCCGCTCCCCAACCCGCTTTCGCGGAGAAGAGCAGGAACCCCGTCCAGGTGTAAAACCCGGCCACATGCCAAATGCCAAGAATGTGCATTACGCTACACTGCTCAACGCTGATGGCACCTTAAAATCCAAATCCGAACTGGCAAATGTTTTTGGAACCGCTGGCATTGATGTGGCTCACCCCATCATCACGTCCTGTGGTTCCGGCGTAACCGCCGCCATACTAACACTGGCTCTCACAGAATTAGGCGCAAACCAACAGGCACTTTACGACGGGAGCTGGGCGGAATGGGGTGCAAGCGAGTTGGAAATAGTAACAGGTTCTTGACGCCAAGTTATAACATATGTTATAAGTAAATTAATTAACAGTGTCACCAAGCAAAGCAAATGAACAAGTTATCAAAAGTCGCGGTTGCGAAACTTACAACTGTCGGTAATTCCGTTGGCATTAGCCTTCCAAAAGAAGTGCTTGCGTTGTTGCGAATTGGAAAAGGTGATTCAGTTTTTCTGATTGAGACACCCGACGGCATTCTTCTCACTCCATATGATCCCGAATTCTCGGAAATTATGGAGGCGGCTGAAATTGTGATGCGCGAAGACCGCGACGTCTTAAAGATCCTCGCTCAATAGGAAACTAATTATGGAATTTTTTAAATGGCTTCCTAAGGGAGCCATATTAGCTATGCACGCGCGTCAACTCGCCGAACATGGCGGCGGCATGGGTATTCGCGACGAAGGATTGCTCGAATCTGCTTTGCGGCGCCCGCAAAATAAATTCAGTTATGAGAAACCTGACATCGCGGATTTAGCAGCGGCCTATGCGTACGGCATTGCCAAAAACCATCCTTTTATCGACGGAAACAAGCGGACAGCTTTGGTGGCTTCTCGCACCTTTTTGTTGCTTAATGGCTATCAAGTCACCGCAACAAAAGAAGATCGCGTACGGACTTTTTTGGGTCTCGCAGCTGGTGAAGTCAGTGAAGAAGCGCTGGCAGCTTGGTTCCGTAAGTTTACAATCAAAGTGTAATTGTTCTCACTTCACCGGCGGCACATACAAAATCCCGCCCTGACTCCACAGAGCATTTAAGCCACGCTCAATACCAAGCTTTGAACCTTTGCCCAGATTGCGTTCGAATATCTCGCCGTAATTGCCACCCGCTTTAATGGCGCGCGCCGCCCATTCGGTATCCAGACCTAAATCAGCACCAAATTTGCCTTCAACCCCAATCAACCGGCGCACATCCGGTTTCTTGCTCGCCGCCTTAGCATCATCAACGCCAGCACCGCGCAATTCCAGCTCTTCAGCTGAAACCAAAGCGATCAGTGTCCAGCGCGCGATGGAAAACCATTGTTCGTCACCTTGGCGAACTGCTGGCCCCAATGGCTCCTTCGAAATCACTTCCGGCAGAATGATGTAATCATCAGGCTTCGCTAATTTCAAACGCACAGCATAAAGCTGCGATTGATCGGCAGAATAAGCATCGCACTTATTGCCCTCCTTAGACTGGAATGCCGCCACACCTTCATCAATTGTAGCAAATGGAACTGGCGTAAAAGTCATATCTTTTTCACGGAAGAAATCTTCAATATTGGCTTGCGTTGTTGTGCCGCTCAAAAAACATATGGCGGCTTGCGAGAGATTGAAAACTGAATTCACACCCAACGCCTTGTTCACCATAAAGCCTTGGCCATCATGATAGGAAATGCCCGCAAAACGAAACGCCATCTTGGTTTCGCGCTCCATAGTCCACGTTGTGTTACGCGCCAGAATATCCACAGCGCCTGATTTCAAAGCCTCAAACCGGTCTTTGGTAGAGAGCGGAATGTAATCCACTTTCTCAGCATCACCCAAAACTGCGGCTGCCACGGCACGGCAATAATCCACATCGAATCCAGCCCATTTACCGTCTTCACCCTTCAGCGCAAAACCGAGAAGCCCCGCATTTACACCGCACAGCAATTTGTTCCGCGCTTTCACCTCAGAAAGTGTGGAGGCTGCAGCCAGGCCACTCATCATGATTAAGCAGAAAAGAACTGAGAGAGTTTTGCGCATGAGCCGAATCCGTTGTTGAGAGTTTAGTCTAGCGAGAAGCAATCGCCGCTGCAATTGCATCTACTGTGGCATAAGTTTCAACTTTGGGCTTGATCGGTCGCGCTATCATAATAACCGGCAGGCCCAAACTTCGCGCTGCTTCCAGCTTTGCAGCTGTTTCGCGGCCTCCAGCATTCTTGGTCACCAGATGCGTGATGCCATGCTGCGCCATTAAAGCCAATTCATCTGCCACGCTAAATGGCGGACGCTCGAGCAGCACATGCCAGTTTGCCGGCAGTGGATTTGCAGGCGGTTCGATCATCCGCGCTAAACCAGAAAAGGCGGAAAAATTAGCGATCCCTTTGCGACCGATAGTAAGCATCACCCGGGCATCCACCGGCAAAGCCAAAACTGCAGCATCAATATCTGGCACATGTATCCAGTTATCTTGCGGCAATGCCTGCCAAGCTGGCCGCTCCAGCCGCAAAACATCAGGCGCTGCTTCGGCGGCATGCTCGGAAATTACTGCGGCGAATGGATGGGTGGCATCCACTAGCACGTCAATGTTTTCATCGGTTATATATTGGCGCAAGCCCTCCGTTCCGCCAAAGCCACCGCTGCGAATATGGCCTTCTGGCACAATGGGATTCACAGTTACACCGGCAAATGATGAAATCACATAATGCCCCACATTCACCAAACGATTGGCCAACATCCGCGCTTCCTTGGTGCCCGCGAGAATCAAAATTTTACGTGGCATGAGCGATAATCTTCCCGAAGCGATCAATGATAATAATATCCGCAACTGAACTTCCCGCGAGAAGGCGCTGCACATGCAAAAGCGCTTCATGCGCAACAATCTGCGCAAGGCCCTCGCCTCCTAACTCTAAAACTTGCATCGCAGTATTTGCCGCCAACACTTGGGTTTGCAGGCAAACATCAACGCGCTCCGCGAGCCAAGTGAAATCAACTTGGCTGCGCCCCGAATGCAAATCCAGTGCGCCCTGCGCCAGCTTGACTATTTTGCCAAAGCCACCACCTATAGTAACACGCGGCACCGGGTTCACGCGTAAATATTTCAAAACACCGCCAGCAAAGTCTCCCATATCGAGCATAGCTTCCAGCGGCAAATCATAATGCGCCCGCACCGCATCTTCTGAACTAGACCCAGTGCAGCCCGCCACATGGTCCAGCCCCATCGCACGCGCAACATCAATGCCACGGTGGATGGAGGCAATCCAAGCCGCGCAAGAAAACGGATGCACGATTCCGGTGGTGCCCAAAATCGAAAGCCCACCGATAATTCCTAAGCGCGGATTCCATGTTTTCTCGGCAATAGCAGCGCCATCCGGAATTGAAATTTCGATCTCGACATCACCGCCACCCAGTTCGGCAATAATGGCCTCCATCATTTTGCGCGGCACCGGATTAATCGCAGGCTCGCCCACCGCAATCGGCAGGCCAGGCTTGGTAACCGTGCCAACCCCCTTGCCCGCTTTGAAACTAACCCCCTGCCCCCGCTTTCGCACCGTGGCAATAATCGTTGCCCCATGAGTTACATCAGGATCGTCGCCAGCATCTTTCACGATGCCAGCCCGCGCGAAGCCGTCACCAATTTCTTCCAGCACCAGCGCAAATGAGGGTTGTTCGCCCTTTGGCAATGTTATAGTCACGGGATCAGGAAATGTGCCTGTAAGCAAGGCCGTATACGCGGCCTTCACTGCCGCAGTCGCACATGCTCCCGTGGTCCAGCCACGCTTTAAACTGGCTTGGGGCTTCTCAATTCTCATAAGTGAACTGTATAAGGAAACATGCGCGAAACACAAACCAACAACTTTGCCAAATTGGATGCTGAAAATTTCCCCAAGTTCCATGCCGGATGGGTGTGGCTGGTTGGTGCAGGCCCGGGTGCTCCCGGCCTCATGTCTTTGCTCGCTTATCACGCGCTGCAAAATTGTGATGTTGTTGTTTATGATGCGCTGGTAAACCCAGACATGCTGCGCTGGTTGCCCGAAGGTGTTGAAACTGAATATGCCGGAAAGCGCGGTGGCAAACCCTCTCCGGTGCAGAAAGATATTTCGCTTCGTCTCATTGAATTGGCCAAAGAAGGTAAACGCGTTCTGCGCCTCAAAGGCGGCGACCCCTTTATGTTTGGCCGAGGTGGCGAAGAAAGCCAAATGCTTGCCAAAGCTGGAGTGCCCTTCCGCATCGTTCCGGGCATCACCGCAGGTGTGGGCGGCCTTGCCTATGCAGGTATTCCCGCCACCCACCGAGATACCAACCATGCTGTAATCTTCTTAACCGGCCATGATGCCACCGGCAAAATGCCAGCCAACGTCAATTGGCAAGCCATCGCCACAGCAGCGCCAGTAATTGTAATGTATATGGGTGTAAAAAATTTAGGCGATATTGCCGCGGCACTTATCAAGGCAGGCCGCCCTGCCGATCATCCAGTTGCGATTGTGTCAAACGCATCACTGCCAAACCAAACCGTGGCCAGCACCAAACTCGGCGAAGCTGGAGCCTATGTCGCCGCCCACAAACCACCAACCCCCGCAATTGTCGTCATCGGCCATGCCAGCGACTGGCGGCCGCTGCTTGACTGGTACTCACCAGAGTTGATGGAGAATAAGATTGGCTAAGGCCATCATTATAGCCGCTCCCAGTTCCGGCTCCGGCAAAACCCTCATTACACTCGGCCTCATCCGCGCCTTTAAAAACCGTGGTGTCAAAGTGACATCTGCTAAAATCGGCCCCGACTATATAGATGGCCGATTCCATGAAGCCGCATCTGGCTGCACTTGCATCAACCTCGACTATTGGGCCATGGGAGCTTCAGCCTGCGCGGCGAGACTGGCCGAGATTGGCACGGGCCAAGACCTCATTATCATCGAAGGCGTAATGGGACTGTTCGACGGTCCAGGTGGCGCGCGCGGTTCAACCGCTGATCTCAGCGAAACGCTGGGCTTGCCAATCCTTTTTGTCATTGATGCCGCCCGTCAAGCGCAATCGATCGCCGCTATGGTCCACGGATTTACAAGTTTCCGGCCTCAACTAAATTTCTCCGGCCTCATCCTCAACCGCGTTGCCAGTGACCGTCATATGAGTTTGCTGGTGCGCGCACTGGCAAAATCCGCCCCGCCCATTCTAGGCGCTCTGCGGCAGAACGACTCATATCATTTGCCCTCGCGCCACCTCGGTTTGGTGCAAGCGATGGAGAATCAAGAACTTGAGAGTTTTATTGAAACTGTTGCCTCAGGAGTTACACGTGAAACAATTCTTGACAAGATTTACGAATCAGCCGCCGACTTCACGAATCAAACTACCAATGATAATTTTAGCTTAGATCCTTTTGCCCAAAACATTGCAATTGCGCGCGATGAAGCCTTTGCCTTCTGTTACCCGCATTTTCTGAGTGACTGGCGCAAAGCAGGTGCTGAACTCACTTTCTTTTCTCCTTTGAATAATGACGCCCCAAAAGGCGATGCCGTATTCCTCCCCGGCGGTTATCCAGAACTCCACGCCGGAAAACTCGCCGCAAACACCAAATTCTTGGACGCCCTGCGCCAGCATAAAGGCCTCATCTATGGTGAATGCGGGGGCTATATGGTGTTGGGTGATGGTCTGATCGATAAGGACGGCATTAAACACGCAATGGCCGGTCTATTGCCTGTCACCACAAATTTTGCGGCTCGGAAGTTGCAATTGGGCTATCGCCAACTCATTCCGCTGAACGGCCCTTTTAAGACCACGCTGCGCGGCCACGAATTCCATTATTCAACCATAGAAAGCCAAGGAAAAGGCAAAGCCAAAGCCGCAGCCTTGTTCAACGCTCAAGACGCTGCAGGCAATAATTTGGGCAGCATGGGCCAGTGTGTGGGCAACGTGATGGGCTCCTATGCTCATATCATAAGTGAGGCCCCATAATGGTGGCCAAGGCGATCATGTTTCTTGGCACTGGGTCAGATGTTGGTAAATCGCTGGTCGTAGCAGGCTTGGCCCGCGCTTTTGCCATTCGCGGGCTTCGCGTCGCACCTTTCAAACCACAAAACATGTCAAACAATGCCGCCGTTACCGCAGATGGTGGCGAAATTGGCCGCGCCCAAGCCTTGCAGGCTAGAGCCGCACGCGTTCCAGCCTCTAGCCATATGAATCCAGTGCTGCTCAAGCCAGAATCCGAAACGGGGGCGCAAGTAATTATACAAGGACGGCGCGTAGCCACCCTAAAGGCCCGCGATTTCTTTCGCGAACGGCCCAAATATATGCCCGCCATTCTGGACAGCTTTTGCAAGTTGCGCAAAACCAGTGACCTGATTTTGGTGGAGGGTGCAGGCAGCCCTGCTGAGGTTAATCTCCGCGATGGTGATTTGGCCAATCTCGGTTTTGCCTCTGCTGCCGACATTCCGGCGATATTGATCGGCGACATTCATCGCGGTGGCGTCATTGCCTCGATCATTGGCACCCACGCGGTTCTTTCAGAAAAAGACCGCTCTTACATAAAAGGGTTCATAATCAACAAGTTCCACGGCGATCCTCAATTGTTCGATAAAGGTCGGCTGTATCTCGAAAGCCACACTAAAACGCCATGTCTTGGCGTGATTCCTCATTTTGCCGCCGCCTCAAATCTGCCCGCCGAAGATGCAGTGACTTTGGAGCATATGGTTGCAAGCGATTCAAAAGGTTTGAAAATATGCGTTCTCCGTCTGCCCTGCATCGCCAATTTTGATGATCTCGATCCGTTGCGTCTCGAACCAAACGTCAACCTGCTGTTCCTCAAGTTTGGCGAGGCCATTCCCGGCAACTGCGATTTGGTCATCATCCCTGGCAGCAAATCAACCATGGCCGACCTTGCGGCACTCCGACAAGCTGGATGGGATATCGACCTCAAGGCCCACGTGAGGCGCGGTGGCCGTGTGCTTGGCCTCTGCGGTGGCTATCAAATGCTAGGCCGCATGATCCACGATCCACAAGGTTTGGAAGGCCCCGCAGGAAGCGTGGCGGGCCTCGGCCTGCTCGATGTCGAAACCACCCTGCTCGCCGATAAAACTGTGTCTGAAACCCAAGCCATGCACGCCCTTAGCGGCCAACTTATAACTGCCTATGAGATCCATTTGGGCATCACCACCGGCCCCGACTGTACAAGGCTCTTTGCCCAAACGCCCAATGGGGCCGAGGGCGCGACTTCCAGCGATGGCCTCGTAATTGGCACATACCTTCACGGCTGTTTCTCTGCCAATGGTTTCCGCCACGCCTTTCTCAAATCCTTAGGCGCACCGCCTTCAGATTTGGCCTATGATCACCTGATCGAAAAAACCTTAGACGATCTGGCGGCTCATTTCGAAGTCTATCTCAACCTCAATAAAATTTTGGAACTCGCTCAATGAACAGCTTTGCACTTGCAGCCTTGGTATTGGTCGTCGATAATTTCATGGGCTACCCGCAAGCCCTGCAAAAGCTCATCGGCCATCCTGTGCAGTGGATTGGCAAGCTGATTACTTATATTGATGATGGCCTCAATGACCCCGATGTGCCGCCAGAGCAAAACCGCCGCCACGGCATTCTCGCGGTCATCTTGCTCTGCGGCGCTGTTGGCATCCCCACGTGGATCCTCGCAAAAACACTGTCGCAATTTTCGTTTGGCTGGATCATCAATGTGGCCATAGCCACCGCCTTCATAGCGCAAAAATCTTTGCGCGATCATGTCAGTGCCGTAGACCGCGCACTTGGGCAATCGCTTCATGCCGCCCGCACTGAAGTTTCCAAAATTGTTGGCCGCGATCCTCACGCACTCGATGAATCTAGCATAGCCAAAGCAGCGCTTGAAAGCCTTGCAGAAAACACCGCAGACGGAATAACCGCCCCCATTTTCTGGTACGCCCTGCTCGGCCTGCCCGGTCTCATCATCTACAAAGCGATTAACACCGCTGATTCGATGATCGGCCATAAATCCGAAAAATATTTGCACTTCGGTTGGGCCGCAGCCAAGCTGGATGACCTCGTAAACTTGCCGGCCTCTCGCCTCACGGGATTAATGTTTGCAGCAGCGGCGTTGCTCAATTCCAAGGCCAGTGCAAAGGCTGCCCTCACCGCTATGTGGCGCGATGCGAACAAACATCAATCCCCAAATGCCGGTTGGCCTGAGGCAGCAATGGCTGGCGCCCTCGATGTCCGATTTGGTGGCCCCCGCCGCTATGATGGCGAGTTGGTCGACTTACCATTCATGGGCGAAGGCCGCGACGTCGAAGCCCCAGACCTGCGCCGTGGCCTCGAATTATTCGACCACGCTCTCATTGTGCTGCTGCTCACAACTGTGCTGTTGGCAATGGCCCTTTCAGTGCCATGGGCAGGCCTGCAACCATAAACACAACTTGGTTGGCAATTTCTGCCAGCCGTTGATTGGCATAACCTTGAACATCTCGGAATTTTCGCGCCAGCGCATTTTCTGGCACAATGCCTTGGCCCACCTCATTTGAAACAATCACAATTCTCGCTTGCGCTTCACGCAAGTATTGAACCAGCTTGGCGACCTCAGCCTCGCAATCACGGTCGGCCAGAAGCAAGTTCGAAAGCCATAAAGTGAGGCAGTCAACCAGAATGAAATTCCCGTGCTTTTCAAGTTTCCCTAAACTTCCCACCAAATCCATCGGTTCCTCATGCGTCACCCAAGCTGCCCCTCGCTGCATTTTATGCGCGGCAATCCGCTTGCGCATTTCATCGTCAAAAGCTTGCGCTGTTGCAATGTAATGGGCGGGTTGATGGGCTAGCCCCTCGGCAAATCGGCTCTTGCCTGACCTCGCACCGCCAAAAACCAAAACCACGCTCATGGCTTCACCGGCGGAATGCGTGCGATGAAATGACCGCGCATGGCTTGCGGCCAAAGCTTAAATGGAACTTCTCCAGTTTCCGTCTGCCCATGGGCATCAAACCATGTGAGAATTGCTTCGGCCTGTTCACGCGTGGGTGCATTTCCGCCTGTAATATAAGAATAGCGTTCCTCATCCTGCATGATCACACTGCAAGGCCGCGTACAGTTCCACAGGCACACTTGAGTTTCCATGGACACATCGGGTCGCGCCGCCAAAACCTCGCGCATATGACTGATCAAAATCTCGCCCCCCGTGCGACCATCGGGTGCCGTTTTTGAATCCTGCGAAAATTTACACGTGCTGCAAATAACCAAACGACGCATCTTAATTGGACAAGCTCTCTGACAATGGTAACGTGCTGAATGTAACTCTCAACAGCTTAAGTCAACACAGCAATAACGGCATGAAATTCTCCCGCATCGCCTTCCTCGCCTCCGAAGCCCCCGAAGCGCGCCGTGCTTTAACGAGGCTCACCAAACTCTATGGCAATTCTGATCCTGCTTCTGCCGATGTCGTCGTGGCCCTTGGCGGCGATGGCTTGATGCTGCAAGCCCTGCACCGTTTCATGACGTCGGGCCTGCCGATTTACGGCATGAACCGTGGTTCGGTCGGCTTTCTGATGAATGACTTTGCAGAAAAGAATTTAACCGAGCGCTTGGAGCATGCCGAATCCACCACCATCCGCCCACTTAAAATGACCGCCATAGATCACGCCGGCAAAAGGCACCAAGCCATCGCTTTCAATGAAGTCTCAGTTCTGCGCCAACGCTCCCAAGCCGCCAAACTGAAAATCATGATCGATGACCAAACCAGATTGGATGAGTTGATTTGTGATGGACTTTTAGTGGCAACTCCAGTTGGAAGCACGGCTTACAATTTATCCGCACACGGACCAATTCTACCCATCGGCTCGCCTCTGCTCGCACTAACGCCCATCAGTGCCTTCCGCCCAAGGCGCTGGCGCGGCGCAATTCTGCCGCACAAAGCAAAAGTAACATTGACAGTTTTAGAATCCGAAAAACGACCTGTGGCCGCTGTGGCCGATCACTTGGAAGTCCGCAATGTAGCTTCTGTGGAAATTGCCGAAGATAAAAAGCGCAGTGTAAAAATCCTGTTCGACCCTAGCCACAGCTTGGCCGAGCGAGTCTTGAATGAGCAGTTTAAATATTGATGCGTTTTGACTTTTCAGCGAAAAGTCAAAATCGCCCTAAGCTGCGCGCACCAAGTCAGCTTTAAGCCGCTTCGCAATCTTGCGAATGCGGTCTTGGCCATAGCGGCCCAAATATTCAATTTGTTTGGCACGCTCCGCAGCACTCATATATTCATAGCGCGTAAGCAGCGCTTCAAGCACACGGCGGCCAAAGGCTTCAGCACCAAGCGGCAAGCCTTCCTCGCGCGCCTCAACCACAACTTCGCAAGCCGCCTTTAAAATTCCAAAACAAGATTGCGGAAGACCCGATTTGTTAAAAATCGATTTGAACGAAAGCTGCGAGCGCGAATACATGAGCTCACTCGCCCTTGGCATAGAATTGCCCGACAGATGGGCCAAAGCAGATTCAACCACACCCATCTCACCCATCGAAGCGGCACGCACAATGAGCGCTGGCGTTAGCATGTTCTTGGCTGCCAGAAATGCTGTAGCGCGCGCGCGTTCTGGCACGTCTGCATCAATCAGGATGCGCATAACGGCGGTTTCTTCGGCATCTGAAACCAGTTCACTTGCATCATTGGCTGCAACCCAACCACGGTCTGCCATCAATTGGCGCATGCGGCTGGCAGCACGTTTGGCTTGCGTAATTCTAATATCTAAAGGCAAATCTCTGCGAGCCAAAAGCAGGTCGATCATCTGCCCGGCCTGACCAAAGCGCTGAAACAAAGTTTGATAGTCGGAAGCTTCGAGTTGAACCACTGGATTTTGAAAAAGCGCTATCGCCGTCGCAAGTGGCGCGGATTTGATCACGTAATTTGCTGCTTCGCTGGTTAAATCTTCGCGCTTGGCCACGGTAGTTTGACGGGCCTCATCGCCCACTTTCAAAACCGCCATCATATGCCATTCATTCAGCGAAGGTGTTTGTGCCAAAAATGGCAGAGCAATGTCGTCATCATCAGCGATGATTGAAAACACAATATCTGCATGCAATTTCGCTTGCTCAACCAAATCCATGGCCAGCTCACTGCGCACATCTCGCGCAGGATCGACTGTCAATTTGAGAATAATGGGAGTTACCTGCTCGCGTTCAAGCGGCGGGGTTTCGGCATCTGCCAACAGCAAAGCCAGTTGCTTTGCAAGTGTTATCCGTGCAGTGGCATCGCCGTTTTCAAGAACAGCAGCCAACACTGATACATCTAAACCTTCGACAAAAATTTCACTCATCACACACCAACTTAACTAGGAACTTAATCAAGCTAGCTCTGAAGGTTTAACAATCCGTTCATGATGAAATTTAAGATTTAAATAACCAAATTAATGAGGAAGCACACCGGCCTGCTGCAATTTGAACTGCAACAAATCACGGTCAAACGGCTTCATCAGAAAATCTGATGCACCATCCATAATGGTCTCAGCCATCGTGTCCACATCTGGCAGGTCAGCATAGAATATAACAACCGGCCTTCGACTGCGGTGACCTTGATAGCCAACCAAGCGCAGAAAATCTTTGGTCGCAGCTGCGGTGGTGGCCTCCATCATCACAAAATCTGGCCTTTGATCCTGGCAAAATATTATGCCTTCTTCGGCACCCTCGCGTTCCGAACAATTCACGCCAAGGCCGTGCAAAATCTGTGAGAGGCGATGCCTCTCTAGAGGGTTTTTGTCGATAAGCAGACAGTTTATCATCACGTAACTCATTTCACTTTCAAGCGAGCTTTGCCGATCCTGAAGCAAGTCCTGACTCCGAGATGGTTAACGAGAAGTTAACTGCGTTATCCACAGGCCAAATTATTGAATTAAGGTGTTGAATTTAATATGTAAATAAGGTCAGTACACAGACTTATCAACAGTGTCATAATTGTGGCGTTCGAGCTCTGTTCTGACTCTTTAGCGAGACTCAGCTCGGCCTGCGCATGCGCCAAGAGGTGTCCACTGTGGCATATTCCGAATAGCCCAAGCGCAAAATTGGTTTCATTGCGGCAGAGGTCACGCGGCCATCGACGATAAAGCGTTCATCAATGTGAACACCCACCACACGGCCAATCACCAGCCAATCAGTCACACCGCCATCGTCTGCCGGCAACGCCACAGTCTGAAAATGTCGGCATTCCAAGCATACCGGGCTTGCCGCAACCCGCGGCGGCTTGATTAATTTGCAGGGCGCTTTTTGCAAGCCCGCCAATTCAAATTCATCGCGCCCATCAGAAGTGGAACTGGCATTCATTGCTTCGCGCAAATCAAACGTCGCCAAATTTACGGCAAACTCCTTGGTGGCCTCAATATTGTTCAACGTATCCTTATAACCACTTGAACCAAATGCCACGTAGTATGGGTTTTCGGAAAAGGCATTGAAAAAACTGTAGGGTGCCAAATTGGTTTGCCCGGTTACAGAAATCGTAGAAATCCACCCAATCGGCCGTGGCATGACAATGGCTTTGAATGGATCCAGAGCCAGCCCGTGATTATTTAATTCCGTTTCATAAAACATCAGGCCAACTGCTTCAAATGCTTCGGAATATCGGCAACACTGAAAAGCACATGATCAGCCAGATGTGCGATATCATCGTGCTCGGCATTGCCAGTCAAAACCCCAATCGCCAGCCCTGCTCCGCCATTTTTGGCTTCTTCCATATCATGCGAGTTATCTCCCACCATGGCAATCTCATGCGGTTGAAGGCCGGTGCGTTCCGCAAATAAAGCAATCATTTGCCCCGATGGCTTTGGAACATCCACATTATCTGCCCCAATAATCTGAACAAAATAGTCATGCACCCCAAGTTCTTGCATATGGAAGGTGGCCGAGGAGTGAATATCATTGGTGGCCACACCCAAGATCATACCCATGTCATGCAAAGCATCAAAAACTGGCACTAAATCCATGAGAGGCTTCATATAAATCCTCGCGTCATTGGCATAATCACGGTTGATCTTTTCCACTTTCTCGCGCTTAGCTGCAACATCGAAATCTGGCCACCAAATATCAACGAGCTGACCAATCGTGCCCGCAGCCAAAACACTGCCAGCCTTAAACCCATCCGTTGCCTTGTCATATCCAGCCATGGTTAAAAGTTCGATCACTCGATCTTCATCTGCATCCATTTCTTTGGCCAAAACAGCTTTATAAACCGGAACCCAAGTACTATTGGCTTCAATCAGCGTTCCATCCTTGTCAAACAATATGCCTTTAATCGCCATTATTTTCCCCACCGCGTTAACAATGCCAGTGCGTCCGGGCGCGGGCGATCTTCCAGTGGCACCGATGTTTGACCCATGTAAATAATACCTGCAACTTTTTCCGCCACGCTTATTCCCATAACGGCTTTAGCAGCCTCATCATAAACCACCCAATCACTTTGCCATTGTGCAGCAAAACCCATTGCCGTCGCCGCCAATAAAACATTGTAGCACACCGCCGCCGCTGACATCCGTTGTTCCCAAATCGGAATTTTAACATGATCAGCAGCCATTGAAACAACCGCCAAAACCACAGGTGCACGCATAAATATCCCAGCCTGAAAATTCAAACTATCCTGACCATGGCTCGGATGTCTTTCAGCCCAAACCCGAGAAAACGCTTCGCCTGCCTTGGCACGCGCATCGCCTTCAAACAAAATGAAGCGCCAGGGGGTCAACTTGCCATGATCTGGTACCCTCACGGCGATCTCCAAAATTTCTGCAATCTGCAAAGCCGATGGCCCCGGCCCCATCATAGCTTTCGCCGAAGCTGATTTACGGCTCCGCAAAAAAGCCAATACTGAAGAAGTGTCGTTGAGTTGGGTCATATCCCCTCATAATCTGCAGACACTATCACTTGCAATGCTTTCAATTGCAACGCTGCCATTAACCATTGATTAAGCATCTTCTTGCCAGCCCAAAACTTCCCTGCTTTGGTCCACTCACCAGCCGAATAGCTGGGGGGAAGAGTAAAACAAGGGACAAAGCGAATGGACGTCAGCACTCGTCCACCGCAGAAACGCCATCGGAGCGCAGCACGAATTGCAGCAGCTCTGATGGCAATTCTGATTCCGATAACGCAAACGAGTTATGCGTCAACATCCGAACACGCCCCCACTCTTTCGCCCGATGTTTTAATCAGCTCCGCACCTTCAGCCCAAGACATTTCCATAATGAATGTGAAATCTGGCGCAGAAGGCCTTGAGCTTTCAGCTCGCTTTACTGAATCAGCCAGAGAAAACATTCGAGATATCGATTGGACGATCAGCGATGCTGCTGGCGAAAAAGTTTTCACAGGCGTTACCACTGTCGCCGACGCAAGCTTGCCGCCGGGCAATTACCGCATCAGCGCCCGATATGGCGCAGCCGAATTTATTCAAGGCGTAACCGTTCATCAAGGCACCAAACTCTCTGTAAGATTCGTTCTGAACGCAGGTGCCCTTCGCATACTCCCGCGCATCAAAGGATTAGACCCGCAGACCATACCAAGCTTGAACAAAGTGTTCGCTCTCAGTGGCCCATTGCAAGGCCAATTGATCAGCGCATCACGCAACCCAGGTGAAATACTGAAGGTTTCTGCTGGCTCTTACCGCATTGAAAGCCGGTTTCAAAATGGCAATGCCGTAGCTGTGACTGACGTTAAAGTGCGTTCAGGCATTTTGAGCGCTGTGAATGTCGATCATATCGCCGGGCTTGCCAAATTAACTTATCTAGGTGCAGCCAGCCAGGATGTGCAATGGATCATCCGTGATAAAACTGGAAAAGCCCTGCCAACTTTGTTTGGCCCGGAAGCAGATTTAGTTCTTAACGCTGGACGCTACCACGTAGAAGTGATTGCACTGAAACAAACACTTTCCACCGATATGGAAATCACTCAAGGCAAAACCAGTATCGTTAATCTGGGCCATTAAGCCAGCGCTTTACGAACCGCCGGTGCAACCTTGCTTCCCAATATCTCAATGGCCTGCAATTGCTCCGCATGCGGAACAGTTCCTATCGCCATTTGAATGAGAATGCGCGTGTTCTTGAAAATCTCATGCAGTTCTAAAATCCGGTCGGTCACGCGCGCCGCATCGCCAATAATCAAATTGCCCATTGGCCCTGCCGCCGCTTCAAAATGCGCCATGCCTTGCGGCCCCCAGCCGCGCTCGCGGCCAATGCGGTTCATCACTTCCAAATGTGCCGCACTATAAATTTTCTTGGCGTGATCAGTTGAGGTGGAAACAAAACCGTGCATGTTCAAACTAAGTTGAATCTTTGAGCCATCATGGCCAGCTTTTGCATGGCTCTCCCGGTAGAGCTGAAAGAACGGCGCGAACCGTCTGGGATCGCCACCAATAATCGCCAACGCCATGGGTAAATCCAGCGAAGCTGCCCGCACTGCAGATTCAGGAGTGCCACCCACCGCAATCCAAATTGGCATTTGCTTTTGTTCGGGCCGTGGATAGATTCCAAAATTATTGAGTGAGGGCCGAAGGCCACCCGTCCAAGTAATGCGATCAGCATCGCGCAGTTTCATCAGAAGGTCCAGCTTCTCCGAAAACAGCGCATCATAGTCATCTAAGGCATATCCAAACAGTGGATAGGATTCGATAAACGATCCCCTGCCCGCCATAATCTCAGCGCGCCCATTTGAGATGCCATCCACTGTAGAAAATTGCTGGAACACGCGAACTGGATCATCAGAAGAGAGAACCGTAACAGCGCTCGAAAGCCGAATGCGCGAGGTTCGCGAAGCCCCCGCCGCCAGCGCCACTGCGGGAGAAGACACTGCATAATCAGCGCGGTGATGTTCGCCTACGGCAAAGACATCCAAGCCAACCTGATCGGCCAGCTCCATTTCTTCAACAAGATTGCGCAAGCGCTGCCCCGCCTGCTCCGGGTGGCCCGCAGCCACATCAGCAAAAGTATAAATTCCAATTTCCATGAGGAGTTATATGGAACTGAATGGGTTACGGTTCAAGGGTTAGATAGCATTTTCCGCTTGCAGATCTCAAAATGCTATCATATATTGCAAGCATGAACAATCGGCATCGCAAGACGCTGCAAGCGGTATTCGCGGAACCAACCAAAACTAACATTGCTTGGGCGGATATTGAGGCATTGCTTATCGCAGTTGGTTGCGTACTGAATGAAGGTGCGGGTTCACGCGTGAAATTCACCTATGAACAATATACGCTGAGTTTGCACAGACCTCATCCACAAAAAGAAGCAATTCGATATCAAGTTAGAGAAGCACGTATGCTGATAGAAAAGATTGGAGTTAGACCATGAACACAATGATGCAATACAAGGGCTATAGCGCAAATATTGTCTATGAAGCTGATGATGATTTGCTTGTGGGCCGCATCTCGGACATAAATGACATGATTAGTTTTCACGGCATTTCGCTGAAAGAAGTAAGGGCTGCTTTCAAAGAAGCAGTGGATGACTATCTCGCTTTCTGCGTTGAAACCGGAAAAAATCCAGACAAGCCCTATTCTGGAAAAATGATGTTCCGCGTCGATCCCAAAGTCCACGCCAATGCAGCGCGAGCGGCGCAGCTAAAGGGCGTAAGTTTGAATCAATGGGCAGAGGAGGTTTTGAGAGAGGCTGCGGGTTAGGAGCCACATCTGCAAAAGTATAAAATCCAATTTCCATCTGCGAAATATAAAACCTATGGCATTACATTTCAACAGTGACGTAGGGTTGCAAAATGGAAAAAGAATTCAACCCCGCCGTCTACATTCTCTGCAGCAAACGTAATGGGACGCTTTACATCGGAGTTACCAGCAATTTGTGCAATCGCGTTGCCGAACACAAACACGGCGTGATCGCTGGCTTCACGCAAAAATATGTTGTTAAAATTCTGGTGTGGTTCCAGAATTTAAAAAACATGGAAGAAGCCATCAGCCGCGAAAAACCAATGAAAGAATGGAAGCGCGCTTGGAAAATTGAGTTGATAGAAAAATCAAATCCAGATTGGCATGATCTGTTTGCAGAAACTTGCGATAGTGCAGAAGAGTTTTTACGCCCAACCTCTTAGGTTGGTCCTCCAACTCCTAACTCGGTCATCCCGACGAAAGTCGGGACCCAGACCCACGCGTTCGGCGCAAAAAATTGAACACCCACCGCGTTGTCCTAGGTCCCGACTTGCGTCGGGATGACTGATTTTTTATTGTCCAACACCGCCCTCAAAAATTTACCCTTCCCCTCTGGGGAAGGTGCCCCAACGGGGCGGATGAGGTCCCTAGCCACAAGTACGAACCTCACACCCGTCATTCCGTGCAAGCCGGAGCAAAGCGCAGGCGCGACACGGAATCCAGCTTT
>JANOUE010000027.1:0-3551 GCA_031416755.1 Hyphomicrobiales bacterium
TTTGTCTATCATCTGGTTTGCCGCAGCAAGGCGCACAGGCGCTGTTGTGTCGGATAAGGTGGAGGATGCTTATAAGCGGACGTTGTTTGGGTGAGGGGCAGAGTTGCAAAAGAAAAAACTAATTCATACATGGACAAGCAAAGCATCAAATTTGGTGCAGTCGGATCGTGAAAATTTTTGGGGTCTTGGAGATTTACTCAAGGGTTCCAATGTTTTGTTTGAGATATGTAGAGCTCTCGATATTGAATATGAGTTAGACATTTCGCATCATCCGATTGGAGCATTTTCAGCATCAGGTGACAAAGCGGGAAAATCAAGTTCGCAACACTCAGTTCCCTTTTATTCATTCAAAGATATGGACGACGCCAAGATCAAAATTGCGAAGCTTTTCGAGAATGCTGGATCACTAGCGTTTAATTCTAATGGTTGCACTGATTGGCCCGCCCAATCTTCATTGCAGTGGCGCGAACTCATCCAGAGCAAACTTCAATTTGCGCGAGATTCCAATTTGAGTCTTGGCTCAAGACTTGCAAGTTCAAAATATAGTGTTTTCCACTTTAGGTTGGGCGATAGATCTCTCGTGCGCGGACAATCGAGGTCGGTCATGCGCGCGCTATTAGCGTTTGCAAGAAATCGCGAGGCAAATGATGTTGTAATTTCAGACTCAGTGCGATTCAAACACTTGGTGCGCTGGTTTTATCCGCGCGTAATTGTCAGTGAGGCTACGCCAGTTCATAGTGGATTGGCGGCAAATAATGAGCTGCTCCTGCAAACACTGCAGGACTTTTTTTTGATAGCTAACGCAAGCAACGTAAAGACTTTTAGTGAGTATGTTTGGGCATCGGGCTTCGTGGTTTCCGCGTGCCGTGTTTATGATATTCCATTGACTGAAATAGACCGAAAATCACTGCGCAAGACCAGGCGCATTAAATTGGTGTTTAATAGAATTCGTGATTGGTTCTAAATCGTGGGTTGCTCGAACGTTAGTTTGGGTTTTCGCATTACATGCCCGCATATTGGGTTTAGTGCGGACTGAATTTTGATTGAACCATCCCACCTCCATCTCGTCATTCCCGCCTGCGCGGGCATGACGGACAAGAGTTGAATCCAGGAAAACTCATAGTGCTCGAAGGTTGTGAAACATTTCCCTCATCCTGAGGTGCGAGCCTTGGCGAGACTCGAAGGACCCCAGCCATTTCAGCCAGCCCTTCGAGGCTCACGTCGTTCGCACCTCGGGGTGAGGGATTTATTTCTGAGCGCTCAAGGTAGAATAACGGTACCAGAATTAAGGGTGACAGTGCCTTCACAAAATAGGCGTGCACCAGAATCAAATGGAAGACTCAGCGCGGCACCGGGTTTGGGGGCAATAAATCTTCTAGAAAAAATG
Organism: Hyphomicrobiales bacterium; assembly: GCA_031416755.1. Classification (GTDB taxonomy): domain Bacteria; phylum Pseudomonadota; class Alphaproteobacteria; order Rhizobiales; family Aestuariivirgaceae; genus Aestuariivirga. Next base: position 1,388 of record JANOUE010000027.1, read on the forward strand.
CACCAAGTTCTGATCTGCTGGCCAATCCAGACTTTCTATAAACAGAAGTAGCTTGTTGTCTTACGGTTGTTTCTTCTGAGCCGCGCAGATTAGCAATTTCTTTAAAGGTCAATCCTTTTAACATGAATAGTGCAATTTCGGATTCGCTCTCGCTTAACCGCCACGTTTCAAACTGCGCTGCAATCGCCCGGCCTAGGCCATCAATATGAGCGCGGGCTGCAATTCTCCAAGTATCACTTTCGTTGCGCACGCGGTTAAGGTCTTTAATCAGTATAAGTCGTTCACGGTTTATATCACGCGTTTCCAGAGCCACATAAGCAGTGGTGACGACTGCTATTGCCAAGATTGCTTTTTCTAAAACGTCGAGTGAAAATCGAAGCAGCACAAATGGCTCGTCGTTTTTAATATGATCAATTGCAATGAGGATGACCATCAATGCGACCGACAAGGCTGCTAGCCATTTAACCCGTGTCATGAAAATTTCTCCAAATCTAAAAACGATGATCGGGAACCGCCATTTCTGGCAGTTCCCTTTAACATATCATCACCTTATTGGGTTTTGAAAGAGCCAGACTGTAAGGTCTGATTGCCACTTTCTTCGATGGCTAGAACTTCCCATTTATATGATGTGGCGGCTTCGAAGAAAACCTTGTCGACTTCGATCGAAGTTGTGGAAGCCGGCAGATACATACTTAGACCGCGCTTTCCAATCATGGTCTTGTGCGGTTCTTCGTCTTTCTCAACAATCAGTTGATAGGCAATGATGGTGAGGTTAGACCCATTGATGGTTTTATTGGATGGCTTCCAGATCATATTGGTGTTGCCCAATGGCACCGTTTCGTCTTCTGCAGGTGCCACTAAAGTTACGCCATCTGGTATCTTATGACTGAGTGTTGCCTTGCCTTTGATTTGTCCTTCGACGCCACCTAATTTTGATGCTGTGGCGATAAACTGATACTCACCTTCGGGCATTTTTTTTAGTGTTTCGGCTAACGGCACTTTGACGTTGGCCGGCTCCACTGATTCCAAGAATAACTCAGTCATGCCCAATTCCGACATTGGACCCTTAGGCAGAAATTCTGCTACCAATCCGGCAGGGCCGATAATCTGCAATTTTTCCCAACCGTCAGCGTCCAGAAAAATTTGGAAACCGGTATCGCTGTCGGTTGCGTTGTGCTCGATGATAAATTTAGCCTGCTTCATGGGAACATCAGCATGTGCTGCTGGCGGCAAAAGCAAGAAGGCTGGGAGTATCAGGCATGCGCTATAGCGCCTGAAAAATGTTGCGTTTTTAGAGCTGCGTGATTTGAGGTGATCCATCATAATTCTCCTTTCCAGTTTGCCAGCAATTTAGCTTGGCAGGAGAAATTTGCGCGGCCTCTAAGATTTCAGCAATCCCACAGCAGCGATAGAGCGGTTTGTCCTACATTTGTCTATAAGAGCGAATGTTCCAAAAGCAGTCGCTTTTCTCTCCCGCTTGCATAATGGTGAAAGAATGACGATGACAGTGCGCTAAATAATGCAGTCTCTCTCTAAAATTAAATGCACTGTCATCGTAATTCGAGGTTGTGCCGGTCAACCGTCGAGACTATGGCGACGCGCTTCAAGGCTCCTTGCGACTTAAAGACCGAAACTTGTTATGCGGCGTGAAGCCGGAGGGCGTGGCTTCACGTGGGTTGCGCACCCACACGGTGCGGTTTGGGTGCAGCCCGGCGCCTCGGACGGCGGGGACTGCCATATGTCGCGCGCGCTGCAACAGGCGTGTATCGGCGATGGGCAAGCTTGGGTGGAAGCCGCCGTTGCTTGCTACCGCCTCGTCCCAAGCGGCCTTGCGGGCGTGCAAAATCACCGGGTCGTTCAGAGGTGTACAGTTGATCTCGTTGGTGTTGAGGTCCACGAGGATCTCGTCGCCATTCTCAACGAACGCGATCGGCCCGCCAAGCGCCGCTTCAGGCCCAACATGGCCAATCACAAGACCGATCGAGCCGCCGGAAAAGCGCGCATCTGTCATCAGGGCGATGAGGATGCCACGCTCGCGGCACAGTGTCGTGATGCGCGCAGTCGGGTCCAGCATTTCCGGCATGCCGGGTGCGCCGCTTGGACCTTCATATCGTACGATGATCATGTCGTTGTCCTCTAACGCCTCGGGCGTCTGGTCCAACAT
>JANOUE010000028.1:0-18929 GCA_031416755.1 Hyphomicrobiales bacterium
GTAACTTGTGTATCGCCATCTTGGATGAGCGAAGTTGGGTGTGAGTAATCTTGCACTGGAATTGAACCAGGTGCCGTTGCTTCGACCAAGGCTCGGTTATCAACATGCCCTAAATCAACATCTGCTTGTGTCAACGCATAGACCGCTGTGAAGTAGCTGCCGTTGGTGATGCCAGGTGCCAAGCTTGCTAAAGGAATTGCAGGAGTTACAGGCACGGGAGTCGCTGGAACTTTTGTATCGGTAACTGAGATTCCTGTGAGTGTCTGATTGCCTGTGTTGGAAATTGCAAAGCGATAGGTGATAGTATCTCCCGCATCCACGCGCCTATTATTGTTCACATCAAATGGCGCATCGGCCGTTTTCAGAATGGCGATTTTCGGATCAGGCCCAAGTGTCACGATGGTGGGATCAGATTGGTTGAGACTATCATTATCAGACAAGCGATTGCGAATAATGCCGGTTGGCGAAGTGCCTCTGACTGTTGCTTGATTGCTGACCAGGCCCGCATCAAGATCGGCTTGAATGAGCGCATGGGTGGCGCTGTAGGCCGTTGTGTTGGTGACACCCGGCAACAGGTTTGCAATTGCGGTTCCGGTTACTGTGGCGTTGGTATCAATAATCGTCACCGGATTGAGGGTGACGTTGCCAGTATTGGTAATGGCGAAACTATAGGTGACGATATCGCCCACTGAAGCCACATTGTCTGTGCCCAAATCTACTTGACCGGTTTTTATCACAGCAATTTCTGGGACTGGAGCCAGTGTTTGATTATAGCTTGAAACAGAGGTGAGAGTTTGATCGGCCAGGTTTTTGGCGGTGGCAGTTGCAGTGTTATTCACATAACCACGATCAAGATCCGCTTGAGTCAAAGTATAGGTGGCAGTGAATGTGGTGAATTGGCCAGCATTCAATGTTGCAACCGTTGTTGGTGAAATTGTTGCGGCGGTGAAGCTGTCAAAGGTTGCAATGCCAGCTAAAGGTATGGTCTCATTCAGCGCAGCTGTTATCACGCGCCCACGGCTGCTTGCAGTTATTGTGGCTGGACTTTCAACTTCGCCTAAGGCTGCTTCTTCATCGGTCACTGTGTGTGTGAAGATGATGTTGGCGCTGTCTGATTCATTTGGATTGAGCAAAGCCAGTGTTTCGCCATAGGCTTCGGCTTTGGGTTGGTGCACATTGATAGCAGTGAGTGGGCCTTCGCCGGTATTGGTGAGGGCATACACAAAGCCAATCTTGTCGCCTGCAACAAGTCCACCTTCGGAACCTGTCATGCGCACAAGGCGGCGCTGGGCGCTGAGGCCTGTTTGAATTTGGGGGATGGTGTGGGGTGCAGCATAGAATTGCGCGAAATGATCAGCGGCGGCAAAATGTTCGTTGCCAGAATAAGCAAAGCCCACAGGAATTGTAGCTGTATGCAGTGGATCGCTCGGCTGGCCTTGCGCATCAAGCAAAGCGATCATGCGGTCTTGACCGGGCAAGCCCGCCAAATTCACCAAGGGATCAGAAACTGCCACATCATGGAGTTGGGTTGGACCGCTATTGGTTACCCTGAACGAATAGGTAATTGTATCGCCCGCATCGGCCCTGCCATTGCTGCCCAAATTGAGCACTCCGGTTTTCTGCAACTGCATGGATGACAAGACATTGAGCGGTGTCGATTCAGTGTCACTGGCGGAAACGTTTTGAGTTGGCTGTAAATTATTTGCCGAATGAGCAGTGGCGGTTACGGTGTTTGAATGTGACCCGGCAATAATTTCAGCACCCGTCAGGGTGTAGACAGCGCTGAAATATGCAGGGCTTATAGCGCCCGGTGCCAATGTGAGCGGAGCAACTGGCGCAAGTGTTGCTTCTGTATCGGAGAGCAGAATATTTTGTAAGGTTACGTTGCCGGTGTTGGTGACAATGAAGGCATATGAAATTGTGTCGCCGGGATCAGCGCTGCCATCGCCGCCATCATTCAAAGTGCCGATTTTATCGATGGTCATAGAAGGGGCGGCATCAACCACATCAACGCTGGCAGAGGTCGATGCTGAAATAGGTTGGCCATTCGCAGTGCCGGTGAGTGTCACCGAGTTCACGATAGCGGCAACCGCTGGAGAAGCGGGCAACCACACCAGAACGCCAGCCATCAGCGCAGCAGTCAGCTTGCGCTGCCACTGGCTTTTGGCTTTCATGCCTGGTGTTGGTTGCCCGTTGATCATGTGTTGCGTTGAGTTCCGTTATTGACGGTTATCAACGTCAGCTTGGGTGACGATGTATGTTGCAGTGAATTCAGCAACGTCACCTGGCTTGAAGGTTACGATCGTATTGGCTGTCGGTCCGGTGCCCATAGCTGAGCCAGTGTCAGTGGTGAAGGAGCTGAAGGCTGGGATCAAACCATCGAGGACGCCATTATGGGTATCATGCAACTGGATATTTGACACTAGAGTGTTACCAGTGTTGGTCACCACATAGGTGTAAGTTACAGTTGTTCCAGCTGTTACGTTGGTCGAGGGGCTTGCTGTTTTTGCAATGGTGATGGCATTGGTAATATCAAGCGGCACGCTGGTTGCGCTCACAGAGCTCACTGGTGTGACGGTTGTGCCACTTGTGTAAGTGGCCGATGCCGTGGCCGAATTATCCAAGTCACCATCTGGGATAGCGCCAGCGCCTGCGCCCATAATATCGCCGACCTGAACAATATATGTTGCTTCAAATGTGATGGTGTCGCCTGGGCCTAAAGTGTCCCAGGTGAGGTCGCCGGTCGCATCACTTGAATCGCCGAGCGTGCCAGCAGGCGCAGAGCCTGCGTCCGTGGTTACAGCTGTCGGGACCAGAAGTGCTGACAAGGGCACTACGCCATCGTGTGCATCGACTAAAGACACATTTTTTATGGTCACGTTGCCAGAGTTTGTAACGGTATAGGTGTAAGTAATTTTGTCAGCTTGATCACCCATGCCGTCACTGTCAGCATCATCAGCAGGCACTCTAAAGCTCGCAGCTTTTACGAGTGTTATGCCGGGAGCTGCGGGTACAACGCCCACGGATGCGCCAATTGTAGCACTTACAGGAACGCCACCTGGTGCAGTGCCGCTTGCCGTCACCGTGTTATCGATTGTCGCATAGGCTGGTGCCACCTGCATGGCTGCGAGCGCCAATGCGAAGGAGCCTGCCGATATGCGGCGGAGGCTGGCGGTTAGCCTACGATAGTCCTTGGTTGCGTTTTCCATGTGAGTCCTCGTTGGATTAGGATTTGAATTTGAGTTGGGGTGATTGTTGATCATTGCAGTGTGTCCACGTCTGATTGTTTGACTGTGTAAGTTGCGGTGAAGGAAATGGTGTCGCCAGGCGCTAAGCTGTCCCAGATTGCTGGCGTGTTGTTGGCATCGAGCGAGTCGTTGAGCGGTGCCACATCGATCGAGATCACTTCAGCGCTTGGCGCTGGTGCGGGACCGGCGGCGTTATGCACATCGGCAAGCGACACATTGCTAAGTGTCACATTGCCAGTGTTCTTCAGTGTGTAAGTGTAGGTAATCGTTTGTCCGGCGATTACACCAGATGTTACTGATGGGGTTTTTGTAACTTGAAGCGATGGGTTTGCCATGACGACCGGCACAGCGGCAGAAGAAAAATTCGAACCGATGCTGGCAGAAGCATAGTTGCCCAAAGCCTGCGCTGTGTTGGTAATATCCGCTTTAGAAATTTTTGACTGCCCAACAATTGTCACCAAAAACACAAGCCCAAGGGTGAGTGCTTTTTGCAAAGCCCCTGCGCTGTATTTAAATTGATTGTTGCGGGAAGAAAATTTCATGATGATTGTTGCAGCGCGGAGTTATGCAATTCCGCGCTGGGTGCTTCCAAGCTTAGCCGCCATCCACTTCGGCTTGTGTAACCAAGTGGTGATAGGAGAAGGTGATGGTGGCGCCGGGTTGAAGGGTGACCCACACGCCGTTGTTCAGCGGCGTTGCTTCATCAACGGATCCGGCAATTGGACCCGGAACAGTCAGGGTCTCATTCTTCACGATACCTGCTGCCAGTAGCGCACCTTCATGGGTATCATTGATTGCGATATTGGTCATTGGAACGTTGCCGGTATTGGTTACAGTGTAGGTGTAGTCAATAAATTCTCCCAGTTCGGCCCTATTTGCCACAGTCCCGTTGCTATCATCCAACACAGCGACCTTGCTGACCGACAGTTTTGGTCCGGCGGGAATGGTTGTGTTCGCCGTTGAATTGAGTGAATTTACTGTTACTAACTGCACGGTCTGGCCAGTTGCGCGTGCGGTGTTGGAAACACCATTGGTGAATGCCGCTGCACGGTATGCGTCTATATTAGCAAGCGTGTATGTTGCGGTGAAAGTTTGAGTGGCACCCGGTGCAAGACTGATTGGTCCTGATGGTGAAAACGCGCCAAGAGAGTTTGCTGCAGCAAAACCTCTGAATGTTGGTCCAGTATCAACTGGCAGCACATTGTTAAGTGTCACGTTTCCGGTGTTTCTAACGAAATAGGTATAAGCAATCGTATCGCCCACATCGACGATGGTTGCATCGCCAGCGGCGATGGTTGGAGCGGCTGCTGATTTTACCATGGTCAATGCGCCGGCGGCTGGAACAACAGCAACGCTTCGAGTTGATGGACCATAAGTTGTTGTCGAAGCGCCATAGGTGCCTGACACCATGGCTGAGTTATCGATAGTTGCAAATGTCGGTGCAACTTGTGAAAGGAACAAAACAAGAGCTAGACTTGATGCGCCTATGCGTTTGGACTTTGTAGCGGTTGTGAAATGCGGATCATGCGTTCTCATTATTTAGTCCTCAAAGGATTTTTTAAATTTGAAATTTTTAATTTGCGTTGAAACAAAATCTGGACCTTCGCGCGGCCTTCGCCGCCTTCGTTTTCGATGGGTGAAAAAATGGCTGTGCGGGATCATTGCAAGTAATCCACATCACGTTGGGTTGCGGCGTAAGTCGCTGTAAACCTAACGCTGTCGCCTGGGGCTAAGGTGTCCCAGATGCCGTCGGGAGGACCCGTCAGTGAAGCGTCAGGAGAATCAGACGTTGGGGCCACATCCGTTAGCACTTCATTTGAAGGTCCAACCAACGGGCCGGAGCCGTTGTGCGTGTCGACCACTTTCACGGCGGTCATGGTAATGTTGCCATCGTTGGCAATTTGGTAAGTGTAGGTGATCACTGTTCCCACCGGCACTGGGCCATTGGTGCTGGCAGTCTTGGTGATGGTGAGGTGTGGGTTCTGAGTAATTGTGGTTGAAGCCGTGTTTGATGTGGAAGGCGATGTTTCCGCAGTATCAAAAGTGGCGCTATTGGTGATCGCTGCGCCATTATTAATATTGGCTTGGGTCACGGCATAGGTGGCCGTATATATCCAGGTTTCTCCAGCGTTCAAAACTCCAAGCGGCGCAGCATCGCCCGATGTTAAGGTGGGGCCGGAGGTGAGAGTGAGAGCCGAACCATTGGACAATGCATCGGTGAGCACTGGGACCGTGAGAGGAACGTTACCGGCGCTGGCTATATTAATCGTGTAAGTTAAGGTGCCAGGTGCTGCAATTGCGCTGAGGTTTACAGCCTTAGCAATGGTGAAGGCTGCAACATCATTGTCGGAAATGGTATTGGTGGCCACGAGTGGAGTGCCAAGAGTTGGCAGGCCGCTGATAGCTGTTAATGTTACGATTACAGTTTCATTGGTTTCAACTACCAAGTCATCTAAAACTGGAATTGTTATCGTCGCGGTGGTCGAACCTGCGAAAATTGTAACACTGCCAGAGAGGGCGGTGTAGTCACTGCCTGCCGCAGCGCTTCCTGAAACTGTGTAAGTTAAAACTGTGTTTGTGGCACTTACAGCAGTTTGCGTGATGGTCATCAGGCCATTGGTCGGAGCCACTGCTTCAGCGCCATTGGTCGTATTGGCAATTGATACTGTGGCACTATCATTATCGGCAATTGTATTGGTGGCAACCAGCGGGCTACCCAGAATCGGCGCGCCAGAAGTGATTGCCGTGAGCGTCACAATAACAGTTTCTGCCGGATCCAAAATCAGGTCATTGGTGACTGTTATAATTATCGTGGCATTGGTAGCACCCGCTAGAATTGTAACAGTGCCTGACAGCGCCGCATAATCACCACCCGAAGTTGCTGTGCCTGAAACAGTGTAAGATATTACTGTATTGGTAGCAGTTATTGCTGTTTGCGAAACGGTGATCACGCCAGTGGTTGGTCCAGCTTCGCTGCCATTGGTGGTGTTGGCAATGGTTACTGTCAGATCATTGTCGATAATTGTGTTGGTCGCCGCCAATGGAGAACCTAGTGTTGGCTGACCAGAAGTTATTGCGGTGAGGGTTACGATGACTGTTTCGTTTGGATCAATTGTTGCGTCATCATTAATGTTGAGGGTAATCGTTGCAGTGGTATTTCCGGCGATTACTGTTACTGATCCGGTGAGGGCCACATAATCTGTGCCCGCAGTTGCCGTGCCCCCAATGCTGTAAGAAATCACCGTATTTGTAGAGCTGGCTTTCGTCAAAGTTACAGTCATCACACCGTTGGTGGGGCCAGATTCTTGACCGTTAGTGGTATTGGCAATTGAAGCCGTTGACGTATCATTGTTGGTGATTGTGTTGGTTGCGGCAACCGTTGCACCCAATGTTGCAAGGCCACTTGTGACACTTGTCAGCGTGACAATTACAGTTTCGGCAGGTTCTACGATTGCGTCATCAATCACCGGAATTGAGATTGTGGCCGTGGTGGCACCGGCAAGAATTGTAACTGTGCCTGAAAGTGCGGAATAGTCTAAGGCTGATGTGGCCGTTCCAGCAATACTATAGGCTAGGACAGTGTTTGTGGCGCTGACTGCCGTTTGTGTAAGTGTCATAACACCAGAAACTGGCCCGGTTTCATCGCCTTGGGTGGTGTTGGCCAAGGTAACAGTTGCTGCGTCGTTGTCGGTGATGAAAATTGTCGGTGGTGCGCCTGGTACGTTCACATAGCCTCCGCCGTTGCCCGTAATGGACGCTGGCGAACAACTGTGCAGGCCCTCAACGATCAAATCGTTGATGGCTGTAGCTGTAACAGTTTGGCCCGTGGCCCAGTTGGCTGTTGTGAAGGTGAGCGATGAACTTGCGAAAGTGCACTGCGTGCTGGTGCCAATTGTTACTGTTACGTTTGCGGTGGGTGCGGTGGTCAAGACAACGCGAAATGCGCCAGTATTGCCGCCAGCTTCTGCCGCCGTATTGTCAGTTACTGAAATGGCAATCTGGCCATCATTATCATTAACTGTGAAAATTGGTGGGGTTGCGGTGACGCCGGCAAAACCGCCGCCGGCAGCCGAGACGCTTGCTGGCGAACAGGTGGTGACGCCTTCAGTTACAAAATCATCAATGGCGGTGACCGTCACGGTTTGTGGCGTATTCCAGTTTGACGGCGTAAAAGTTAGGGGCCCTGAAAATGTACACTGGCTACTTGTGCCCATGGAAACGGTGACATTGGCAGTTGGAACTGTTGTCAGCGCAACTGTAAACTCGGCCGTGTCGCCGCCTTCTGTTGTTGAATTGACGGTTGTTGCAACATTCAATGCCACAAACCCAAAATAGAAATTGAAAGTGCCGGTTGGAGTTGTTGATGCGTAACCATCGACTAAAATGCGATAAGTTGTGCCGGAAACAGCCGTGAATGATACGGTTGAGCCATAATTGGCACCTGCCGTTGACGAACATCCGGTTGTATCATCATTGGAAGCTAGTGTGGTCAATGAGGTCACGGTGGTGCCGGTATAAACGCCCACCATCGAATCAAGCGTTGTGTTCAAGTTGCCTGAATTGCAGGTGCCAATATTGACAACACCTGAAGCCGGCGCAACCCATGAATACCACATAGAGCGTTGTGGTCCGCCACCTGCAATTAACGGTTCACCAGTTTGGGCTGTTGCCGCAGTATTCGAGCCAACAAATGAGCCACTTGACCCAGTTATGGTGGTCCCAGGGAATGTGTCGTTGGCGCGCACGGAAGCGCTTGGCAAGAAGACACCCAGAAATACAATTATAAGTACAATAAAGTGAACTTTCACTCTATCTATGATTGCGATACGACTCACAACTCAAGCCTCTTAATTCAAGCAATTTCAAAAACTCAGGGATGCCTACACTTACCAATGTCTCGCCAACCAAAGGCCAAGACACAACTCACACTAAACCAATCCGACAAATTTCACCTTAAAGTTGAAATGCCGATCTAGCAGTGAACAACTCGTTAAAAATTAGCGTTATGGGGGCAGGGTTAACGTGCGGTTAACAGACTGTATTGCAATGACAGTTTGCTTGCTAAAATTAATCAATTCAAAAGGAAATGGTACCACCACCCCGGCTCGAACGGGGGACCTCTAGATCCACAATCTAGCGCTCTAACCAACTGAGCTATGGCGGCAACAGCCCGCTAATAGCGGCAGACCTTGGCAATTTCAACCGTCAATGCGTCAACACCCTTCTTTTTCAGTGCCCGCCTTCGAAACATGAAAGTTTACCCTGATTAACAACTTCTTAACGATAAGGTGGACTTCACAGTTAAAAATTGATTAGTTGTTTGCATAAGTTTTTAGATGGACACCACAATTTGACCAAAATGCCACCAACTCTCGAAGATTTGCGCCAAGCAACATCTCCCGCTTGGCTTTGGGATGGTGCGCGCGGGCGAATTGTTTGGGCCAATCAAGCTGGCATTAAACTGTTTGACGGCCAATCAATGTTTGATTTGATTGATCGCCCTTTTGATGCGCGAGAGCCCGGAATTGAAAGTATTGCTGAACTTTCTAGCATTTTGCAGCGAGGAGAGATTAAACCTGCCCTCCTTAGTTTTCCATCGATTGGATTGATGGTTCCTTTTGAGTGCCGGTGCAATTTACACAGTTTGGCCGATGGCAGAGCTGGCTTGCTCGTCGTTAGGGTGGAAGATAAAATTCCCGAGGCGGATGCTCCTGGTGAATTTATGGCACTTGCGTTTCAGAATATGCCAGTTGCGGCAGGGTTTCTGGATGCTGGCGGACAATTTAAGAATCTGAATTCGGCGGCCAAAATTTTGTTCAAGGCCACTCGACTCGCAGAGCTACTGAGCAATCCATTGCGGGCGGAAGATATTTTGCTGCGCCTGCAAAGCTCAACATTGGTTAGCCAGGTTGAATTAATTAACGGAACACTTGGTGCACGTGAAGTGCGCATGACGGTGCAGAAACTTCCAGAGGGTGCTGGCCCCTTTGCCATGATACTGCTTGATGACGTGACCGAGCGGCGCGCACTTGAGCGGCAAATGTCAGCGCCACCGCAAAGTGCCGTTCAAGATGCCAAGGCTTTTGAAAGTCTGGCAAAAGCACTGAATGACACGATCAAGCAAGACAATGCGGCCCAGGAAATTATTACGGCGGTGGTTAAACCTGTTGTCACCACAGCGCAAAAGCCAGCGCTGATGCAGGTTCCAAAAACAATTGTAAATGCACTGGAGCAAACGGGTGCTGCAATTGCTATTACAAAAGAGGGAAAGCCCGCCTTTGTCAGCACTAAAGCGGCTGAATTTTTTGGGCATCAAGTGGCGGCAGATTTATTTCAGGATGAGGTTTTCTGGACTTCGGTTAAGGCCATAAAAACGTCTTCAGCCAAAGTAAGTGTGCTCGTGGGCACTGGTCAAAGTTTTCAATATTCGGCCCGGGCCACGAATATTCCTTGGCTGTCTGGTCCGGCTCAGCAAGTGGTGTTTGAAGTTATCAAAGCCGACAAGCCAAAGGACGTTGCAAAGCCCAAACCACAAGAGCCAATTGCGCAAGTTAATGTGGCCCCAGTTGAGGTTTCCAACACTGAAGTAAAACCTCAAATTGCTACTGATGATGACCTGAAGCGCATTCTTGATATTGCGTCAGACGGCATTGTTACCTTGGACCGTGAAGGCAATGTTTTGAGTTTCAGTGCTGGCGCAGAAGCAATGTTTGGCTATCGCACGGCAGAAATTCTTGGAAAGCCATTTCTGGATTTCTTTGCTGTTGATAGCAAACAGCTCTTCACTGATTATCTCGCTGGATTAGAAGGGGCTGGCCTTGCTGCCGTTTTTAACGATGGTCGAGAGATGACGGGAATTGTTAAACAAGGTGGCACGATTCCCATGTTTATCACATTGGGTCGCATGATGACGGGACCTTCACGTGCGGCCTATGCTGTGGTGATGCGCGATATTACGGCGTGGAAACGCACGGAAAAAGAATTGCGCGAAGCAAAGGATATTGCGGAAGAAGCGAGTCGACAAAAATCTGAATTTTTAGCTCGCATCAGCCATGAATTGCGGACACCGCTCAACGCTATAATTGGTTTCTCCGAAGTGATGCGGATGGGCCAATTTGGCGACATAAAAAACGAAAAATATCGTGGTTACATCAACGATATTCATGCCAGCGGCGGGCATCTGCTTTCGCTGATCAATGATCTGCTTGATCTCTCGAAGATTGAAGCCGGTAAATTGGAACTTAATTTCACAGCCGTAAGTGTGGCTGATGCGGTTGAACATGCGGTGCGGATGTTGCAGGAAGTGGCCACTCGCGGACGGGTTTTGGTGCGAAAGTCATTGCCGGATAATTTGCCTCGAGTGGTGGCTGACTTGCGCGCACTGCGCCAAGTCATCTTAAATATTCTGTCGAACGCAATCAAGTTTACCGATCCTGGTGGCCAGGTGATTATTTCTGCGCAACTGACTCGTGATGGCGAATTGACTTTGAGCGTAAGAGACACTGGCATAGGAATGGACGGCGTTCAGATTAAAGATGCACTTGAGCCCTTCAAGCGCGTTGAAACAGCTGGCCGTGAAACCCAAGGAACGGGATTGGGCCTTTCTCTGACAAAGGCATTGGTTGAAGCAAACCGAGCAAAATTTGCTTTAACAAGCAAGCCCGGACGCGGCACTTTGATCGAAATCGTGTTTCCTACAACGCGCGTTTTGGCCGAGTAACTGTTGCCATGAAACTGCCGTAACTGCTGGTATAGAAGCGGCCATGACCAATTTCTTTTCTCGCCCACTCACTTATATCGCGCTGCTGGTTTTTATTATTCTTGGCGGTTGGGCTTATTATTTGCCAGCCAAAATTGCGCAAACTCTTAAATTTACGGTACAGCAGCAAATTGGCCGAGACATTACATTCCGCAGCAGTGGCTATAGTTTTTCACCGCAATTTGGCATCGCCATTCGAAACGTTTCAGTTGCAGGTTCGGATCGCCTGAGCGACGCTGTGATCAGTGCCGAGACAGTTCTTGTGCCAGTTGGTTTTTTTCAACTTTTCACCGGACGGTCTAGCGCAGAGACACTGCTGATTGATGGTGCTGATATCCGAGTTTCCCTGGATGGGGTGGGCCACACAAATGTTTTCGAAGGCGAGAGCCCAAAATTAATTACACCGATGCACTTGAAACTCCGTAATTCAAGACTTCATTATTTTGATGAGCGAAGTGGCGATCAGTTTGGGGTGGAACAAATTTCTGGCGTTGCTGACTTTGATAGCGAAGGCGGCATTACCAGTGCTGGTTCAGCTGCAATCAAGGGACAGTTTGTTAAGTTTGACGCAACGCTGGCATCGCTAGAGCGCATATTTTCTGATGGCTCGCCCTTCGACCTTTCGGTTGAAGGTGTTGCGACCATGTTTTCATTTTCAGGGCGACTTGCAACTGCGAAACGATTGAACTTGGTTGGTCAGGCCGAGGTGATTTCGACTGATGCCGTTCGGCTGTTTAAATGGCTCGGTGCTTCCGTTCCAGATCTTTCTGGAATTCAAAATCTCACACTGAAGGGGGCCATTGATTCAGACGGTCCGGTGTTGATGTTGAAGGCTGCAGATTTAAAATTGGGCACTATGACTGCCAAGGGTGATATTTCTTTTTCCAATGCCGCAGAGCGACCCAATATTACCGCAGCATTTGGCTTTGATCATTTGGATCTTAATTTAATTCGTCCGGCGATGGATGCAAATTGGAGTGACACTGCCATTGATTTTTCGGGGTTAAATGCCGCCGATGTGCAATTTCGACTTTCAGCAAATGCACTCGAATATGGATCTTTGAAAACGGGTGCGGCGACTGTTGAAGGGGCGCTGCAGAACCGCGTGTTGAAAGCTGTGATCAAATCTCAAGATTTAGCTGGAGGAAGTGGCGAATTTGTTGTGGGATTGGACGCTACGCAATTGCCACCGAAACTAAACTTGGATGTGTCACTGGTTAAAGTTGCGGCGATGCCTGGGCTATCTGCTTTGATCAATCATAGTTTCTTATCTGGTGGGCTTTCGCTCGACTCGCATTTTGCTGCAACGGGCAACAGCCACAGTGAAATGATGTCTACATTACGTGGCGATGCCACCATTGCAATTGCTGGCGGCACAATTTCGGGCGTCACTCTCAAGACGATTGCGGCTCAATCTGGTATGAGCTGGAATGGCGGGCAAACATCAAATCTCAATGGCCAAATGAAATTCACAATCAACGAAGGTGTGGCAACGCTGGGTGAAAATCAACTTGATGGCGAAGGGTTTTCACTGCACAGTGCGGGCGAAATCGATCTGTTGCGAAAATCGTTAGATATTGTGACGGGGCCAGATGTGAAAGTTAAAATTCAAGGGCTATGGCACAAACCCACCCTCACCCCACAATGAAGTATGCATCATGATTAAAGTGCAACAAGAACCATTTGATGTGGGCGCAGAATTAGCCAAGCTCAAAGGCCGACGCACCGATATTGGCGGCAGCGCGATATTTGTGGGCTCAGTGCGCGATGCCTCACACGGCACTGATATCTCCGCCATGACGCTGGAACATTATCCGGGCATGACGGAAAAAGCCTTGAGTGAAATTGAAGAGCAAGCACGTGGGCGTTGGCCGCTTGATGAGGTTTTGATTGTTCATCGGTTTGGCACTTTAGAAATTGGTGAAGACATTGTTTTGGTCATCACCTGTTCGGCACACCGCGAAGCTGCGTTCAAGGCTTGTGAATTTTTGATGGATTGGTTGAAAACAAAAGCCCCCTTCTGGAAATTGGAAACGGGCGCAGGCGGAACCCATTGGGTGGAAGCCAAAACTTCTGATGAAGTCGCCGCGGAACGCTGGGCTAAGTGATTAGGACTCGCCCGCTGTGGCGCACAGGTGTTGATGCGCTGGTGTTTCTCAGCGTGCTGGTTTTGGTGTTGGTAGCTTTACAAAAATTTGGTGCGCTCGATATTCAGCAAGGCAATGTGAGGGTAATTGATGGCGATTCATTGCGTGATGGACAAACTGAAATCAGGCTCCACGGCATTGATGCGCCTGAATATCGCCAGACTTGTTTGGATGAGTTTCGCAAATCCTATCCTTGCGGCAAACGCGCGACCGAAGAATTGCGTGGGCTGGTGGCTGCGGGCGAAGTGAAATGCCGCAGCTTGGAGGTCGATCGCTATGGCCGTTCCGTTGCAACATGCTGGGTGAATGGCTTTGATATTGCCCAAGCCATGGTGGAGCGCGGCTGGGCCGTGGCTTTCACACAATTTGGCACCGATTATCTGCTCACAGAAATTAAAGCGCACAAGGCCAAGCGTGGCCTGTGGGCTGGCAGTTTCGAGCTGCCAGCGGAATACCGCAAACGCCTGCGTAATGTGCAAAGTGATGTCGCAGGTGCAGAGCGAGTGGAGCCCGACTGAAACTGGTGCTGTTGGGCAGGATTGAACTGCCGACCTCATCATTACCAATGATGTGCTCTACCACTGAGCTACAACAGCATTCTCGGTTTCGGAGGCGACACATGCCACAGGTTCTTGCGTTTCGCAACCCTTCGTGTTTAGGCTTTTGGGATGAACAACAAAATACCCCCAGCCCGCACCTTAGAGCGGAAAAAGCGCGAGGCCGAGGCTCTAAAAGCCAACTTGAAAAAGCGCAAAGAACGGCCTGCGGCCAAGCCCCAAGCCGCAGAGGACAAGCAACCACCGTGAGCCTTCAGTTTTAGCTCTCGGGTGCTGCGCTTTTTTTTCTGAGTATCTGCGGGTGGCGATCAAAAAGCGCCTCAATATCAATGCCCATATCTTCCAACATGTGCCTGTCAAGACTCTGTAATCTTTTAACTTCGTGATCGAATTCCTTGTGGGCATGGTGGATTTCAAGCTTGTCAGCGACCCAGTGGGTGGCTTCGATTAAAGTTGATGCACTCTTTGAGTGATAATGATTTGCTTCAATGGCGCGATTAGACATAATCCTACTCCTCCGTGGCCCCCGGATTTGTTGGCTTGAGACAATTAGATGATGATTTTGTAAGGCGCTTTGGCTAGCATAAATGTTAACTTTTTTCAAGCCCCAAACGACGATTTCGATTGTTGAGCGGCCATGTATTTGAGGGTTGCCCCACTATAGCCATTTGTGCTTGTTAGCGCCTGAATTAGACTCAATTTACAAGGATTCTCAAGCATGGACCGGATCCGCATTCGCGGTGGCAATAAACTCAACGGCACAATTGATATTTCGGGCGCCAAAAATGCGGCCCTGCCGTTGATGATCATTCCTCTGCTCACACCAGACACTGTAACTTTGCATAACGTGCCGCGTTTAGTTGATGCGCAACGTTTGCAGCGGATTTTGCAGAACCATGGTGTTGATATCACTACGGCGGGCAAACGCTCTGGCCAACATGGTGCCGCGGGCGAGACTTTAAAAATTTCAGCCAAGACTATTGTTGATACAACAGCACCATATGATCTTGTTTCAAAAATGCGCGCCTCTTTCTGGGTTTTAGGCCCGTTGATTGCGCGCATGGGTGAAGCCAAAGTTTCGCTTCCCGGCGGTTGCGCTATTGGCACAAGGCCAGTCGACATGCACATTATGGCCATGGAAAAGCTTGGCGCTGAATGTGTAATTGAGCAAGGCTATGTGATTGCCAAGGCCAGACACGGCCTCAAAGGCGGTCATATTTCTTTTTCGAAAGTCACTGTTGGGGCAACCCACGCGGCTTTGATGGCTGCAGTTTTGGCTCATGGCGATACCGTGATTGAAAATGCCGCGATGGAGCCTGAAATTACTGACGTGGCGGAATGCCTTGTAAAAATGGGTGCCAAGATTGCCGGCATTGGAACCCGCACATTGAACATTACGGGTGTTACAAGCCTGCATGGCGCTGAGCACACTGTGGTGCCAGACCGCATCGAGACTGGCACTTATGCAATGGCTGTGGGCATGACGGGTGGTGACGTGCTGTTGCGCGGTGCGCGCGCTGATACGCTTGATGATGTAATTCTCACTATGCAACGCGCTGGCATTGAAGTGACTGCTACAAACGATGGTATTCGCGTGATGCGCAATGGATCCACTATTTTGCCAGTGGATGTGACTACTGATCCTTACCCAGGCTTCCCCACCGACATGCAAGCGCAATTCATGGCATTGATGACTATGGCCAAGGGCAAGAGCCATATTCGTGAGACGATTTTTGAAAACCGTTTTATGCATGTGCAGGAACTGGCGCGGCTTGGTGCTGATATTCATATGCATGGTGATATGGCGGAAGTGCGCGGCGTGACCAAGCTTACGGGAGCTGATGTGATGGCAACTGATCTTCGCGCTTCAGTATCGTTGATCATTGCGGCTTTGGCTGCTGAAGGTGAAACTATGTTACACCGGGTTTATCATTTGGACCGCGGCTTTGAAGCTTTGGAAGACAAACTTTCAGGCGTTGGTGCTGATGTAACGCGCATTGCCGGAGCATAATTTAGATATGCTGCGGCTGACGGCGCAAGATGGTGAAGATCTCGCGGTGATTTCTGCGCAATTGCAGGATGCCGTGCTGAAGCTTGTGGACATTAGTTATAATAGCAGGCGTCGCCAATTTGCGCTGGTGTCCAATCGCTTTGCGTGGGATGCGAGTCCCCAGAAATTGCGCCGTCGCAGCGGCTTGCATTTTGAAAGTGTTTTGAGTGCAAAGCATGTCGGCTTTTCCAACACGGGCAAGGATACTATTCTTTCGTTGCTGGCTATCACCTTTGAACAGACAGCTGCGCCTGCCGGAACAGTAACTCTTGCTTTCTCGGCAGGGCATTCAGTGCGGCTCGAAGTTGAATGCCTTGATGCGGTGATGGCCGATATGGGGCCAGCGTGGTCTACTGACCACCAACCCACCCACGTGGCCTGATATGCTGGTGCGGAAAAATCGCCTCATCAGCGTTGATTTTGATGAGAGCATTGGCCAGGGACCCACACCTGAAGCTGACCAAGACCGCAAACTTGCGGTGCTTGAGCTACTGGAGTTTAACAGCTTTAGTTTGAGCAATGGCTTGGATGGGCCCTATGCGCTCCGACTTTCAAGCTTGGACAGTCGCTTGATGTTGCATTTTCAATGCGGTGGCGAGGCCAAGAAATTTTCGGTTGGACTTTCCCTCTCGCCATTTAGGCGAGTGGTGAAAGATTATTTTCAAATTTGTGATAGTTATAATTTGGCCGTGAAAAGTTCTAATCCGCAGCAGATTGAAGCCATTGATATGGCAAGGCGGGCTTTGCACAATGATGGCAGTATGCTGTTGCAAGAGCGCTTGCACGGCAAAGCTGAAATGGACTTTGATACAGCGCGGCGCCTGTTCACACTCGTTTGTGCTTTATTATGGCGGTCATGAGGTGATGGTACAGCAACTGCCCTCCGCTGTTTTGTTTGCCTGCACTTTGAATGCAATTCGCTCTCCGATGGCAGCGGCCATCATGCATCATCATTTCGGCCATAAGGTTTACGTCGCTTCTGCTGGCATTGCGGCAGGCGACCCTGATCCGTTTGTTGGGATGATTATGGATGAGATTGGCATTGATCTCAAAAAGCACCGCCCTCATAGTTTTGAAGATTTGGAAGATTCAGCTTTTGATTTGGTGGTGACGCTTTCGCCAGAAGCCAAAAACCGCGCCGAAACCTTGTCGCGCACCTTAGCTGTCGAATTTGAAAATTGGGCGATTGTCGATCCTTCACAAATAAGCGGCTCTCGTGAGCAGATTTTGGATAGCTATAGAACCGTGCGCGACGATCTGGTTAAGCGGATTTTGGCGAGGTTTAGTGAATAAGCCTCACGGCGCTTGATTTTGGTGCGTTTCCAGTCCATGGAGAGCGCTCGAAACGCTACCATTTAAGGGAACCTAATGGCCAAAGAAGAATTGCTGGAGTTTGAAGGCACGGTTGCCGAACTTCTGCCAAACGCAACATTTCGTGTGGCACTTGATCACAACAAGCACGAAATCATCGCCCACACCTCTGGCAAGATGCGCAAGAACCGTATTCGCGTGTTGGCAGGAGACCGCGTGATGGTGGAAATGACGCCCTATGATTTGAGCAAGGGCCGCATCAACTATCGGTTCAAATAATGGTGCTTGAAGTCAAGCCCAAGCTTGTTCTTGCCAGTGCCTCGCCACGGCGATTGGCTTTGCTTGACCGCATTGGCCTGGCACCTGATTTGCTAAATCCGGCGGATGTTGATGAAACACCGCTGCGCCGTGAAACACCACGCCGCTTGGCCATAAGGCTAGCGGAAGACAAAGCCAAAATAGCCAAGACCGCACCCCAGGTCAAAGACTTGGGCGCAAGGGTTTATATTCTGGCCGCCGATACCGTGGTTGGTTTGGGCCGGCGAATTTTACCAAAGGCGGAAACCTACCAGCAAGCTGCGGACTGTTTGGCGTTGCTCTCTGGTCGTTCACATTGGGTCTATTCTGCAGTGTGCTTGATGGACCCAGATGGAAAATTATCAACCCGCTGCAGTGAAACAAAAGTGCGCTTCAAGCGCTTTTCACGCGAGGATCGTGAGAGCTATTTGAAATCTGAAGAATGGCGCGGCAAAGCGGGTGGCTATGCCATTCAAGGGCGGGCCGAGGCATTTGTGCGGTATCTCGGAGGCTCTCATTCTGGCGTAATTGGGTTGCCGCTTTATGAAACGGTTTTGCTTTTGCAAGGGGCTGGTTTTCCAGTTTATCACACGTGGATGACGCAAATCTCCGATTCGATTTAAGCCATGGCTGAGCCGATTACATTCCATGTGCGCAAGCCTTGCGCGATTTGCAAAAGACCTTCGCAGCCGAAATTCCATCCATTCTGTTCTAACCGATGTACGCAAATTGATTTGAACCGGTGGTTAGGTGGGAACTATGCGATTGCGGCTGCCGAGCCAGAGGATCAGAACGAAAACCCAGAATAACCTTGTGTGCCCTGCGCCAAGCTGTCTCTCGACGCCACTTCTTTAATCGTTGAGCTCTGTTGCCAACTGATGGGAGTAAGCCGCCATAAGAAGTGCGCCATGTCATTTTTTGCATCCTCAACTGGTACCGTTTTCGAATGGTATGATTTTTATCACTACGCAATACTTTCGCAGCGCTTTTCTTTCCACCTGGCAATGATACCGCTGCACTTCTTTCAGCCTTCGCTACATAAGCTGCGGGCTTGTTGGTGCCACAATGGGCCAAGGTGTGGTGTGGTATACAGGTCAATTCTATGCTCTGTTTTTCCTGACAATTTCTCAAAAAGTTGACTTCCAAACAGCCTATTACCAAAGACGTGGATATCGCTAAGACCTAACCAATAGGTCTGGTTGTTCTAAACTTGGAACCCGGTTTTTCAACGGGGTTTCTTTTTATGTTTTGGGTGGTTGCCAGAGTCGATTTTGTCTCTTATACAGCCCTCACGAAGAGTCAAATTCCCTGAGAGGAATTTGCTTTAAGCATGCCCGAGTAGCTCAGTTGGTAGAGCAGCGGATTGAAAATCCGCGTGTCACTGGTTCAATTCCGGTCTCGGGCACCATCTTTTCAACGACTTACGGCAGACATCAAAACTCTTAGGCTCGCTATAGGCTCAGCCCTTTCGTTGCACCTAGTGTGAACGATTTGAGAATTGAAATGATGCACACTGAAACATGGTCGTATGTCCAAGCTTTTGCCGACTCCAAGGCCAAC
>JANOUE010000029.1:0-15048 GCA_031416755.1 Hyphomicrobiales bacterium
TAACGAGCACTGCTGTGCCGTGGGCTGTGAGAGAGGCGAGGATTTTTTGGTGGGGGTTCATAATCCTTTCACCGCCTTCAAAATGGCCTCCGGTGTTGCGGGCGCATTCAGTTTGGGCACTAAGCCTGGCTTCACGCTGGCAATAGCATCCAGCACGGCACACCACACTGAAATTGCGAGCATCAGCGGGGGCTCACCAACAGCTTTTGAACGATAGATTGTATCGGATTTATTACCTTCACTTTTAAATAACGCCACGCGGAAATCTTCTGGCACATCAGAAGCGCAAGGGATTTTATAAGTCGACGGCGCATGGGTTTTCAGTTTTCCATCGGCACCAAAAACCAATTCCTCGGTCGTGAGCCAGCCCATGCCTTGCACAAAGCCACCTTCAATTTGGCCTATATCAATGGCGGGGTTGAGCGAATGGCCGACATCATGCAGGATATCGACACGCGTCACTTTCATCTCCCCGGTCATGGTGTCGATCAAAACTTCAGAGCATGAGGCACCATAAGCAAAATAGAAAAACGGCATGCCATGGCCTGATGGACGATCCCAATGAATTTCAGGTGTTGCATAATGCCCCGCACAGGAAAGTGAAATGCGGGCTACTTTTGCAAGATGTGCAAGTGCGTTGAATGAGATGGATTTACGGCCAGATTTGACTTTGTCACTTTCAAAAATGACAGTAGATTTTTCGACTTTCCAAAACTTTGCCACAAATTCCGTCATGCGATCTTTAATGGCAAGTGCGGCATTGCGCGCCGCCATGCCATTGAGATCAGAACCTGATGAAGCCGCAGTGGCAGAAGTGTTGGGCACTTTGCCAGTATTTGTGGCAGTGATAACAACCCGCTCTAAGGCAATGCCAAAAACTTCGGCAACCACCTGAGCCACTTTCACATAAAGCCCTTGGCCCATTTCGGTGCCGCCATGATTGAGATGCACTGAGCCATCAGAATAAACATGCACCAATGCGCCGGCCTGATTGAGGTGGGTGGCTGTAAATGAAATGCCGAACTTAACCGGGGTAAGCGCCAGGCCTTTTTTTAGAACGCGGCTGGTTTTATTATAAGCATCAATCTCTTTGCGGCGCTTGCGATAGGCGGAGGTTTTTTCAAGCTGGCCCACAAGTTCCGGCAGTATATTATCGCGCAATTTCTGGCCATAAGGTGTTACATCACGGCGCGGGCCATAGAAATTGCGGCTGCGCACATCAAGCGCGTCCATGCCAGTTTTAATGGCAATGGCTTGCATCATCGCTTCAGCAAACAGCATGCCTTGCGGGCCCCCAAAGCCACGAAAAGCCGTGTTCGAAACCGTGTTGGTTTTCAGCCGCCGGGTGGCGATGTGATAGGCTGGATAAAAATATGCATTGTCCGCGTGGAACATGGCGCGGTCACAGATTGCTCCGCTGAGATCGGCGGAATAGCCCAAGCGGGCGTGGAAATTTGCGTTCACGTTGGAGAGGCGCGCAGTGGCGTCAAAGCTTGCGTTATAGCTTACGTAAAAATCATGGCGCTTGCCCGTCATGATGAAATCATCATCGCGGTCTAGGCGGCATTTGGCCGGGCGGTTTAGTTTTTTTGCTGCCAATGCGGCAAGGCAGGCCCATTGCGTGGCTTGGCTTTCCTTGCCGCCAAAGCCGCCCCCCATACGCCGGCACTCACAGGTAACTTTTGCGTCAGCCACACCAAGCATGGCGGCAACCTTATGCTGAATTTCTTGCGGGTGCTGCGTGGAGGAATGAACCAGCATGTTATTTTGCTCTTGCGGAATGGCAAAAGCAATTTGACCCTCCAAATAAAAATGCTCTTGGCCGCCGATTGAAAATTCGCCTGCAATTTTATGAGGAGCAGCCTTTTTCAGGATCGCCTTTTTGAACGCATAGGGCGGCAGCAAATCTGTAGTGGAATTTTGCACATCCACAATGGGCGAGGTCTTTTCAATTTCAATTCTTGCCAAAAGCCGCGCGCGCATTGCGGCGTCTCTCGTGACAGCGACAACTGCGAAAATCACTTGGCCATGAAAATGAATTTCACCTTTTGCCAGAATAGGATCATCCCCCATGATCGGGCTGCAATCATTGTGGCCGGGAATATCTTGCGCCGTGTAAACTGCAAGCACGCCAGGGGCTGAACGCACGGCGGTTAAATCAAGTGCGATTATTTTCCCCACCGCACCGTCATTGGAAAAACCCGGCACCACATGCACCGTGCCTTCTGGCTCGCGCATGTCATCAGTATAAATGGCTGTGCCCGTCACATGCAGAGCAGCACTATCATGCATGATGGGTTTTCCAACCGTCCTCATGGCAACGCTCCAGCGTGAGGGTTTTGCGGCATAGTGGGCTCCTCAAGGTGAGGTAATTCTATATCCCTCACCCTGAGGTGCGAACTCTTGTGAGCCTCGAAGGGCTGGTGGTGCGAGGTTCTCATGTTAGCGCCTTTTGCAGCAGTGCATTTGCCACTGTGCTGCGATAATCTGCACTGGCGCGCATATCGCTGAGGGGAGTGTAGTCATCCAGCGCTATGGCTTGGGCTTCCTGCAGAGTTTTGCCGATGAGGGCTGCTTCGGTTTTTAGGGCGCGTTTCGGCGTAGCGGCCATGCCTCCAAATGCGATGCGAGCGGCAGTAATTTTTTGGTTCTCCAGTGTAAAGAGAAACGCACCCATGACTGCGGAGATATCATCGTCGAAACGTTTGGAAATTTTGAAGCATTTGAAAATTTGGTTTGGATTGGGCTTAAGCACGTCAATGCGCCACACCAGCTCTCCAGCTTTTCGGTTTTGCGTGCCATACGCAATAAAGAAATCCTCGAGGTTCATGGCCCGCGTTGATTGGCCGTGGCGCAGATGCAACGTCGCTCCAAGCGCAATCAGCGCCGGTGGCAAATCGCCAATCGGTGAACCATTGGCAATATTGCCACCAATCGTGCCTGCTGCCCGCACTTGGCGCGCACCAAAGCGGCGCAGCAGCAAGCCTAGATCAGGATGAAGAGCGGCAAGTGTGGCTTCTATGGTAGCAAGGGTCGCACCTGCGCCCAGTGAAATATAATCACCGTGATCGACAATCGTGGCAAAATCTGTAGCGCGGCCAGTATAAATAATTTGCTTTTGCGGGCGCATCTGCTTGTTGATCCACAAGCCCACGTCAGTGGCGCCAGACACAATTGTGGCTGTAGGATATTTTGCACAAATCAACGCTAGTGTTTCTGCGCTTGCCGGAGCGGCAAAAAAGCAATCTCCGTCGCCCACGAACAAATCTTCCTGCGCTATGCTTGCGAGCTGTGCGGCAATTTCCGCGCGGTGCTGCGACCAATAATCATCAACAGAAGTGCAAGCCTTAAGACCCGCTTCAATGATCGGGCGATAGCCTGTGCAGCGGCAGAGGTTTCCCGCGATCTGCTCAACGACGGCAGCGCGATCAATACTACGGTTCTCATGCGCCAGCGAGAACAGCGACATGACAAACCCGGGTGTGCAGAAGCCACATTGTGAAGCATGCGCATCAACCATGGCTTGTTGCACAGCATGGAGTTTTCCATCAGGAGCCAAATCATCAACAGTGATCAATTCCTTGCCATGAATTTGGCCAAGCATGAGAATGCAGGCATTGACAGCTTGATAACGCACTCGGCCTTCATGCAAATCGCCCAGCACCACCGTGCAGGCCCCGCAATCACCTTCATTGCACCCTTCTTTGGTGCCACGGGATTTTTCGGTGAGGCGCAGATAGTTGAGCAACATTTCATCAGGTGCGAAGTTTTCAAGCCGCACAATTTCACCGCGCCTGAGAAACGTAAGTGCCATCAGCTGCCCCGGTAAGTGGAATAGCCGAAAGGCGAAAGCAACAAAGGCACATGAAAATGCTGAGAGGCATCGGCAATGCCAAAGCGAATGGGGATTACATCTAAGAAAAGCGGTTCGGTAAGTTTCACGGCCAATCCACGCAAATAATCACCAGCATAAAAGCGAAGCTCATAAAGTCCAGCTGCGAATGCGGCACCTTCCAGCAATGGAGCGTCGCCACGTCCATCGGAATTTGTTGCAATGGTTTTGAGAAGCTTATCGCTCCAAACTTCAATTTTGAGACCAGCGGCAGGAAGGCCCAAGCTCATGTCCAAAACATGTGTCGTAAGCTTACCCATTAAAAATCATCCTCGAATTTTGACCAAGTGATCACATTTCAAGCCGTCTTACAAGTCAGGCGAGACCACCATTTTTCACCATGAAGTTTAACACATGTTCCAAGCCTTTTAAGCGCAACAAATCGGTGAACACATAAGGTCGCGCCCCCCGCGGTTTTTTGTGTCAGTTTCCATCACGCCTAAGTCTGCCATCACATGTGGAGCAAGGTCGGTTTTATTGATCACCAGCAAATCAGATCGCGTAATCGCAGGCCCACCTTTGCGCGGAATTTTTTACCTTGGCACACCGAAATCACATAGATCGAGAGATCAGCCAGATCTGGCGAGAACGTGGCCGCCAAATTGATTGAAGCATCTTCCCTTATGGCCGTATGCCGACAACCGCCAGTTTCCACACCCATGATGCGGTCTTCAGGGAGAGCCTGCAGGCAGTTTAGAATTCAGTGCATCTTCTTTGGTGTAAATATCATTGGTGATCACCGCTACTGAATAGGTATGGCGGTCTATCATCGCCACTTGCATCTCAGAAGGCGCATGGCAACCGCGGCAATCCAAAAAATCCTCAAGACAATAGGAATTCCAATCATGCGGAGATTTGAGCTGTGATAAAAGGTAACGATACTTGGCAGGCTGTTGAACTATCACAATTTCCCGATGCAAAACCACTGGTTGGTCCCTTGGATATTCTGCGCCGCGACATTGAGTTGATCATGCATGGCAGTCGGCCAAATGCGGCGAGCACACCAGTGACTCATTATCTTGAATTTTAGAGCGCCAGAAAACTTGGCTATTGTTGCTCAACCAATCTGATCAACATAGCCACTTCGCGGGCGAGTTTTTCGTCGCTTTTAATCTGCTCGTCGATTTTGCGCACGGCATGAAGCACCGTTGAATGATCGCGCCCACCAAAGCGGCGGCCAATCTCTGGCAAGGAGCGAGCTGTTAATTTCTTGGCGAGATACATGCCAATTTGTCGCGGCATAACCACCGCACGCGCCCGGCGTGGCGATAATAAATCAGTGCGACCCACATTATAGTGGCGGCCCACAATCTTGAGAATATCATCAATTTTAATACGGCCCAGATCAGCCGTGCCTGCGGCATCACGCAGAACCATTGAAGCCAGATCAAGCGTGATCGCCGATTTGTTGAACTGTTGATAGGCCATGATGCGATTTAACGCACCTTCCAATTCACGGCCACCGCCAGTGATCCGGTTTGCAATCAGCTCAATAATTTCTGGTGCAATAGCCGATGTCACGTCACCATTCATCATTGCCGAGTGGCGCACATCCAGAATCTTGCGGCGCTGCTCTAGATCTGGAGTCTCAATATCAATCACAAGGCCGCCCATAAGACGAGAGCGCATGCGTTGGTCAATCGTGTCCAACTGGGCAGGCGGCACATCGGCTGCCACAACAACTTGGCGCTTGGAATCGACTAAAGAATTGAACGCGTGGCAGAACTCCTGTTGAATTGCTTTGCCTTGCAAGAACTGGAAGTCATCAATCAACAATACGTCAACCGATTGAAATTGATCTTTAAACGCAAGCGTATCGCGCTGCCGGATCGCATGAATGAAACCATACATAAAACGTTCTGCCGTAAGCATCAAAACCTTGCGGCCAGGTTGGGTGAGTTTCACATGCTGGGCGATGGCGTTGAGCAAATGGGTTTTGCCAAGGCCAGCGGCTGAGTGGATGAATAGTGGATTAAAGGTGAGCGCAGCTCCACTTAACGCATTGGCCACGCGCATGGCGGCTGCATGTGCCAATTGATTGGATGAGCCAACGATGAAGGATCCAAAAGTCTGGCTTTCATCAATATTATTGCCGCGTTCAGCTGTTAGAAATGTTTGAATTTGGGCGGCAACAGCGCTGTTCCGCTCTGGCACAGCCAAAGCCGGGCGTGGCTGTTCAACCGGCAGCTGGCCATTGGCACGCGAAACTTCTCCTTGGATGCGCACCCGCACTTGCACCGAGTTCAGTGGTCCAAATTCGCTTTCAGCAATCTTGTGTAATTTTGACAGATAATGATTTTCAATCCAGCTGCGCAAAAAGCGGGTTGGAACCGATACAGTTAATAAGCCAGACGCGCAGCCTTCAGCATCCATGCGGCCAAACCAACTGTTGTAAAGATCATCTCCCAGTTCTGCCTTAAGGCGCTGCGCGATACGCTGCCACTGGTCTTTTAATGGGCTTTGCCTTGGAGCGTTCACCAGAGCATGTGCTAAATTCGTCATCTTAATTGCCGCCTCTTATATTTTACACTTTTGTTCAACCCCGTGCGGCCCCGCACAGGTATTGGTGTGTTTTACTCTTCACAGTTAACCCCCAAGCGCTATCGCACTTGGACCGTATCTTCACTTTGATTAATGCCCTGAACGCAACACACAGACCCCCCGCCCTGAAGTTTGCACTTCAAAGTTTCACTCACTAAATATAACAGCAATACAGATGCAGAAACGCAAACTGCACACACGTGCCCCCTAGTCGGTCGACGTTCCGGTTAGTTATGCACAGCCCAGAACCTCAACTTGAAATTACGCTAGCTAAGGCGTCCGACACTAAGCAACATGATTCAACAAACGCTCCGTACACGGAGGAGGTAACGCTGTTGAGTTGCGCTAATTAAATCTTACAAATATGTATTAAATCATTGTTTTAGATCGTTAAAAATTGCCAGCCTCAGCGCAAAAACCAGATAAAAAATACCGCAATTTAGAGCTTATTATCAAACCGATTACCAGTTGTGTCTGCGCTTGCTGCTTGCAAAAAATCCTAAGATTGCCAAGTGAATGATTCAAATGAATATTTACTGTGCATAACTGTCAGTGTTCGGACAAATAAAAACGCCGCTGAGCTGATCAGCGGCGTCAAATTTTAGTCAAACTGAAAACCAATCAGTCGAGACCTTAGCCTTGCATGGCGCGGACCCGCAATGTGAGGCGTGAAACTTTGCGCGATGCTGCATTCTTATGCATAATGCCCTTCTGGGCGCCACGCATTACTTCGGGAGCGGCTGCAGCGAGAGCCGCTAAAGCATCGACTTTAACGCCAGCAACGATGGCTTCTTCAACTTTACGCACTTGGCTGCGGATGCGGCTGGTGCGGTTCTTGTTCACTTCGGCACGACGCGCTGATGCACGGGTGGCTTTCTTGGCTGACGAGGTATTGGCCATAAGAGTTCCTGATTAATAGATAATGTGGTGCAGAGCCCTCTCTACACCGCTTGTGATGGCGGGCTTATAGGTGGACAATTCCCCGCCGTCAATCACTAGGATTTATTCATTTTACGGTGGGTTGGCGGATACCTGGCAAACACTTAAGGTCGCATTTTACGAGATTCGTTGGAGAAATAAATATGTATAGTGAAACACGGCCGTGGGGATCGTTCCATGTTTTGGATGAACAGCCCGGATTTAAAGTAAAGCGCATCGTGGTGACGCAGAGTGGCAGGCTTTCTTTGCAAAGCCACAAACACCGCAGCGAACATTGGACGGTCGTGAATGGCACCGCCACAGTGACGGTGGGCGACACTGTTAAGGCCATGACGCGCGGCCAATCAGTCGATATTCCATTGGGGGCAAAACACCGACTGGAAAACTTGCATAATGGTCTCGTAGAAATAATTGAAGTGCAGTTTGGTGATTACCTAGGTGAAGATGACATCATCCGATATGAAGATGCCTACGCCCGCAGCTGAACTGGAATATATTTCAGGACAAATAATGAGGGCCCCGCATGGGGCCCTTTTTTATTTCGTCGCTTTTGGTGACAAGATCATAATGATCTGACGGCCTTCAAAACGCGGTTCCATTTCAACCTTGGCAATTTCCAGCGTATCAGCCTTCACCCGGTTAAGCAGCTTATGGCCCAGTTCCTGATGGTCCATTTCACGTCCACGGAAACGCAAAGTCACCTTCACTTTATCGCCTTCGCCAAAGAAGCGTAATGCAGCTTTCAGCTTCACGTCATAATCATGATCATCGATCATCGGGCGGAGCTTGATTTCTTTGATTTCAATAACGCGCTGTTTCTTGCGCGCTTCAGAGGCTTTCTTTTGTTCTTGGAATTTGAATTTTCCAAAATCCAGAATCTTTGCAACCGGGGGCTTTGCATCGGGTGAAATTTCTACAAGATCAAGATTGGCTTCTTCAGCCATAATCAGGGCTTGTCTGGTGGGCACAACGCCTACATTATTACCATCTGCATCGATTAAGCGCACTTCACGGCTATCGATACGACTATTGATTTTATGGGTTTCTTCCTTAGGGGCAGGTGTGGCACTTCTAATGGGTGCCGGTTTGCGTGGAGGTATGCTCAAGTGGGTTAATTCTCCTTGGTTGATCTGACTGCTTCGCCTAATTTACGAATCCAGCGGGGTTTCAATAGCAGAAGTCTAGAGCTTGCATAAGGGGCATCATGTCGAACACTTTATTTGATGAAGAACTGGGGCAGGCGAGCCTTGCCTACAAATTGGATGGCGGCGATGACGAGATGGGCCCCACCAGTTTTTTCTGGTTAGGGGGTTTTAAATCCAGCATGACTGGCACCAAGGGCGAGGCCATGGCCGAGATGGCCAGAGCCACCAGAAGGCGCTGCTTGCGCTTTGATTATTCCGGCCATGGCGAATCGGCTGGGCTGTTTACCGACGGCACAATCTCGCTATGGTTGGATCAAGCCGTTCATATGTTTCTGCGCCACACAAAAGGCAGGCGCATTGTCGTGGGCTCCTCAATGGGGGGCTGGTTGGCCTTGCTGCTGGCAAAGCGTTTACAGGCGGAAGACCCTTCAGGCTTTAAACGCATTGCCGGCATGGTTTTGATTGCACCCGCCACTGACATGACCAAAGATCTAATGTGGGATGAATTTGGTGTGGTCGAGAAACGCGAGCTTGATCAAACCGGCGCTTATGTGAGGCCATCAAATTATGGCGAGCCATATGTGATTACGGCGCGACTGATTGCAGATGGTCTGAAGAATTTGATTCTGGAGGATGGTATGAAATTGCCATTTCCAGTAAGAATCCTCCAAGGCTCCGAAGATGCGGATGTGCCGCCATCTCATGCCGTGAAAACTTTTGAAGCCTTAAAGGGTCCCGATATTGCGCTGACCTTGATTAAAGGTGGCGATCACAGACTGTCCACGCCGTCGCAAATTCAAATGATTCAGGACGCAGTGTTAAGGTTGGCGGAACGGGCAGATGGGATTAGTTTTTAGACACTGATCTGTCGCCTCACAGGCTCTCGATCGTCATTTCTGGGAAAGCAGGAAAAGTGCCGTCAGACCCATCCTATAGTTTGGATATTTTAACTGATAACCCAATTCGGTTTTAATCCGCGCATTGGAAACACGCTTTGAATCAGCATAGAAACTTCTGGCCATGGGCGAAAGTTCGGCTTTGGAAAATGGAATTTCTGGCGGCGGGGCGACTCCCAATAACGCACAAGCAAACGTCACCACATCCTGCGGCGGGCACGGCTCATCATCGGCGACATTGTAAATACGACCGGTGTTTGGCTTGGCCATTGAAGCTTTCAAAATTCCAGCAATATCATCCACATGAATACGGCTGAAAATTTGGCCTGCTTTGATGATGCGTTTGGCCGTTCCATCTTTCACAGATTGCAACGGGTTGCGGCCCGCACCATAAATGCCTGGCAGCCTGAAAATATGCAGCGGCAGATTGGCAATGGCTTGCCATTCTTTTTCAGCATCAACCCGGGCCTGACCACGTTCTCCACTGGGGCAAAGCTCTGCGGTTTCATCAATTAAAGCACCTGCGCGATCACCATAAACACCCGTGGTTGAAAGGTAGGCTGCCCACACCAAATGTTGTCCACTGAGAGCGGATGCAAAATGGCGCAACACCGGATCGCCCAATTTATCTGGCGGCACCGATGAGAGAATATGCGTGACCGAACTTGGGATTGCTTTAAGCGCGTCAAATAAAATGCCCTCATGCCCAAGTGAGTTGATGGCCGCGACACCTTCCTTACTGCGGCTTGTGCCGGAAATGCGCCATTCAGTTTTACCTAAGATAGCAGCCAAATGTTGCGCTGAAAACCCAAAGCCAAAACACAGAAGATGCTTCATTGCAGTTCTGCCCGTGCCCAGGTGGCGGCTTCTCTGATTGTTGCTGAGGGTTCAGTTGAAAGTGCTTCAAGGGCAGGCTTTAAACTTTCATCACCACTATTGCCCGCCGCAATCAACACATTGCGAATGAAACTCTCGCGGCCTATACGCTTTACCGGAGACCCTGAAAATTTTGCGCGGAAGGCTGCATCATCTAGCTGCAAGAGGTCTCCGAGTTTTGGCTCAAGCAAATCTTCACGCGCCGCGAATTTTATCTCACGCGATGCACGGGCAAATTTATTCCACGGGCAAATGGCCAAGCAATCATCGCAGCCATAAATGCGGTTGCCAATGCTCTTGCGAAACTCATGTGGAATTTGGCCCTTATGCTCGATTGTTAAATAAGAAATGCAGCGTCTTGCATCAATTTGATGGGGAGCCGTGAAAGCTTGAGTTGGGCAGATATCAAGGCAGGCTCGGCAAGTGCCGCAATGATCTATTTCAGGCTCATCATAGGGCAGCTCTGCGTTTGTCAGAATTGTTCCTATAAAAAACCAAGAGCCCAACTCACGTGACACTAAATTAGTATGCTTGCCTTGCCAGCCAAGGCCCGCTTGGGCCGCCAAAGGTTTTTCCATGAGCGGAGCCGTATCCACAAAAATTTTCACATCATGGCCTGAAGTTTTGGCAAACCATGTGGCCAGCGTTTTCAGCTTACCCTTGATAACATCATGATAATCACGGTGCAGCGCATAAGTAGAAATCACACCGGATGATTTCTTCTCCAACCTGGCAAAAGCATCGAGGCCCTGATCATAGGTCATGGCCAGCATAATTGCCGATCGAGCTTCAAGCCACATTTTGTCTGGTGATTTTCGGCGCTGGAGGGTTTCTCTCATCCACTCCATTTCACCATGATGGCCATGCGCAACATATTCTTGCAGGTCAGAGCCAATTTTTTCTGGAAGTTTTGCAGCGGAAATACGCAAGGCATCAAAGCCCAGTGCTTTCGCTTTGGCTTTGAGCTCAGAAATCAAGATCAGCATAACTTGCTGAAGGTGGCATGGCACCTAAATTATCTTGTAACAAAACGCGAAATGAAGGCCTTGACTTGATGCGTTGATACCAGCTTTTTACGACAGCATTTTCCGCCCACGGCATGTCACCCAAATAATCTAAGGCTGAAAGATGGGCAGCTGCTGCAAGATCGGCCAATGATAAGTCATCTCCAGCAAGCCAAGAGCGCTCCTCAACCAAGTAAGCTAAATAATCGAGATGGGATTTAAGGTGCTGATGCGCTTGGCGCACGCGAGTCATATCGGGCGCACCACCACCATTCTCAGCACTTAAAAAACGACGCACCACTTTTTCTGAGATCAAAGGTTCAGTCACTTCAGTATAGAATTTCACATCAAACCAAGCGACCAAGCGGCGAATTTCCGCGCGCTGAATTGCCGTACCTTTGAGCAAACTATTTGAGCCGCCTTGGGTTTCTTCGAGATATTCCGAAAGCGACTCAATGCCACAAACAGCTAGGCCCGTATCCTCAACAAACACCGGCAAAATGCCCGATGGATTATAATCAAACAAGCTTTGCGTTGGCGCCCACGGGCGCTCTTCGGCAAATGTGCAGGCCACACCATATTCAGCCAAAGCCAAGCGGCTGCGGCGGCTATAAGGATCGAGGAGAAAATGTAACAGCTTCGGCATGGCACTCGTATTACGATAAATTAAGGCGATAATGCCGTCATTACACTAGATTTTTTTGCGATATAAGCCAGTGCTGCTTTGTCAGCAAGCGATTCGCAAGATTGAGCTAAACGGGGGAGTATATGTCGTTAGAGCAAATTATTGTTTTGGCCTTAATTCAAGGCATCACTGAATATCTGCCAATTTCATCGTCAGGCCATCTAATTCTTGTTCCGGCCCTCACCGGCTGGCCCGACCAAGGTGTGCTCACTGATATGGTGACAAATCTTGGCACTTTATTTGCAACGATGATTTTCTTTTGGCGAGATGTGGTCACAATGTGTTGGGGCCTGATCGATATTTTAAAACGCCGCAGCACCTATAGTTCAAAACTTGTGACCAATGTGCTCATCGGCACCATTCCAATTTTGATAGCGGGAGTTTTGCTTAAAGTTACCAACATGGATCATCTCATCCGCAGTCCAATGTTGGTGGCAGTCAATTCAATTGTTTTTGGCTTGCTGCTTTATGCCGCTGATGCTTATGGCCTGTTGCGCCGCACCGTGCGCGACCTCACATGGAAAACTGCTTTGATCATTGGCATCTCGCAAATGTTTTCTCTGAGCCCCGGCACCAGCAGGTCAGGTGTTACCATGACAGCAGGCCGAGCCTTGGGCTTTGTGCGCCCTGAAGCCGCAAGGTTTTCGTTTCTGCTTTCAATTCCTGCCAACGCAGCAGCTTCAATTTTCATTATCGGCGATGCGCTTAAATCGGGCGAAAGCATTTCGGCGCCAGTGATTCTAACTGGCTGCCTCACATTTTTTATTGGTCTTGGAACAATTACATTATTGATGCGCTTAATCCGCAACTATAGCTTCCTGCCATTCGTACTCTACCGCGTGGTACTGGGTGGCATTCTATTGGGAATGATTTATTCCGGCGTTACATTTGGCACTGTAAACTGACCAGCCTTGCGGAAACGATAAAGATAAGCCGGCACAAGTGAACTGATGCTCCGCGCAACGATGCCCAAGCCCTGAAGGCTGCGGCCCTCTGCCAGAGCTTTCGCTGAAACAAGATTATCAGTTTTAAGCATCTCAACTTGATCCATGGTAATTGGTGCATTTGGCAAAATGCCAGCGATTGCGCCAATCAGTGAGGCCACCGGAAAAGGCAAAGGCAATAGCACGCGGCTGCGCTGGATAACGCCCAGCATATAAGCCATCAGTTCAGCGAAAGTCTTTTGCTCTGGTCCACCCAACTCATAGATTTTTCCATCGGCCACGCCGCGGTCCACTAAAGTGGCACAAGCCTCGGCAACATCGCCAACGAATACAGGTTGGAATTTGGTGTCCCCGCCGATCAGCGGAATGATTGGCGAGAAACGCGCCATATGAGCAAATTTATTGAAGAAGCGATCCTCAGCTCCAAATATGATGGAGGGTCTCAAAATCATAACATTAGAATAGGCGGCCTTGGCTCTAGCTTCGCCTTCAGCTCTCGATTTTACGTAAGCGCTTGCCGTGGGTAAATCCGTACCTATGCCCGACATATGGATGAATAATTCTGCTTTGGCAGCCTTTGCAGCTTTGGCCACGGCTTCAGCTCCAAACACATGCACCGCATCGAAGCTCTGCGCGCCTGCATCATGAAACACGGCGGTGAGATTAATAACCGCATAAGCGCCATCGCAGGCGGCAGCCAGCGATGCTGGAAACCGCACATTGGCTTGCACCGGCACAATTTGGCCAGGCCCACCGCTTGGCACCACATGGCCTGCTAAATCAGGCCTGCGGCAGGCCACCCGCACCCGGTAATCGCGTTTGGCCAAGCTTCGCACAACTTGCCTGCCCACAAAGCCGGAACCACCAAAAACTGTAATGAGTTTACCTGAGTTTACTGTTGCCACGCTCTGTCCCTCGAATACCGAAATGCCTTTTAGCCTTGAGTGGACCGCTTTGAAAAGACATGATTTGACAATATGCGCTTAGGCCCACTATGAGGACCTCAATGCCCTGATGGCGGAATTGGTAGACGCGCACGGTTCAGGTCCGTGTACTGAAAGGTGTGGAGGTTCGAGTCCTCTTCAGGGCACCAAATTAAGACCAGTGTGGATGATGTAGCACTGCTGGTCGGGCCAAGGTTTAACTAAGATAATCCTCGTTTCTGGAGTCGGAAACTCTGGAAAGACTTCATCTGTAGGGTTATTCTTGGAAATGAGAGGGGTATATTTTCCTCACGTCCCTCGTGACGTTTTGCTCATTTTACAAGCATCGTTGTGACCTCATTATTTGTCCATCGAAGTCACGCGGCAAAACCATTACTCATGTCCAAGCAAGAGCTGCAAACGCAGGCAATCATTTGGCAATAATCCCACCTGCGCCAGTTTTTCCTTTTAATCGAGCGTCAGCTCAAGCCGCTCATCGCAGAGTGGCGCTCCAAACAGCGGCAAGTATTCCATAAGGAGCTGCAAGAGATCCTAGACTTCCGTAACTGTTCAATTTTGTTCGAAGTCAGTTCAATCTAATGCTTTGAATTTAGCATCACTCGATGCTATGTTTCGTGCCTAGATTTGAGGTTTTATCATGCGCACGACAATTGCTTTAGACGACGAGCTTGTTGCCAAGGCTCAAGAATATACCGGAATAAAAGAGAAATCGGCCTTGTTGCATGAAGCCTTAAAGTCTCTTGTGGCGCGTGAGGCCGGTCGCAGGCTTGCGGCTATGGGCGGGTCTGATCCAACCGCAACAGCTGGGTCAAGACGCAGGTCCGAGCCTACGTGATTCTCGCTGATACTTCGGTTTGGATTGAGCATTTGCGCGCCCACAACGCCGCATTTGCACGTTTGCTGGTTGATGAGCAGATTTTAGTTCATCCTTATGTGATCGGCGAGCTAGCAATTGGTAATTTGAAAGAGCGGGGCAAATTGCTTCGTGAATTGGCCGACCTACCAGAGGCAAAAAAGGCCCTAGATAGTGATGTTCTCACGCTGATAGAGCGCAATGAACTCTTTGGCAAAGGCATTGGTTTTATCGATGCCCATCTCCTCGCGTCAGCAAGAATATGTAACGCAAAAATTTGGACGACTGATAAACGTTTGCATCAGATTGCAGTCAATCTCGGCTTGGCT
>JANOUE010000030.1:0-49860 GCA_031416755.1 Hyphomicrobiales bacterium
CAATGAACTCTTTGGCAAAGGCATTGGTTTTATCGATGCCCATCTCCTCGCGTCAGCAAGAATATGTAACGCAAAAATTTGGACGACTGATAAACGTTTGCATGCGATTGCAGTCAATCTCGGCTTGGCTGATGCTTACTGAAGTTTGCAGCCTTGAGTATTCCTCGCTCGTCTAGTAAGCCTCCAGTTTTAGCGCAGGACTTAAACTTACTATGACCGTAAAACTTTACCGGGGTGATTTGCCCAGCGATTTTAACCCGGGCCCCTCGATTGCGATTGATACTGAGACGTTAGGCTTAATGCCGGCGCGCGATAAGCTTTGCCTTGTGCAAATTTCCACAGGTGATGGCAATGCGGTTTTGGTGCAGATTGACAGGGATACGTTTGCGGCCCCTAATCTAAAAGCGCTGCTTGCCAATCCCGCAGTTACAAAAATATTCCACTTTGCGCGTTTTGATGTGGCCGTTTTAAAACATTATCTGGGCGTTGATACGTTCCCGCTTTATTGCACCAAAATTGCTTCCAAACTGGTACGCACTTACACAGATCGTCACGGCCTTAAAGATTTGATCAAGGAACTTTTGGGCATAGAACTCAACAAGCAGCAGCAAAGCTCAGATTGGGGTGCCCATGTTCTCTCAGAGGCGCAGAGGCAATATGCAGCACTCGATGTGATTTATCTGCATGAAGTGAAAGCGCGGCTTGACCAAATGCTCGAACGCGAAGGCCGCAGCGCCCTTGCAAAATCTTGTTTCGATTTTATTCCCACACGGGCTGCACTTGATTTGCGTGGCTGGGCGGAGGAAGATGTCTTTTCGCACTGAAGCATCGACGACTTATCGACTGCAGCGCTTAACGAAGCGGGCAGGTCGCAGAGTTTTGCTTGCGCGATTTATCGGTCTGATTGCGGGCCTTGGCGCTGTCGGTATTTTTGTGATCTATCTGGAGCAATCTGGTTTCTTTGCTATGTTTCAGCCAATTCCAGACCTGCCAATTGCAGGCGCTCCGGTGAGCACTGAAATCAGCGGAACCAACGCTGACATAAATGGCTATGATCAGGATGGTCTGCCCTTTCGCATCACATCAAGCACAGCTAACCAAGATTCAGAAAACTCTAAACTTGTGCACATGCAAAACCCTCGTGGAACTTTTGAGCGCAGCTCGGGCAAAAAAATTGATCTGACCGCAACAGCAGCACGTTACAATACTGAAACTAAAGTGCTGCATTTGGAAGGCGACGTAGTTTTCGAGCAACACGGAAGCTACAAGGCTAAAATGCTCAGGGCGGAATTAAATTTACGAGATTTGAGTCTGACCTCAAAGTCTGCGGTTCGAGTTGAAATGGGCACAAGCAATGTTAAAGCAGATCACCTCGAAATCAGCGACAACGGAAAAAAGACATTGTTTACAGGCCATGTTAAAGCCAATCTGAAATCAGACATTGAAAGCGGAATCGTGCCATGAAAACATTTATCTCATTCTTAGCCGCAAGCTTGCTTGCAGGCTACGCTCATGTGGCGGTTGCATATGGAGCAGAAAATGTTTTGATTGATGCCGATTCAATGGAAGTGATTGAAGCCGAAAACCGCACAATATTTCGCGGCAATGTGGTTGCCACCAGACCTACAGATAAAATTGTTGGTGATGAAATGATTGTAACCACGGCGCAACTGAAACAGTCTGATGGTTCGGTAAAAACGGTCACTAATTTTCTAGATGCAAAAGGCCATGTGACAATCACCACAGCCACACAAACCATCACCGGTGATTGGGCCAAATTTTATATTCAAGAAGATAAATTGGAAGTTGGCGGCAACGTGCGCGTGGTGCAAGGCAAAACAACGGTGCGCGGTGCAAAACTGGTGGTCAATCTCAAATCAAATCGCATGAAACTTTCTGGCGGTCGGGTGCGTGGAAGCTTTGTTCCAAACTAAGATTCCTTTGTGATCTCGCGTTAAATTCACTCAATATTAAGATAAATAGGACCTAAATAGGTGGCGCATTACGAAGGTAGACGAATTAACCCTGCTCCGATGGCTCCGCGTGGTAATTTCAGGGCCGCTCCAGCAGTTAAGAGAAGGGTTGAGGATGGACTTTCCGCACGGTTACTGGCCAAATCTTATAAGAAAAGGCCGGTTGTGCGGAATGTGTCAGTCTCCGTAAGGCGTGGTGAGGCCGTAGGCCTGCTTGGACCAAATGGTGCTGGTAAAACAACCCTGTTCTATATGATCACCGGGTTGGTTACTGCAGACAAGGGTTCGATCAGTTTAGACGGTGTGGATATAACCAACCTGCCCATGTATCAACGGGCGCGTTTAGGGATTGGCTATCTGCCTCAGGAAAGTTCTATTTTCCGGGGCCTCACAGTGGAACAGAATATCCGTTCGGTTCTCGAGCTGCATGAGCCCGAGAAGGCCAAACGGGAGCGTAAGTTGCGTGAGTTATGTGATGAGTTCTCAATTACCCATATCCGGCATTCGCCGGCTGTTGCGCTCTCTGGCGGAGAGCGTCGGCGCGTGGAAATCGCCCGCGCCCTCGCCGCAAATCCTCAATTTATGCTCCTCGACGAGCCCTTCGCCGGCATTGATCCGATTGCGATCGGTGATATACGCCAGTTGGTGCGACAGCTCACCGCTCGGGGAATCGGGGTGCTTATTACGGATCACAACGTTCGAGAAACCCTCGAAATTATCGACCGTGCGCTCATCCTCCATGAGGGCCAGGTCCTAACGCAGGGAACGCCGCAAGATATTGTCAATGATCCAGATGTCAGACGTTATTATCTCGGTGAGGATTTTGCCTATTAGCATTAAGGTGTCGAAATGGCATTGATGCAAAAACTTAGTCTGAAGCAGGGCCAATCTCTGGTTATGACGCCGCAATTGCAGCAGGCGATAAAGCTGTTGCAAATGTCCAACCTGGAAATTCAAGATTTTGTCGAAACCGAGCTTGAGCGCAATCCTCTCTTAGAGCGCACCGATGTTGGCCTCGAAAGTGCCGCTGCCCCGGCCGAGAGTTCCATGTCGCCAGAAACCGAAAACAGTTCAGCAGTTGATGCCAAAGGCGCTGATGGCGATGGCGCTGATCTTGGTTCCGACAGTGCCGCCATTGCCGCTGAATCAAGTTTCATGCCTTCCCTTGAAAGTGGATCACGAAGTTCAGGGCAAGTTTCACTTGATGGCGAGGCTTATGATTTTGCCGCCAACATCAGTCGAGAAATAACCTTGAGCGAGCATCTGACCAGCCAGCTCAGCATGCATTTCAAAGACCCCATAGAGCTGCTCATCGGGCAATATCTCATTGGCATGCTGAATGAAGCGGGTTACTTGACTGGCGATGTGGCTTCAGTAGCCGAGATGTTGGGCACTGACGTTCCAAATGTTGCAGCCGTTCTTACAGTGATGCAAAAATTTGATCCGCCAGGCGTATTTGCGAGCGACCTCAAAGATTGCCTCCGCATTCAACTGCAAGAGCTCAACCACTATGATCCGGCCATGGCGATTCTGCTGGAAAATCTACCGCTGGTGGCCAAGCGCGATTTTCAAGCTTTGAAAAATCTCTGCGGCGTAAGCTTGGAAGATATGCAAGATATGTTTACGGAATTGCGCAATCTCAACCCAAAGCCCGGCCATGTTTTTGGTTCCGATCCAGTCGTTGCCGTTGTGCCTGATGTTTATGTGCGGGCCGCCAATGATGGATCTTGGATTGTGGAACTCAATTCAGATTCACTGCCGAAGGTTTTAGTCAACAATCAATATATGGCGAAGGTCTCGCGCGGCGCACAAAAAACCGAAGACAAATTATTTCTAAGCGAGTGTCATGCGCAGGCATCATGGTTGGTGAAAAGTTTAGACCAGAGGGCCAAGACAATTCTGAAAGTAGCGCGCGAAATTGTGAAGCAGCAAGATGCGTTTTTGGTTTTAGGCGTGCAGCATTTGCGCCCGATCACGTTGAAAATGGTTGCTGACGCGATTGAAATGCACGAATCGACAGTAAGCCGTGTCACCTCCAACAAATATATGACGACCCCGCGCGGCAATTTTGAACTGAAATATTTTTTCACCAATGCCATTCAATCAGCCAGTGCCGACGGCGATAGTCATTCTGCGGAATCGGTGCGACACCGTATTCGTGAAATGATCGGCAATGAAACCACCGATGCAATACTTTCCGACGATGATATTGTGGACAATTTGAAACTTGCGAACATCGATATTGCCCGCAGAACTGTTGCTAAATATCGGGAATCACTCAATATTCAGTCATCAATTGGGAGACGCAGAGAAGCCCGATCAAAGCGTTAAGCATTTGTTGACTTTGTCCCAATGCCTCCACTAGTGTGCGGCCGATTTTAAACCGATAGTGCCAGCAAGGTGGTTTAAGTTGAAAAAATATTCAGCTATTATCACCAGCGAAGGTGTTGACGAACGACTAGATCAGGCCCATCTCTATAGTCATCCGGATGGCTGGCAAGGAAACTGAACCATGCAAATAAAGATCACCGGCAAGCATCTCGATATCGGAGATGCGTTGCGCGCCCACATTGAAACTAAGCTCCAGTCTTTGCGTGAGCGCTTTTTTGAAGGCACCGTGCATGGCAATGTGGTTTTGGAAAAGCGGCGAAATCTTTTCCTCACTGATTGCACGATCCATTTGGCGACCGGGCTTGTCCTGCAAGCTCACGCCGAAGATGGGGCAGCAATAGGCAGTGTCGATAGCGCCTTGGCGCATTTGGAAAAACAACTGAAGAAATATAAGCAACGTTTGAAAGACCACCATCGCACACCGCGCGAAATGTTCGAGCCGCGCGAAGCTTCACGTTATGTCATTCAGCAGGAAGAACATGATGGTGATGAACCTGTGGGTTTACATGCGCCAGTGATAGCAGAAACTTCTGCAGTGATTCCCCAGCTCTCTGTTGGAGAGGCTGTGATGCAACTTGATATTTCAACCACACCATTTGTGCTGTTCCATAACAGCAAAGAGGGCAGGTTGAATGTAGTTTATCGCAGGCCTGATGGCAACATTGGCTGGTTAGACCCACGCGCTAAACTTGCAGCAGTTCCAGCCTAAGGTGAGAGTTAGATCAAATGAACCTTGCCGAAATTATCAGTGCGCAAGCGGTGATCCCGCAGCTCAAAGCTCAGAACAAAAAACAATTGCTGCAAGATTTGGCACAAGCCATGGCATCAATTGTGACCGTCGATCACCGCATTGTTTTTGAATCTTTGCTCAGACGCGAGAAACTTGGCTCAACCGGCCTTGGCCAAGGCATTGCCATTCCACACGGGCGTTTGCCGAACATAACCAGGGTCTACGG
The DNA here is from genome assembly GCA_031416755.1 of Hyphomicrobiales bacterium. GTDB lineage: Bacteria > Pseudomonadota > Alphaproteobacteria > Rhizobiales > Aestuariivirgaceae > Aestuariivirga. Next base: position 5,321 of record JANOUE010000030.1, read on the forward strand.
CCTGTTTGCCAGGCTCCCGCAGCCCGTTCCCTATGAAAGCGTTGATGGCGAACCAGTAGATTTGGTGTTTACGTTATTGTCACCAGACCAAGCAGGAGCCGATCATCTCAAAGCACTGGCCCGAATTTCACGACTTTTGCGCGAGCCTGATACAATACTGAAATTGCGCGGCACCGAAACCGCACAAGGGCTTTACGCGATTTTGACCGAACCAGCGGCATCAATTACGGCTGCGGCTTAATGCACGCTCGCTGCAATTAATTCATGTTCAATTGCACTGCCAATGGCGGCTTGATAGTTTTGAGAAATAGAGATCGGTGTGCCGCTGGCATTGTATAAGCAAAACAATTCGGCGTTAGGCGGAACAGCTATTTGATTGCCAACAAGTTTGGCCGCAGCCTCTGCTTCAATCTTGCGCACATAGCCCAAAATGCCGCCGCCCAAATTGGCCAATTGGGCCGGGCTGATCATCGGTCTTGCTAATTTATCCATCGCCGTCTCCTAAAACACATGCACCAGATATGTGGTTGGTCAAATCCATTTTCAAGTGGTGTAACCCGCTTGCAAAAAAGCTGGATATGGCGTCAAGTGGCACCAAGGCTTGATCAGCCGGTCAAAAAATCAGGGAGATAATTTATGATCAAGAAATTGTTTGTAACTGCTGCTTTGTCAGCAATGATGGCTGCAACTTCTTATGCAGCTGACAAGGGCCCCGCCATTGTTTTCGACATTGGCGGTAAGTTCGATAAGTCGTTCAATGAATCAATGTTCAATGGCGCTGAAAAATTCAAAACTGAATCAGGCACTGCTTATGGCGAATTTGAAATCGCCAATGAAGCCCAACGCGAAGAGGCCATCCGCAACTTCGCTGATAAAGGTTATTCACCCATCATCGCTGCTGGCTTTGCACAGGCAGCTGCTGTTGAAAAAGTGGCCAAAGAATATCCAGACTTGAAATTTGCAATCGTCGATATGGTTGTAGATTTGCCAAACGTTGCTTCGATTGTTTTCAAAGAACAAGAAGGCTCTTATCTCGTTGGCATGGCCGCAGCCTTAGCATCTAAATCAGGCAAGGTCGGCTTTGTGGGGGGTATGGACATTCCGTTGATCCGCCGTTTTGGTTGCGGCTATGTCCAAGGCGTTAAAGCCGCAAACAAGGATGCAACCGTATTCCAGAACATGACTGGCGATACCGGTGCAGCATGGAACGACCCGGTAAAGGGTGGCGAAATCACCAAGGGCCAAATGGCCAAGGGTGCTGACGTGGTTTACGCAGCGGCCGGTGCTACTGGCCTTGGTGTGTTGCAGGCCGCTGCCGATGGCGGAGCACTTTCAATCGGCGTTGATGCCAACCAAAACTATCTGCATCCTGGCAAAGTTCTCACCTCCATGCTGAAACGTGTTGACGTTGCTGTCTACAACACCATGAAGGGTGGTGTTGCTGGTTTTAAACCTGGCATTCAAGCTCTTGGTTTAAAAGAAGCAGGCGTTGATTATGCCATGGACGACAACAACAAAGCATTGTTCACAGCCGATATGACAGCCAAAGTTGAAGCTGCAAAGGCTGCCATCATTGCCGGCAAACTGGAAGTGCATGACTATATGGCCGACAGCAAGTGCCCGGTTGAATAAGGACTGAGTTTAATCCCTCCCCCCAGTTGCGGGGAGGGAATCCCTCTCTTTGTCATCCCGACGAAAGTCGGGACCCAGAAAGCCAAGTGCGGTATTCTTTGAAAGTCTGGTTCCCGACTTTCGTCGGGATGACAACTAATAAAATGAGTTGCACTTTTACTCCCATGACCCCAGCCATTGAACTTATTGGAATAGACAAGCGCTTTGGCGCGGTGCACGCCAACAATAATGTTTCGCTCGCTATCGCCAAATCTTCCATTCACGGCATTATTGGTGAAAATGGAGCTGGCAAATCCACACTTATGTCGATCTTGTTTGGATTTTATGCCGCCGATAAAGGTGAAATCCATGTGAACGGCAAACCGGTCAAAATTAAATCTTCAACTGATGCCATCGCCCTTGGAATTGGCATGGTGCACCAGCATTTCATGTTGGTTGATACATTCTCGGTATTGGAAAATGTAATTCTAGGCTCTGAAGGTGGCGCGTTGATCGGTCCGGCCTTGGCCAAAGCCCGCGCTGAACTCAAACATCTCGCCGAGGAATATGAACTCGATGTAGACCCTGATGCCATTGTCGGCGAACTTCCGGTGGGCTTGCAGCAACGCGTCGAAATTTTGAAAGCCCTTTATAAAGGTGCCGAAGTTCTGATCTTAGATGAGCCCACAGGTGTTTTGACCCCTGATGAAGCCGATCATTTATTTCGCATTTTGAAAACCTTGCGTGACCAAGGTAAAACTATAGTCCTGATCACCCATAAGCTGCGCGAGATTATGGCGATTACCGATCATGTGTCAGTAATGCGGCGTGGTGAAATGGTGGCGACCAAGGAAACTGAAAAAACTTCGGTTGAGGAACTCGCCGAACTCATGGTTGGTCGGCGCGTTTTAATGCATGTCGAAAAAGGCAAAGCCAATCCCGGCGAGGTTGTTCTCGACGTTAGAAACCTGGTGTGGCGCGACCGCAAAGGAACGCCGCGTGTGGATGGAGTTTCGTTCACAGTGCGAAAAGGCGAGATAGTCGGCATTGCTGGAGTTTCGGGCAATGGTCAATCGGAATTGCTTGACGTGATTACCGGAATCGCGCGCGCCACATCTGGTCAAGTCATTTTTGAAGGCCAAGACATTACAGCGCTTCACGACCCATCCATTCTGCGCCAGCGTGGCATGGCCCACGTGCCAGAAGACCGCCAACACCGTGGCTTGATCTCGTCTTTTAGTGCGGCAGAATCAGCAATTCTAGGGTGGCAGAATGCTGAGACGCTCGGCCGCTCGTATCATCTCAATCGCAAAGCAGTCGTTGAGCAATGTCGCAAACAAATGCAAGAGTTTGACGTGCGGCCAGCAGATCCAATGTTAAAAAGCTCCAAATTTTCTGGAGGCAACCAGCAAAAACTTATCCTCGCCCGCGAGATTGGCTCCAATCCTGATTTGTTGATTGTTGGCCAGCCCACGCGAGGTGTTGATATTGGCGCCATTGAATTCATCCACAAGCGCCTCATCCAATTGCGTGATCAGGGCAAGGCCATTTTACTGGTGTCCGTTGAGCTTGATGAAATTCGCTCTCTGTCAGATCGCATTCTCATAATGTTTGCCGGGCGCGTCATGGGTGAACGTGCGCCTGAGGCCGACGAACGCGAGCTTGGCCTTTTGATGGCAGGTGTTGTGAAAGAGAAGGCCGCATGAGTGCGCGTGGCGAACTTCCAACCTGGGTTGATGTGGGCCTAATTCCACTGCTCAATCTTGCCATCGCATTGTTGATCTCAGGTCTTGTGGTTGTGATCATCGGTGAAAACCCTTTCCAGGCTTTGGGCTTCATGCTGCAGGGTGCTTTGGGTTCACTTAAGGGCTGGTTTTATATTTTCTATTACGCCACCAATTTTATCTTCACCGGCCTTGCTGTTGCTTTGGCATTTCATGCGGGCCTTTTTAATATTGGTGGAGAAGGCCAAGCCTATACAGCAGGCCTGGGTGCGGCCACGCCCGGGCTTTTGCTCGGTGCAGGTCTGGCCAGTGTTTTGCCAGCAACTCTATCGCAGCCGATAACAATTTTATTCGCACTTGCTGGCAGCATTCTCATTGGCGCAATCTGGGCCTGGGTGCCCGGATATTTGCAAGCCAAACGCGGCAGCCACATCGTCATCACCACCATCATGCTTAATTTCATCTCATCAAGTGTGATGGTTTATTTGATCAACAATGTGTTTCGCCCCACTGGCAAAATGGCAGTTGAAAGCCGCGCCATTGATGACGCATATATTTTGAACTTCCGAGAGTTAGGCCGTCTCATAGGCATGAAACTGCCATCTTCACCATTGAATCCCGTGGTGCTTTTGGCGTTTCTTGCGGCATTTCTGGTGTGGTATTTATTGTGGCGCACCAAGCTCGGCTATGAGATTCGCGCCGTAGGTGCCAACACCGATGCAGCAATTTATGCCGGCATAAAACCACAACGCATCATCATGATTGCCATGGCAATTTCCGGCGGACTTGCTGGTATGGTCGCTTTCAATGAAATCATTGGCGTGCAGCATCGGTTGCTGTTGGATTTTGCAGGTGGCGCAGGCTTTGTGGGCATTGCAGTTGCTCTCATGGGCCGCTCTCATCCCATTGGCATCGTGCTTGCTGCACTGCTTTTTGGCCTCCTTTATCAAGGTGGCACCGAGCTTTCATTCGCCATTCAAACCATTTCGCGTGATATGATTGTGGTCATCCAAGGACTTGTGATTTTATTTATGGGTGCCCTTGAAGATGCATTCAGGCCTAAGCTGGCGGCGCTGTTTTTCAAGGCGGAGGATTAAATGGATTTTTCGCTATTGCCCGAAATAATGTCTTCTACAATCCGCATGTCAGTGCCTCTGATTCTCGCCTGTCTTGCAGGCCTCTGGAGTGAACGGTCTGGCATTGTGGATATTGGTTTAGAGGGCAAAATGCTGGCGGGTGCCTTTGCCGCCGCTGCCGCCGCATTTTACTTTCAATCTGCTTGGATGGGTTTGGTTTTTGCAATTCTCGTCTCGGTTTTCATGTCGCTCATCCATGGCTATGCCTCGATCAGCCAGCGCGGCAATCAAGTAGTCTCCGGCGTAGCCATTAATATGTTGGCCGCCGGGCTTGCCGTGGTGATTGGAAATAGCTGGTTTAAACAGGGTGGCCGAACGCCTGCCTTAAATGAAACCACGCGGTTCATGCCAATTGATTTTCCAGGCAAGGACGCGTTGTTTGCGTCACCGCTGTTTGGCACAGTTTCAAAAATTTTCCTCGACCACTCGATCCTGACATATCTGGCCTTCGCCATGGTGCCGCTTTCAGCCTGGGCCTTAGCCAAAACGCGCTTTGGCTTGCGCCTGCGCGCCGTTGGAGAAAACCCACATGCCGTGGATACAGCGGGCATTTCAGTTTCTAAATTGCGTTACCAAGCGGTTATCATCGCGGGCATTCTGTGCGGCATTGCCGGGGCTTATCTCGCCACGTCGTTGTCGGCCAGTTTTGTGCCTTACATGTCTGCCGGGCGCGGCTTCATGGCGCTCACTGCGTTAATCTTCGCCAGTTGGCGGGCGTGGCCGGCACTCTATGCCTGTCTTCTTTTCGGATTTTTACAAGCCATTGCGAATTTCATGCAAGGTGCGCATATACTTGGTTTGGAAATTCCGGTGCAATTCTTCAATGCGCTGCCTTATGTGATGACAGTGATTTTGCTCGCGGGCTTTATTGGCAAGTCCATCCCGCCGCGCGCGTCTGGCATCCCCTATACAAAGGATCGATAATGCGTGACCTGATTGAAGCTGCAAAGGCTGCGCGTGGACGTGCCCATGCACCATATTCCAAATTTTATGTGGGTGCCGCCATGCGCGATGAAAATGGCCGCATTCATAGTGGAGCGAACATGGAAAATGCCGCCTATCCGCAAGGCTGGTGCGCTGAGTGTTCCGCCATTTCGCATTTGATAATGGCGGGCGGAAAACAGATTGCCGAAGTTGTCGTGTTAGGCAATGGCACTGCCCTTTGCACACCCTGCGGCGGTTGCCGCCAGAAAATCCGAGAATTTGCCAAAGGTGATGTGAAAATTCATTGCTGCACCGAGCAGGGCGACTTGATTCAAACCTTCACACTTGATGAATTGCTGCCTGCGAGCTTTGGTCCAGAAAATCTAACTTAGTCACTCAATGAAACATTTAACCGTGCCGCTTGCCTTCAAATAAGCGCCTAAAGTCTGGTCAGCTGGTAGCTCGGTATAAAAAACTTCCAAATGATAATCACCCGCATAAGTGCCGTCATCGTCCGTCGCCTTTGTTTCTAACCTAAGCTCAAATGTTCCATGTGGAGATTCACCTTCGCGTTCAAGATAAAACTGCAACTTAAAATCCGGATGGTTTATCCAGCTATGGGCAAGGTGAGTTTTAAGGTCAAGGTCCTGAAAGTCATTTGGCGTGCCTTTCATTGCGAGCTTCGCATGGGCCTTCAAATTCAGCAGTGGTGCCCCTCTGCTGCGGCCCATTGCACTTGAAGTCTCAAACTGCAGGTTCTTATCATCAATGGAGCAGGAAGTTCCACCCGTCGCAAAAGCCGGTGAAGCCGAGAAAATTCCAAATGCGATAATTGCACTGCGCATCAATATCCGACCAAGATTAAATTCACTGCTATATCACTGCAAATCTTTCGTTTGCCCAAAGCCATGGTATAGTCTTTAGCATGAAACTCATTCAAAAGCTGCAAAATCGCGCTCCCAAAACAGCAATCATCTTAGGTTCGGCTCTTGGCTCCCTGGTCGATGCTGTCATTGACCCACTGGTTATTCCGTATGCGGACCTTTCTGGATTTCCGCTGCCTAAAATTTCCGGTCATGCGGGCCAACTTGTCCTTGGAAAAATAGGCGGAGTTGAGGTTGCGGTCTTAGCAGGTCGAGCCCACCCATATGAATCTGGCAACGCTGGTATTATGCGCCCAGCGCTTGATCAATTGCAGGAGGCAGGCATTGCAACCTTGCTTCTCACCAACGCGGCCGGATCGCTAAAAGCTTCAATGAAGCCGGGCTCTCTCATGGTGCTAACCGATCACATCAATTGCGCTGGCATGAACCCGCTGATTGGTCAACATGGCGATGAAAACTTCGTATCAATGACCAATGCTTATGATGCAGATTTGCGCCAAGCCATGTTGGTCGCAGCCAAAAAAGAAAAGATTGCATTAAAGCAAGGGGTTTACTGTTGGTATTCCGGCCCATCTTTTGAAACACCAGCCGAAATTCGTATGATGCAGATTATTGGTGGCACGGCCGTTGGCATGTCGACTGCGCCCGAGACAATCATAGCGCGGCGCTTGGGCATGAAGGTTGTTGCGGTTTCGATCATCACCAACTTGGCCGCAGGCATTAAAGGCGCATCGCCCTCCCATGAAGAAACCAAACGCGAAGGAGCCAAAGCAGCTGTCAGCATGCAAAAGCTCATCACCCGTTTCTTCAAGGACATGAAATAATGTTGCCGCAGGAAGTGATCCGCGCCAAGCGTGATGGGCGCGCACTCTCTCGCGATGAAGTAAAAGATTTTATCACCGGGCTAACCAATGGCTCGGTGTCGGAAGGTCAGGTGGCCGCATTCGCGATGGCTGTTTTCTTCAAAGGCATGAGTGCCGATGAAGCGGTTGGCCTCACCTTGGCCATGCGCGATTCAGGCACCGTTTTGAACTGGGATTTACCCGGGCCTGTGGTGGACAAGCATTCCACTGGCGGCATTGGCGATAACATCTCTCTCATGCTCGCTCCCATGTTGGCGGCCTGCGGCTGCTATGTGCCGATGATTTCAGGCCGCGGCCTTGGCCACACCGGTGGCACTTTAGACAAGCTTGATTCCATACCGGGCTATAACACCGCACCGGATCTGGCATTGTTTCGCAAAGTGACGCGCGAAGTTGGCTGCGCCATTATTGGTCAAACGGCCGATCTCGCACCCGCCGATAAGCGCCTCTATGGCATTCGCGATGTGACGGCGACAGTTGAATCAGTTCCTCTCATCACGGCATCGATCTTGTCGAAAAAACTCGCTGCTGGCTTGCAGCATCTGGTGATGGATGTGAAAACCGGCTCTGGTGCTTTCATGGCAAAGCGTGAAGATGCAGTGATCCTCGCTAAATCACTGGTCAGTGTAGCCAATGGTGCCGGATTAAAAACCACTGCTCTCATTACTGATATGGATCAACCCTTAGCCTCTTGTGCGGGCAATGCTGTGGAGGTTCATTATGCCGTGGAATTTCTGAAAGCCAATCTCGTCAATGCCCGTGTGGAAGCTATTACTGTTGCCTTGGGTGCGGAAGTTTTAGTGAGCTCCGGTCTGGCCGCAAGCTTGGCCGAAGCTGAAGCAAAACTCCGCCTTTCTTTGAGTTCAGGCAAAGCTGCTGAAATTTTTGCCAAGATGGTAGCAGCCCTCGGCGGACCAACTGATTTCATGGCAAGGCCATCGCATTATCTGAAAGCGGCACCAATCATAAGGCCAATCTACGCAGAAGATGAAGGTGTTGTGTCCAAAATCGCAACCCGCGATTTGGGATTGGCAGTGATTGAACTTGGTGGTGGGCGACGCCGCGCCGAAGACAAAATCGATCACGCAGTTGGTCTCAGCAATCTACTTGGTGTGAACTTTATCAGCGATATAAACACGCCCCTGTGCATGGTTCATGCGCGAGATGAAGAAAGTTTCAAGCGCGCCGAAAAAATTATTCATTCTGCTTACATAATTGGCGAGCGCGTTACCGAGACACCTCCCATTCTCGAGCGCATCACGGCATGAGCCGCGCATTCCTTTTTGTGATGGACTCAGTGGGCATTGGGGGGGCACCTGATGCCCAAAGTTTTGGCGATGAAGGCGCCAATACTGTTGGCCATATTTCTGATCGGATGCGCCTTAATATCCCCAACTTAACAGCGCTGGGTCTGGCAAAAGCGCTGAAGGCAGCAAGTGGCTTAGCTCATGGCTTAGATGCAAGCGCTGCAACCCATGGCTCATGGGGCTATGCCACCGAGGTGTCGCAAGGCAAAGACACGATTACCGGCCATTGGGAAATGGCGGGCGTGCCATTAAAATTTGCTTGGGGATATTTTCCAAACACAATTCCAGCATTCCCCAAAAGCCTGATGGACGAGATTATCCAACGCTGTAATTTACCCGGGCTCTTAGGATTAGCCCACGCTTCCGGCACGCAAGTGATCGAAGATTTTGGCGAAGAACATCTGCGTACTGGCAAACCAATCATGTACACATCGGCTGACTCTGTTATTCAAATCGCGGCCCATGAAGAAGCTTTTGGCCTGCAGCGGCTTTATGATGTGTGCAAAGTTGCGCGTGAACTCACCTATGAGATGAATATCGGCCGCGTGATTGCGCGGCCATTTTTGGGAACTCTTGCTCGCAATTTTGCGCGCACGCCAAACCGCAAAGATTTTGCCGTGCTGCCGCCTTCACCAACACTGCTTGATGTTTTGACCAAAGCCGGGCGTGAAGTGATTTCAGTTGGCAAGATTGGTGATATCTATGCGCACTCAGGCACTGGCAAAGAATTTAAAGCTTCGGGCAATGCCGCTTTGATGGCTGAAACTTTGCGCCATATGGATGAGCTAAAAGATGGCGGATTTCTGATGACCAATTTTGTCGAGTTCGACACAGAATATGGCCACCGTCGTGATGTTGAAGGCTATGGCCGAGCCCTTGAAAGATTTGATGCAATGCTGCCAGAAGCCTTGGCGAAACTCCGCCGCGATGATTTGCTAATCATTACCGCCGACCATGGTAACGACCCCACATGGACAGGCACCGACCACACGCGCGAAGCCATTCCGATTTTGTGTAATCAGAAACTTGAAATCGGCAGGCGCGAGAGCTTTGCCGATATTGGCCAAAGCATCGCAACGCATTTAGAACTGCCGGCACTCTCTGCAGGAATTGCCTTCAGATAATTTAACGGCTACGAGCTAACAACTGGGGCAATTTCACGTGGAGAACTCTATGAAGAAAATTATCGTAATGGCTTTGCTGGGATGTATCGCTGTAACACCCGTTAGCGCCCAATCAATTGGTGGCCGCTATAAAGTTGAAGGCACCAATATCAATGGAACCACTTACGACGGTGAAGCGGTGATCACTTTAACCTCCGAGACAACCTGTGAAATTGAATGGGCAACCGGACCTACCACGTCAACTGGCATTTGCATGCGCAATGACGATAGCTTTGCTGCTGGTTATAAAATTGGCGACGATGTTGGCTTGATCATTTATAAAGTTGCAGCCGACGGTGTGATGAATGGTCTGTGGACCATTGCTGGTAACGGCGGCAATGGCACGGAAATTTTAACCCCAATGCAATAGTTATTCGGCGCGCTTTAGCACCGCGCGCAACACATCCTTCGCACCAATTGCTCCAGCAAAACTATGATCGTCATAAAACAAGGCGACTGGAGCAATTTCAGATTTGTGCATCGCGAGCATCACGGTTTTCAAGCTGGTGCCGGGTGTAGCCCAGAAGACGGGTTTTGATTTTGCGTCTTGCCTGATTTCAGCATCAGCGCAGGACACCCAGCTGGCTTTTTCGCCATCGCGTTCCACAACTGTAACTTTATTGTCTTTGCCAAGTTTGAAGCGCGTAGTTTTGCGGCGGTCGAGCCAAATCCAGCCACCCTTATCTTTTTCTAACTCGTGCAGGCCGCGCATCACATTCCACGCGGTGAGTACAGATAGCGGGTTCACGTTGGCAATAAATTCGCGCACATAATCATTTGCCGGGCGCAACACGATATCTTCGGGGCGGCCCGATTGCACAATACGCCCGCCTTCCATGATGGTGATGGTGTTGCCAATTTTCAAAGCTTCTTCGAGGTCGTGGGAAACGAAGACGATGGTTTTCTTTAGCTCTTTTTGCAGTTGTAAAAGTTCATCTTGCAGCTTGGTGCGGATCAAAGGATCGAGTGCAGAAAAAGGCTCATCCATCAACAGAATTGGGGCCTCAGTGGCAAAGGCCCGCGCCAACCCCACACGCTGCTGCATGCCGCCGGAAAGCTCATGAGCAAATTTCTTGGACCATTGATCTAGGCCAACGAGTTTTAATTGCTTGTCAACACGTTGCTTGCGCTCAGCATCAGGAATGCCTGCAAGCTCCAAACCAAAGCCGACATTTTCCGCCACACTGCGCCACGGCAGAAGGGCAAATTGTTGGAACACCATGGCCACCTGGCCTTGGCGCAAATGGCGTAACGTTGCTTCATCACAGGTGACAACATCGACCATCTTGTCGCCATCGCGCACCAGCACCGAGCCACGTGTGACTTTGTTGAGACCATTCACGGCGCGGAGCAATGTGGATTTTCCAGAACCAGAAAGCCCCATGAGCACTGAGATTTCACCTTCCTTCACCACCAGGCTGGCACCAGCACAACCAAGCACTGCTCCAGTTTTGGCTAATATCTCAGCGCGGTCGTGGCCAGCATCAAGCATAGCCACAGCCTCACGCGTGTCCTTGCCAAACATAATATAAACGTTTTTGAATTCGACAGCCACGCTCATGCTTTGGCTCCTTGGCCAACGCGGCACATGCGGTCAATGATGATGGCGAGAACCACGATGGCAAGGCCCGCCTCAATGCCCAGCGGAATGTTAAGCGAGTTAAGCGCGCGAACCACAGGCGAGCCCAAGCCATTGGCACCAATCAAAGCGCCGATCACCACCATGGAAAGTGACAGCATAATGCATTGCGTAAGACCTGCCATAATGGTGGGCAAGGCCGAGGGCAACTCCACGTTCCAAAGCAGCTGTCGCTTGGTTGCGCCAAAGGCTTCTCCGGCTTCAATCAGCGGGCGCGGAACCGATGTGATTCCAAGATGGGTGAGGCGGATGGGGGCAGGGGCCGCAAAGATAACAGTCACAATCAAGCCGGGTGCCACGCCCAAGCCAAACAGTATGAGCACTGGGATGAGATAAACGAAAGTCGGCATGGTCTGCATGAGATCAAGCACTGGCAACATGAATTTATAAACCCGCGGATTATGCGCAGCCCAGATGCCAAGAGGCACACCGATCAGCATAGACATGCTGGCGGCAGCACACACAAGGACGATGGTTTCGACGGTTTGTTTCCACAGGCCTTGATTGAGAATGAAGAGCAGACCGAGTGCCACCCCCAAGGCCAGTTTCCAAGATTTTTGCAAATAATATGCGAGCGCTACAATTGCAGCAATGAGAATGAGCGGCGGGAACCAGAGAAGAACATTCGCCATACCTTCCAAAATAAAAGTTAAGCCACTGGCGAGGGTATCAAAAAAGCCACTGAAATTTGTGGTGAGGAAAGCAAAGAATTTTTTGCCAAGCGGCCCCACTGGAATTTTATGATCAGTGATCAGTTTAACGATCGGTTCCATAGCCCGGGGGTTCCATTCACTTCATCCTTCTCCCCTTGCGAAAGAAGGTGGCGCATAGCGCCTACGCAGTTTTTTCAAAACTGCTTTGATGAGGGGGCGGGTAACAATGGACTTGCTGACAGATACCCCTCATCCGTCTCGCGCAAGCAAGAAGCGCGATCCACCTTCTCCCGCAAGGGGAGAAGGCAGAGCACAATTGGTGTTTACAAACCCAAACCCTTCTTCACAGCATCAAGCGCCGGGCCTTTGCCATCATATGTTGTCACGCCATCAAGCCACGCGGTGAGTGCATCTGGGTTGGCTTTGATCCACGCAAGAGCAGCAGCTTTTGGATCTGCGCCATTGTTCAGAATTTCGCCCATCACCTTGTTTTCCATGTCCATGGTGAATTTCAAATTGGAAATCAGTTTTCCAACATTGGGGCATTCGGCTACATAGCCTTGACGCACCGTGGTATAAACATTGGCACCGCCAAAGTTTGGTCCGAACAAGGCATCACCACCGGTCAAATATTGAATCTTGAAATTGGCATTCATCGGGTGCGGCGCCCAGCCCAAGAATACAATATCTTTTCCAGCTGACGTGTTCTTGGCAACTTGCGCCAACATGCCAGCTTCCGAGCTTTCAACGAGCTCGAAACCATCCATTTTGAAAGCCGGATCTTTAATGGCTTCCAGAACCAGCCGGTTGCCGTCATTGCCTGGCTCAATGCCATAAACTTTTCCGCCAAGACGATCCTTGAATTTTCCAATGTCGGCAAAATCTTTCAGACCAGCATCATAGATTTCTTGGTTTACAGCGAGGGTGTATTTTGCACCTTCAAGATTGGCACCCAGTGTTTCCACTGAACCATCTTCACGGTAAGCCTTAATGTCGTTTTCCATCGAAGGCATCCAGTTGCCCAAGAACACGTCAATATCTTTTGATTTCATTGATGCGAATGTAACTGGAACAGCAAGCTGCTTGATGTCGCCCACATACCCCATGGGTTCTAAAATAGCCGCGGTCAGTGCAGTGATTGCGGTAATATCGGTCCAACCCACATCCGAGAGTCGAACGGTTTTGCATGATTCAGCATCGCCGGCATAAGCTGTGCTGGAAAGAGCAAGCAGGCCAAAACCTGCAACAAGTGCTTTAAATGTCATGGTGTGATTCCTTAGATGATCCGTGTTTGCACGCGCCCATTTTTCTACGGGCTTCGTCAAGTGGCCCAGTGGACCAAATTGGTGCGCAAAACTCCACTAAAATCCGTCACATGGTAACTCGCAAACGACACTCTACCTTTTTCAGTTCAACTGATCCATACTGGTCCCAACAAAAAAGGACCGAAAATGACGAAACCTGTGAAATGGGGCATTCTCTCCACTGCCAATATTGGCATGAAAAAAGTGACCCCCGGCATGCTGAAAAGTGCCGATATCAATGTTGTGGCCATTGCTTCGCGCAATTTGAAAAAGGCCAAAGCCGCCGCTGCCGAGCTCGGCATTGCCAAAGCTTATGGCTCTTATGAAGAGCTTTTGGCTGATCCTGAAATTGAAGCGATTTATAATCCGCTGCCCAATCATTTGCATGTGCCTTTAACTTTGCAAGCGGCCAAAGCTGGAAAACATGTGCTGTGTGAAAAGCCAATTGCCATTACGGCCAAGGAAGCCAAACTTCTTAAGAAGGCTCCAAAAAACATCCTGATTGCCGAAGCTTTTATGGTGCGCCACAACCCGCAATGGATTGATACGAAAAAGCGCGTGAAGGCGGGCGAGATTGGCAGCATTGTTGCTATCCAATGCCTGTTCAGCTATTTCCTGCGCGATGCCAATAATGTGCGCAACAAAGCCGATATTGGCGGCGGCGGCATGCTGGACATTGGCTGCTATCCCATCACCATTGCGCGCTACATTTTTGATGCTGAACCATCACGCGTGACAGCAATCGTTGACCGCGACCCGAAATTCAAGACTGACCGCACGGCAGGTGGCCTTGCTGATTTTGGCAAGGGCCGGCATTTGTCATTCACAATCTCCACGCAAGCTGCCCCGTATCAACGGGTCCATATTCTTGGCACCAAAGGCAAAATCGAAATTGAAATTCCATTTAATGCCCCACCCGATCAACCCAACCGCATTTTCATCCAAAAAATGGAAATGAATGAAGGGGAATGGATTTCTTATCCGGTGACTGATCAATACCAGTTGCAAGCCGAAGCTTTTGGCAAAGCCATTCGCGCCAAGAAGAAGCCAGCTTGGGGCATTGATGATGCCATTCAGAATATGAAAATCATTGATGCGTTTTTCAAATCGGAAAAAAGCAAGAAATGGGAGAAGGTGTAGCCAGCCCCTCATGCTGAGGCGCGAGCTTTAGCTCGCCTCGAAGCATTGCCGGACGTCGAGCTGCCCTTCGAGGCCCTGCTTTGCAGGGCACCTCAGGGTGAGGGAGCAGTCAGGCTTGCCTTTCCGGCTCAATTCTGCTTTATCCACCTCAACTTCGCTTGAACGCGGAGGTTTCACGTCGCCTGGCCTGTTAGGGCATGCCATGGCGGCTATTTTAATGCTATAACTACAAGGACTTAAGCAAAATGCCCAAAATGAAGACGAAGTCGTCTTGCAAGAAGCGGTTTAAAATGACTGCATCTGGCAAGCTGCGCGCTGGCGCTGCTGGCAAACGCCACGGCACGATCAAGCGCTCGAACAAAACCATTCGCAACCAACGTGGCACCATGATTCTCGCTTCAGGTGATGCAAACCTGTTGCGCGTTCACATGCCTTACGCACGCTAAGGGAGGGATTTCATGTCTCGTACCAAAGGCGGCGTTGTTGCCCGCAAATCTCACAAAAAAGTTCTAAAAGCTGCAAAGGGCTATTTCAGCCGTCGCAAGAACGTTTTCCGCGTTGCCGTTCAGGCCGTGGAAAAAGCTGGCCAATATGCATACCGCGATCGCCGCACCAAGAAGCGCAACTTCCGCGCCTTGTGGATTCAGCGCATCAATGCGGCAACCCGCGAACTTGGGCTGACCTATGGTCGATTTATTTATGGCCTGGACAAGGCCGGGATCGAAGTGGACCGTAAGGTTTTAGCTGATCTTGCTGTGCATGATGCAGCGTCTTTCGCTGTTCTGGTTGAAAAAGCCAAGGCTGCTCAGGCAGCTTAATCACGTATAGTCTTTCGGACTCTTGACCGGGCACATGAAGCGTTTAGACGCTAGGTGTCCGGTTTTATTTTGGCATTCACCCTTCCCCCGTTGGGGGAAGGTGCCCGAAGGGCGGATGAGGGCCCTACCGCTGGTCCACCAGTTAAGTTTTTTACGCGCTGACAGACCCTCATCCGGCCTGTCGGCCACCTTCTCCCGATGGGAGAAGGGTGAAGTATTGGAGAAATAATGTGAGCGACCTCATCGAGCTACAATTGCAGTTGATGGCAGATATCTCCGCAGCCGCTGATGAAGCTGCTGTTGAAGCCATTCGCGTTTCAGCTTTGGGCAAAAAAGGTTCAATTTCTGAGCAGATGGCGGGCCTTGGCAAAATGGCACCGGGCGAGCGCAAAGCGGCTGGTGCAGCACTGAATGTTCTCAAAGATAAAGTGTCTGAAGCGCTTGCCGCGCGCAAAGCCGTGCTGGGAGAAGTGGCTTTGGAAGCGCGGCTGCTCACCGAGAAAATTGATGTGACCTTGCCCATCCGCCCACAAAATTCCGGCACCATTCACCCAGTCTCCCAAGTGTGGGAAGAGGTGGTACAGATTTTTGGTGACCTTGGATTTGTCGTGGCCGAAGGCCCGCATATTGAAGATGATTTTCACAATTTTGATGCTTTGAATATGCCGCCCGATCATCCGGCGCGCCAAGAGCATGACACGTTTTACTTCAACGAAAAGCCTGATGGCTCCAGAATGGTTTTGCGCACGCATACGTCACCGGTGCAAATCCGCACCATGCTGTCATCTAAGCCGCCCATTAGAATTATTGCCCCCGGCCGCACTTTTCGCTCTGACTCAGATATGACGCACACGCCCATGTTCAACCAAGTGGAAGCCTTGGTGATTGATGAGAAAACCCATCTTGGAAACCTGAAATGGATTCTCGAAGAATTCTGCAAAGCGTTTTTTGAAATCGACAATGTGAACATGCGCTTTAGAGCTAGCCATTTTCCGTTCACTGAGCCTTCGATGGAAGTGGACATTCAATATAGCCGCGAGGGTGGCGTGTTGAAGCTGGGCACTGGCGACAAGTGGATGGAGATTTTAGGCTCCGGCATGGTGCACCCCGATGTGATCCGCGCCGGTGGCCTCGACCCCGATAAATACCAAGGCTTTGCCTTCGGCATGGGCATCGACAGAATAGCCATGTTGAAATACGGCATCCCCGATTTGCGCGCGTTTTTTGAATCAGATTTGCGCTGGCTCAGGCATTATGGATTTAGAAGTTTGCAGGTGCCGACATTGGCGGGAGGATTGTCATGACCGTCCTCGCCCGCCAAACTTCACCCTTCTCCCCTCGAGGGAGAAGGTCCGGCAACGCCGGGGATGAGGGGGCAGTTCAACATGCTCCCAACCTCATCACCCAGCTCAACCATACCCCTCATCCGCCCTTCGGGCACCTTCTCCCGCAAGGGGAGAAGGGGAAGGTCAAACACTCATGAAATTCACTCTCTCCTGGCTCAAAGAGCATCTCGACACCACCGCCTCGCTGCAACAAATCCTTGATGGCCTGGTGGGCGTTGGGTTGGAAGTTGAAGAAGTCAGCGACCGCACCCAAGAACTGGCCGCTTTTAAAGTGGCTTATGTGCTGGAAGCTGAGAAACATCCCAATGCCGATAAGCTGCGGCTGTGCAAGGTTGAAACTGATCAAGGCATCAAACAAGTGGTTTGTGGTGCGCCCAATGCACGGGCTGGTATGAAAGCCATTATCGCTTTGCCCGGTGCAGTGATCCCCGCCACCAAGGATGTGTTGCAACTGGGCTCCATTCGTGGCCAAGAAAGCCAAGCCATGATGTGTTCGGAGCGTGAGCTTCTGCTCTCGGAAGAACATGACGGCATTATTGAAGTGCAAGGTGATTGGCCAGTGGGCACGCCTGCTGTGCTGGCCTTGGGTCTTGATGATCCGATGATCTATATCAAGGTAACAGCCAATAGACCTGACGCTTTGGGCATTCATGGCTTGGCGCGTGATTTAGCTGCCAAGGGACTTGGCACTTTAAAGCCAGTGAACGCTGCACCCGTGAAGGGCACATTCATGTCGCCGATTTCCGTTTCGCTTGAAACGGAAGGCTGCCCGCTTTTTGTGGGGCGTTATTTCCGTGGCGTCAAAAACGGTCCGTCACCCGCTTGGTTGCAACGGCGGTTGAAGGCCATTGGCCTGCGCCCGATTTCAACCTTGGTTGATATTACCAATTACATCACCTTCACCTATGCAAGGCCGCTGCATGTGTTTGATGCGGATAAGACTCATGGCAACATTTCAGCGCGACCTGCCAAAAATGGTGAAATAATTTCGGCATTGGATGGCAAAACATATACACTGAGCGCTGGCATGACGGTGATTGCTGATGAGCGAGGCCCTGAATCCATTGGCGGTATTATGGGTGGTGAGGCATCTGGCTGCTCTGAAACTACAACCAACGTGTTTCTCGAATCCGCATGGTTTGATCCGCAGCGCACCGCCGCAACCGGCCGCAAGCTCGTCATCAATTCTGATGCACGCTATCGCTTTGAACGCGGTGTTGATCCGGCGTTTACGCAGACCGGGGCCGAACTTGCCACGCGCATGATTTTGGAATTATGCGGCGGCGAAGCTTCGGAATTGGTTATTGCCGGTTCTGTTCCTGATACTGCGCGCTCCTATACGTTGCGCAAAACCCGCGTGGAATCACTCGGCGGTGTCATTATTCCGTGGACCGAGCAATTGCGCATTTTGACCGATCTCGGATTCGTTGTCAGCGCTGATGGCGTGTGCACTGCCCCAAGCTGGCGGCCCGATGTGAAGGGCGAGGCTGATTTGGTTGAAGAGATAGCCCGCATTCATGGCCTTGATAAAATTGCCTCAGCGCCGATGGACCGGCCCCATGCAATTGCCCGGCCTGTGCTCAACCCATTGCAAAAGCGCATGTTAACCGCTCGGCGCACCTTGGCCACACGCGGCTTTAATGAAGCTGTGACCTGGGCTTTCATTCCAGAAGCCCATGCCAAATTATTTGGCGGTGGCCAGCCCGAACTTAAACTCAGCAATGCGATTTCATCTGAACTCACCGACATGCGGCCCTCATTATTGCCTAATCTTATTGCGGCGGCTGGCCGAAACATATCACGAGGCTTTGCTGATGTGATGTTGGCTGAAGTGGGCCATGCCTATGCTGGTGATAAACCTGAAAACGAAACCCTGCGCGCTGCTGGCATCAGGCGCGGCACTGTCACGCCGCGCAATGTGCATGGCGGCACGCGCCAAGTGGATAGTTTTGATGTGAAGGCGGATGTACTTTCAGTGCTTGAAGCCTGCGGCATTGCAGCGCCTCAAATTGTTTCAGCTGCGCCCGCGTGGTTCCACCCGGGCCGCAGCGGCACCATTCAAATGGGCCCTAAAAATCAGCTGGCTTATTTTGGTGAAATTCATCCGCGTATTTTATCGGCGATGGATGTGAAAGGGCCTTTGGTTGCGTTTGAAATCATTTTGAATGCGCTGCCGTCGTCTAAGTCCAAAGGCGTGGCGCGTGCTGCTTTGATGAATTTCGATCTTATGCCGCTCTCTCGCGATTTTGCATTTGTGGTAGATGATAAAGTGCAGGCTGCTGAGCTGATCAAAGCCGTGAAGGGCGTTGATAAAGTTCTGATCAGTGACGCCGCAGTGTTTGATCTTTATAAGCTTGCGGGTGGCAAAACTTCTCTCGCTGTCGAAGTCATCTTGCAGCCGCGCGACAAGACTTTGACAGATGTTGAAATTGAGGCATTATCCGCCAAGATCGTCGCCACGGTTGAGCAAGCTTTAGGCGCGACATTGCGCAGTTAATATCCTCGCCCGTTGAAGAAACGGGAGAGGACATTCAGGAGTTTTAGATGACCACAGCAGCCGCCTTCAAGAATCTCAAAGCTCATCGCAAAGCGTCGGCAGTAGATATGCGCAAAGCTTTTGCCAAGGATGCCAAGCGTTTTGAAAATTTCTCAGCGCGGGCTGATGATTTGCTTTTGGATTATTCTAAAACCGCAGTGACTGCTAAAACCATGTCGCTGCTGGCGAGCTTGGTGAAATCTGCAAAGGTTGAAGCCGCGCGTGATGCGATGATGCGCGGTGATGTGATCAACTCCACAGAAAAACGTGCCGTTCTCCACACGGCCTTGCGCCGTCCAAAATCAGAATTGGTTTTTGTGGATGGCCATAACATTGTGCATGATGTGCATGATGTGTTGGAAGCCATGGCGCGCTTTGCCACGGATATTCGCAAAAGCAATATTACCGATGTGGTGAATATCGGCATTGGTGGTTCCGATCTTGGACCTGCGATGGTGACATTGGCACTGGCCCCCTACCATGATGGTCCGCGCACGCATTATGTGTCGAATGTTGACGGGGCCCATATTGCAGACACGCTGAAGGTTTTGAACCCAGAGACCACGCTTTTTCTCATTGCTTCTAAAACCTTCACCACCATCGAAACCATGACCAACGCCAAGACAGCGCGGAAATGGATTGCGAGCGCATTGGGTGCAGATAAAGTGGGCGAGCATTTTGCGGCGATTTCAACAGCCATAGAAAAAGTGAAAGCTTTTGGTATTTCCGAAAAACGCATTTTTGGATTCTGGGATTGGGTGGGCGGGCGTTATTCCATTTGGTCGGCCATTGGCCTTCCGGTGATGATCGCCATTGGCCCAAAAAACTTTATGGACTTTCTCAGCGGTGGTCACGCCATGGACACGCATTTCTCCAAAGCCAAACCAGCAGAAAATCTGCCGATGCTGATGGGTTTGCTTGGCGTATGGCACCGCAATATATGCAATCATCCAAGCCGCGCGATTATTCCGTATGATCAGCGCTTGTCTCGTTTTGCTGCTTATTTGCAGCAGCTTGATATGGAATCCAACGGCAAGCGCGTGGGCAAAGATGGCAAGCCGCTCAAAAATTCTTCCGGCCCGATTGTGTGGGGAGAGCCAGGCACCAATGGCCAGCACGCATTCTTCCAGCTGTTGCATCAAGGCACTGATATTATTCCGGTGGAGTTTCTCATCGCAGCCGAGCCCCATGAGCAAGGCATGGCAGAGCACCATGCGCTGCTGGTTTCAAATTGCTTGGCGCAATCTCAAGCCTTAATGAAAGGCCGTACATTGAAAGAGGCCGAAGCGCAGTTGAAAGCTGCTGGCAAAACCGCGGCTGAAATTAAAGCCTTGGCACCGCATAAGGTTTTTGCTGGCAATCGGCCTTCAATTACGCTGGCTTATAAAAAACTTGATCCGCATACGCTTGGCCGCCTCATCGCCCTCTATGAACACCGCGTGTTTGTGGAAGGCGTGATTTGGGGGTTGAACTCGTTTGATCAATGGGGTGTGGAACTGGGCAAAGAATTGGCCACGGCCCTTCAACCTGTTGTGGAAGGCAAGGTTAAAGCTGAGGATTTGGATAGTTCAACAGCCGGGCAATTGGCGCATTTGCAATCACTGCGCTGATCTGCGTCTGGTGAGTTTGAGGCCGGACCAATCCTTATCTACGGCACAAACTTTTATATCCACCAGCCCGCAAGCTAACGCGGCATTGCGGATATGATCTTCACTCAAACCTTTTGAAAGTGGTGAAGTTTTTTTTGGCCACGAGACCCAGAGCATGATGGCAGGTGGCATGAGCTTTGATAGTTTTACAATTTCGCTCACCTGTTTTATCTCGGTGATGAAAAGGTGAATGGCGTCCGCGTCTTTTTTGACCAGCAGCCAATCATTGGCGCTGTCTGCAAAGAGTGCTGGGTAATGCGGTGGCGCATTGAGCACCAGCACTTTCAGGCCAGTTTTGAAACCCAGCTTTTTCCACAGTGGCGTGCCGGAGTAGCCAGCGTTGGTCATAGGCTTCTCTCCTCCCTCTTCGCGGAGCGGGGAGGGTGGATCGCCGATCGGCGAGACGGGTGGGGAGTTCGGTGCTCAATCACTTTCGACATCGCCACCCCATCCGACCCAAGTGGGCCACCTTCCCCCTTTCGGGGGAAGGAGAAGGAAGTGGAGTATTATCAACCGCCATCGCCCACCAAGCCTGCTGCTTGAATGCCAGCCAGTGCTGCGGCTTCATCATTATCCGATGTGTCACCAGACACACCAACTGCGCCCAGAATTTTCCCATCGGTGGATTTCACCAACACGCCACCGGGCACAGGAATGATGCCATCAATCACACCCAAAGCTCCAGCCAGAAAATGCGGGCGGTCTTTGGCCAATTTCTCAATGCCGCGCGAGCCCATGTTAAATGAGATGGCTCCATTGGCTTTGGCGCGGGCCACATCAAAGCGCGCCAGCGACGCGCCGTCTTGAACGGCAGCGGCAACAACGGTGCCACGGGTATCGAGAATGACAACGCCAAGGACTTTGAAGTTTGCTTGTTTGGCGTGATCTAAAGTTTTAGCGATAATGGATTGGGCGAGGTTGAGAGTGAGAGTCATTTCGTCGTCTACCTTTTTGAAATTGCTTGTTTTCTATTGTTTCATTGACTTTTTGTGCTTTTCCCTTACATTTACTCTAAATGGAATGGGAACTCTCGTTCGGCGTTGTCGCCCTGGCGTATGCTGGGGCGTTTCGCTTTTTTAAGGAAAAATCTTCAGCCCGTAGCCCGAGATTTCGCCAAGAGCACTGCATCGAAATTTTGGTTTTATGCCCTCATAGGCTCTGTTTGGTTGATCTGGCTTGACTATATGTCTACCGATTGGAAATGCCACAAGATCAGCAAACTGCAACCCTGAAGAGTTATGTTTTTTGTCCATGAATCTAATGTCTAAATTTTGCATCTGTCCATATGCGTTTTGGCCGTCAGCGATCCTTCTAAAATTCAACTCGAGGTCATCATCTTCCGACTTTCCTCGCCGTTCAAAAACGATATGAGTCTTTTTGTTGGTTTGCTGCTTTTCTGCCAACCAGCGCTGCATTCTCTCCATGCAGAAAGTCAGGGCTATTTCATAGGGGTTGGCAGGCGAGCTATTTTTTTTGACGTGCTTTACTTTGTCGATTACAGCAGAGATTACCATGAAATTATTGCTTTCGATCAATGATGTCACTTGATCCATAAATGCTGACCTAGTTTCAGCGTTCAAAAGAATATTAAAATCGCCTTTCGCTTTTCTAATTTCGTAACTGTGTAAAACGATTCCATCATGCCCCCAGAAATCAAATTTTAGTTTCTGCATAGATGGTACAACATATTTATAAAAATCAGTTTTTAGAAATACACAAAAAGCGAGCACAAAAACTGGATAGTCAGCATTAATATTTGATAAATTGTGATCGCCACTTTCGTCGGCATAAACAATATAGTCTCCAAAACTTTTCATGCATTCCTCACCCGTCTCAAGGTCAGGTTAATCCGTCCACCTTCTTTCAGCAATGTCGAAGTTCCCTGGTTCACGCGGTCGATGCCGTGGAAACACAAGCGAGCCTCCCCGCCCATCACCAGCACATCGCCTGATGATAATTTTAGTGTGGAGGTTTTGCCGCCACGTGTCGTTCCGCCAATTCTAAACACCGCCGTATCTCCCAATGAAATCGAAACCACCGGGGCTGAAAAATCTTCTTCGTCATTATCTTGATGCAAACCCATCTTGGCCCCACCTTGATAGAAATTGACCAAGCAGGCTTCGGGCGGATAATTATAATCTGAAACCTTGCTCCAAATATCCAAGATGCTTTGTGGCATAGCGGGCCATGCTGCTCCGGTTTCAGGATGCTGGGCTTGATAGCGATAGCCATTGCGGTCACTCACCCAGCCAAGGCTTCCCAAATTGGTCATGCGCACGGAAAAGGGCCGGCCGGTTTTGGGCATGAGGGGAACAAAAAGCCGGGCTTTGGCCACGGCCAAACGCAGTTCGCCGACCAAACTTTGCTGCTCGGTGCGATTTATCAGTGCAGAACAGTGTTTCAAGCCTTGAATCATCAAAATCTCTTGTCACAAAACCTTGATAGGGTGAAGCCTCACCCCTATATAGCGCCAGAACGCCAAATCACACGAGTGATGCGGCACATTTTTAATGCGGGGGGTGTGCTCCCTCTCAGTGCCGGTTAACGGGCTGGGAATTGCATCTGCCAGAGGAGAAGACATATGGGTAAAGTTATTGGGATTGATCTTGGCACCACGAATTCTTGCGTGGCCGTCATGGAAGGCAAAACCCCTAAAGTTATTGAAAATGCCGAAGGTGCGCGCACCACACCATCCATCGTTGCGTTTAACGCCGAGGGCGAAACTCTGGTGGGCCAACCGGCAAAACGCCAAGGTGTAACCAATCCTGAAAACACATTCTTTGCAATCAAGCGCCTGATCGGTCGCCGCATGGATGACCCGATGGTTGCCAAAGATAAAAAGCTGGTGCCCTACAACATTGTTAAAGCTGACAATGGTGATGCGTGGGTTGAATCGCGTGGCACCAAATATGCCCCCTCACAAATTTCCGCTTTCACGTTGACCAAGATGAAGGAAACCGCTGAGCGTTATTTGGGCGAGCCAGTGACCCAAGCTGTGATCACGGTTCCTGCTTATTTTAACGATTCACAACGCCAAGCCACCAAAGATGCGGGCCGCATTGCTGGTCTTGAAGTTCTTCGCATCATCAACGAGCCAACGGCTGCTGCACTGGCTTATGGCTTGGACAAGCGCGAAGCCGGCACGATTGCAGTTTACGATTTGGGCGGCGGCACCTTCGACGTTTCAGTTTTGGAAATCGGCGATGGTGTCTTTGAAGTGAAATCCACCAATGGCGATACCTTCCTTGGCGGCGAAGATTTCGACATGCGCATTGTTGATTATCTCGCAGACGAGTTCAAAAAAGAACAATCGATTGATCTGCGCAAAGACAAGCTTGCGTTGCAGCGCTTACGCGAAGCAGCTGAAAAGGCCAAAGTAGAACTTTCATCTGCTATGCAGACTGAAATCAACTTGCCCTTCATCACCGCGGATGCTTCTGGCCCAAAACATTTGGCCGTGAAACTTTCTCGTTCCAAGCTTGAAGCTTTGGTTGATGATCTCATTCAGAAAACTGTAGAGCCCTGCCGCCAAGCGTTGAAAGACGCTGGTGTAACAGCGGCACAAATCGATGAAGTTGTTCTGGTTGGCGGCATGACCCGCATGCCCAAGGTTATCGAAATCGTAAAGCAGTTCTTCGGCAAGGAACCCCATAAGGGTGTGAACCCTGATGAAGTGGTAGCCATTGGTGCTGCCATTCAGGGCGGCGTGTTGAAGGGTGAAGTGAAAGACGTTCTGCTCTTGGACGTTACACCATTGTCCCTCGGCATTGAAACTTTGGGCGGCGTGTTCACAAGGTTGATTGACCGCAACACCACCATTCCAACCAAGAAGGGCCAAGTGTTTTCCACTGCTGATGACAATCAAACGGCTGTCACCATTCGCGTGTTCCAAGGGGAACGCGAGATGGCTGTTGATAACAAGTCGCTCGGCCAGTTTGATCTGATGGGCATTCCGTCAGCACCACGTGGTGTGCCGCAAATTGAAGTGACATTCGATATTGATGCCAACGGCATTGTGAATGTGTCAGCGAAAGATAAAGCCACCAACAAAGAACAGCAGATTCGCATTCAAGCGTCTGGCGGTTTGAGCGATGCTGAAATCGAAAAGATGGTGAAAGATGCCGAAGCCAATGCCGCTGAAGATAAAAAGCGTGTGGGTCTTGTGGAAGCCAAGAACCAAGCTGAAGGCTTGATTCATTCCACCCAACGCACCTTGAAGGATGCTGGCGACAAGGTTCCAGAATCTGACAAGACTGCGATTGAAGCGGCGATCACTGATCTTAAAGCTTCGATCGAAGCTGGCGATTTGGAAGATATGCAAGCCAAAACCACTGCCCTCATGCAGCTTTCCATGAAAATGGGTGAAGCCATGTATAAGGGTGGCGGCATGGGCGATGCTCCAACCGGCGAAGCCGACAATGACCATGACGCTGGCGATGACAAAGTTGAGCGCGACGAACTCGACGACATTATGGATGCCGAGTTTGAAGAAGTTGACGACAAGAAGAAGTCGTAAATAATGTTGACCCTTGTCCTTCGAAGCGGTTGCTGCGCACCCGCACCTCAGGATGAGGGTCTTTTTATGTGCATTTGCTATTCCCTCACCCTGAGGTGCCGCAAAGCGGCCTCGAAGGGTGCGGCGCTTTCAGGTATATAATTCAAATGGCCAAGCGCGATTTTTATGATATTTTAGGTGTGCAAAAGGGTACTGATGAAAAGGCGCTAAAAACCGCCTATCGCAACCTTGCAAAAAAGCTGCACCCAGATGCCAATCATGGCAGCAAAGAAACTGATGCGAAGTTCAAAGAATTGAACGAAGCTTATGACGTCTTAAAAGACCCCCAGAAAAAAGCGGCTTATGATCGCTTTGGCCATACGGCTTTTGAAAATGGTGGCGGGCAGCGCCCCGGCGGCGCAGGCTTTGGTCCGGAATTCAATTCTTCAATGTCGGATATTTTTGAAGACCTGTTTGGCGATATGATGGGCGGTGGCCGTGGCAAGGCCCGCGGCAATGCGCGCGGCAATAGCGCACAGCGCGGCAGTGATCTTCGTTATAATCTCGAAATTAATCTCACCGAAGCCTATTCGGGCAAGAACGCCACGGTGCGGGTGCCTTCATCAGTTTCTTGTGACACCTGCAAGGGCAACGGCGCAAAGCCCGGCACCCACCCTAAAACCTGCGGCACCTGCGGTGGTGCTGGAGCCGTGCGCTCACAGTCAGGCTTTTTCACAGTCGAACGCGCTTGCCCAACCTGCGCTGGTCGCGGCCAGGTGATCAGCGATCCTTGTGGCTCTTGCGGCGGGCAAGGCCGTGTAACCAAGGAGCGCAATTTGTCCGTCAACATTCCTGCTGGTGTTGAAGATGGCACGCGTATCCGGATGACTGGTGAGGGCGAAGCCGGCCTCCGGGGCGGACCATCGGGTGACCTCTATATATTTATGAGCGTGCGCACCCATGAATTTTTCCAGCGCGATGGTGCTGATCTCTTTTGCAAAGTTCCAATCTCGATGGCCACTGCCGCCTTGGGGGGTGAAATTGAAGTGCCCACGATTGATGGCAAAAAGGCCCGCGTGACGATTCCCGACGGTGCTCAGAATGGCAAACAGTTTCGCTTGAAGTCTAAAGGCATGCCGGTGCTGCGGTCTTCGCAAGCTGGCGACATGTATATTCAGGTGAGCGTAGAAACACCGGTGAATTTGAGTCGGCGACAGAAAGAAATTTTGGCCGAATTTGATAAAGAAGCGCGCAACAATTCGCCGGAGTCGGAAGGCTTTTTTGCCAAGGCCAAGGCATTCTGGGACGCATTTGGAGGGTAGCCATGCCTAAGGCCTATTGGATCGCGCATGTTACAGTCACCAACCCTGACCAATATCAAAAATACGTTGAAGCCTCACGCGCAGCATTTGTGAAGTTTGGCGCTGTGATGCTGGCCCGTGGTGGCGCACATCAGCACATGGAGGGTGAAGGCCGTGCGCGCAATGTGGTGATTGAATTTGCATCTCTGCAAACCGCTCAGGAGTGCTACGCTTCACCCGAATATCAACACGCCAAGTCTTTGCGCAAAGATGCAGGCATTGCCGACATTCTGCTGCTCGAGGGTGTTTAGTCAAAACACTCTAGGCGCTTCCAATAAAAATTCCTGTCAGGAACACCAGAACACCACCCACTGCAATTTGCAGCGCAGCTTTTAAAAATGGTGTGTCCATATATTTCCAGCGGATCCACGAAATCAATCCGAGTTCTACAATCACCACCACAACGGCCAAAACGAACGCTGTGGTGAAATCGGTAATCAGGAACGGCACGGTGTGACCAAGCCCACCAACGGCTGTCATGATACCAGAGGCAAGACCACGAATAAGTGGATGACCTCTGCCTGTCAGCTTGCCATCATCGGAAAGGCCCTCAGCAAGCCCCATTGAAATTCCTGCGCCAATCGAGGCTGCAACACCCACCAAAAAAGTCTGCCATGTATTATTAGTCGCAAATGCAGCAGCAAATATTGGGGCTAAGGTGGAAACCGAACCATCCATCAAACCAACCAAACCCGGCTGCACAACTTGCAACAGGAAGAGGCGGCGCTGAGTTTCGTTTTCATCAATTTTTGCATCAGCTGTCAGGTGTTCGAGGCCAAGTTTCGATGCCAGTGACTCATGGCCCTTTTCGGCGGCAGCCAAATTGCTCAGGAGTTTCCTCACTTGTGGGTCAGATGAACGCTCTGCGGCTTGCGTGTAAAAGCGATAATTCTCAAGCTCAATCACTTCTGCACGCTTGCGCATGGCGTCTATGCCAAGCTTGTTGACGGTCCAAGCCGGCTTATGTTTCACAAAGCCATTTATATCGGCACGGCGGATGAGCGGAATATAATCACCAAATTTCTTGGCATATAAATCAGTCAGGCTGCGGCGGTGTTCATGCTCTTCTTCCGCCATTTCAACAAACACTTTGGCCGAAGCCGGATATGTTGCCATCAAGGCATGGGCAAATCCAGCATAGGCCCGCGCATCATCATCTTCGCTTGAAATTGCCAGCGCAATAATTTCTTGTTCGGTGAGATCAGAAAATGCTTTCAAGGGTATCTCCTAAGGTTTATTTAGGATGTATCACACCCTTTTTCAAAACGATATTGCCGTAAAGCCGCGCCTCGCTGGTGGCAACAATGGCATAACAGCCTTTCACGCGATTATAAAAATCAGCTCCGACCAGAACTGAGACGTGGCGCTCTGGTTCCCACTTTTTAATCAGCGCCTCAAAATCAGTAAATACTGGCGCCATGAGCGCAGGATCATTTTTTACAGCAGGCCTGAAGGCACAATCGGCAACCATTTCATCTAAAGGCATCACCGAGAGAATTGCATCAAGCAAATCTGTTGCACTGTGGCCGTCCGCACGCACCAAGCGTTTGGCATCTGTATCTGCCGGATAGTTGCCATCAACAATAGCAATCTCATCGCCATGTCCCATCGCCCGCAGAACTTTTAAAAGCTCGGGTCCGAGCAGTGGGTTTAATCCTTTAAGCATCTTCGGCCTCTTTGAATAATACATCACGATCAATAATAAAATTGGCAAACAAAGGCAGGCTGGCAGCCCCCTTGGCCCTCGCATCTGCGCCAATCAAGCCTTCGACAATTCTCAGAGGCGCAATACCGCGTTGATCGAGTTCTAGCAATTTAGTTTGCACCCCCGCCACAATGCGGCGCCGCACATCTGCAGGAATCGCCCCATCAATAATCACGGCTTCGAATTCCATCACCGAAGCAGCAACCAAACTGGCATAAGCAAGGCTTTGTGCAGTCATGGCGATCCACTGCTCAAGTGCCGGACCAACCTCTGCCCAATCGTCCAAACTGCGAGACAGCAACAAGGGATCGCGACCTTCGGCCACCAACATTCTTTCAAGCTGATAAGTGGAGGCATGCCTAATTAACTGCTCAGTGCCACTAGGTCCTGGAACCGGGATAGGCCCCATTGCACCAGCATAACCTGTGCGCCCCTGCAAAAGTGAACCATTAATCACAATGCCGCCGCCAATGAAAAATCCAATGTAGAAATAAGCAAAGTCTTGGAAATCTTTGCCGCGCCCGAAAAATAATTCGGCCGCACATGCAGCAGTTGCGTCGTTGCAAGGAAACACCGGAAAATCGCACAACTTTGCCAATTCAGCCATCAAATCAAAGCCGCGCCAAGCCTCCAGCACATCATGGGGAGCACCCACTTCTTCTTCCCAATTCCACAACTCGAACGGCGCAGCTATGCCCAAACCCGAAATGCGTGGACGTAAATTTTCTGGAAGACTGGCAACCAGTTTGGCAATTCCACTTTCAGCGAAGAGCAAAAACTCTACCGGTGTTGGAAAATGATAAGATTGCCTGACCGTGGCGCGCACATGGCCCGCCAAATCAAGCAGCACGAGACCACCAGAGCGCCGCCCCACCTTGAGGCCAATCGAAAATGCGCCGTCTGGGTTAAGTTTGAAAGGCGTTAAAGGTTGGCCTACTTTGCCGCGTTGGATTTCACCTTTTATCAGCAGGCCATCTTTTTCCAATTGCCTGACAATAACCGAAACCGTTTGGGCTGAAAGACCGGTGAGGCGGGCGATTTCTGCCTTGGGAAGCTGCCCATGCTGGCGGATGAGCGAAAGGGCCAAACGCTCATTATAAAGCCTAACGCCAATTTGCGATGTGCCGCGCGACAAAAATGGGCTTGAGTTTCCCAGCTTTTCACCAATGCCGCGTTCGTTGTTCAAAACCTCTCCCAACTGCTCGTTTTTCTAGCATATTCTTATGTTTTGCCAGACCATCTCGCATGCTGGATTAACTGTCAATGAATAAATCAGATGGATTTACTTATTGACAGTCTCACATTTTTTATTGCAGAATGTGAAATGAAAGGGGAGCATGCGGTCAACGTTTGCCCTTCAATCATCTAAAATCACTTATCATTTTGGCCCTGCATGGGCCGTTCCATGGGAGGAATTCTAATGAAGTCTATTCTTAAAGCCGCCCTCGTAGGCGTTGCACTCACCAGCTTTGCTGCAGCTGCTCAAGCGGCTGGTGGCACTTGCCTGATCACCAAGAACAACACCAACCCCTTCTTCGTGAAAATGAAGGAAGGCGCTGAAGCCAAAGCTAAAGAACTCGGCATCGATTTCACAGCTGCTGCTGGTAAAGTTGACGGTGATGCTGCCCCACAAATTGAAGCTATCGAAAACTGTGTTGCCGCTGGTCAAAAAGGTATTTTGATCACTGCTTCTAACGATTCAGTAATTCCGGCTCTCAAAGCTGCTCGCGCTGCTGGTTTGCTCGTGATTGCTCTCGACACACCAATTGGTGATGCTGACGCAGCTGACACAACCTTCGCAACCGATAACTTCGAAGCTGGTCTCTTGATCGGTAAATGGGCCGCCGCAACTCTCGGTGCTGATGGCACCAAGAACGCCAAGATCGGCATGCTCAACATCAACAAAGACAACATCTCAGTTGACGTTGCTCGTGACACTGGCTTCCTCAAGGGCTTCGGCATCGAAGTTCCAGATCTCAAAGTTATGGGTTCAGAAACTGATACTCGCGTGATCGGCCACGAATCTTCAGGTGCAAACCCAGAAGGCGGTTTGAAGTCTGCTGAAAACTTACTCGCTAAGAACCCAGACATGAACCTGGTCTACACCATCAACGAACCAGCTGCTGAAGGCGCTTATCAAGGCTTGAAAGCCGCTGGTAAAGAAAAGCAAGCTCTTATTGTTTCAGTAGACGGTGGCTGCCCAGGTGTTAAATCAGTAACTGATGGCATCATCGGTGCAACCTCCATGCAGTTCCCATTGTTGATGGCATCCAAGGGCGTGGAAGCTGTTGCTGCATTCGCAAAAGATGGCACCAAGCCAAAGAACTCTGACGGCCTGAACTACTTCAACACCGGTGTTCAATTGATCACCGACAAGCCAGTGGATGGCGTTCCATCCATCACTTCGGCTGAAGGTGCAAAGATTTGCTGGGGCTAATATCCACTGCATATTTTTGAGTTGAAATAAGTGGGGGGCGGCTGTTATGGTCGCCCTTCATGCTAAAAAGTAGGGGCGGAATACAAGCTCCACACGAGCATAGGGGAACGGCAATGAGCGATAAGACAGCACCCACAAAAGTCATTTCTGATTTTGAAGCAACACTTCATAAAGCCGATGTAAAAGTCGCTGAATTTGAGCTTCAGGCTGATAGTTTTGTGCGAAAATTTCAAAGCTTTCTGCAAACCCATAATACCGCAATTCCGGTATTCGTTTTACTCTTCAGTATTTTTGTATTTGGATTCACTTCCGGTGGACGCTTCTTCACCGCCAACAATCTTTCGATTGTATTCCAGCAAGTGACCGTGATCGGCGTCATCGCTATTGCCCAAACGATTATTATTCTGACTGCTGGTATTGACCTGTCGATTGGCGCCATCATGGTGCTGGCCTCTATTGTTATGGGCAAGCTTGCCGTGCATTCGGGTCTTCCGGTTCCAGTAGCTATTTTGACCGGCGGTTTTGCCGGTGCCGCTATGGGCTATCTTAACGGGCATTTCGTGACG
Source organism: Hyphomicrobiales bacterium (assembly GCA_031416755.1). Lineage (GTDB taxonomy): Bacteria > Pseudomonadota > Alphaproteobacteria > Rhizobiales > Aestuariivirgaceae > Aestuariivirga. The sequence goes on from JANOUE010000030.1 coordinate 36,582, forward strand.
CGGCTAAAGCTACCGCCATTCATTGTGACACTTGGCACACTCTACATCTTTTCGGCATTGAAAATTTGGTATTCGAAATCAGAATCAATCCGCGCCGTAGACACCGAAAAGATTGCTCCCGATTTGATCATCATGGGGAGGGACGTATTTAGAGTCCTCGACAAAGAAAGCATGTTTGCTGGCGCCACGCTCAAAATCGGCGGTGTCTGCTTCATTCTGCTGGCTATTCTGATATGGTATCTCTTGAACCGCACGGCCTGGGGCCGCCATGTCTATGCTGTTGGCGACAACGAAGAATCAGCGCTTCTGGCCGGTGTTCAAACCGACCGGATGCTGCGCTCAGTTTATACAGTTGCGGGGCTTATCGCTGCCTTTGGGGGGCTCATTCTCATCGGTCGCGTCGGTGGCACCATAACTCCGCTCGCAGGTGAAACAGCAAACCTTGATAGCATCACGGCTGTGGTGATCGGCGGCACGTCACTGTTTGGTGGGCGAGGCTCCATTGTGGGCTCAGTATTGGGTGCCCTCATCGTGGGCGTGTTCCGAAATGGCCTCTCTTTATCGGGAGTAGACGTGCTGTGGCAAGATTTTACGGTGGGCATTTTAATCATTACCGCCGTTGCAATTGACCAATGGATTAGAAGGGCCTCGGCATAATCATGGCAAAACCAGCGAAAAAACCAGCCAAAAAATCAGTTGCAAAAAAACCGGCTGCCCGCAGCATCATCGTTGCAGCTAAAGTGGCAGCGCCGGCCATGGCAAAACAAGAACCGCTCCTCACCACCCGCGGATTGGTTAAGCGCTACGGCCGTGTAACCGCCTTAGATCATGCCGATTTTGATCTTTACCCCAATGAAATTTTGGCGGTGATTGGCGATAACGGTGCTGGCAAATCCACCATGATCAAAGCCATTTGCGGTGCGGTAACGCCCGATGAAGGCGAGATCAGAATGAACGGTGAAGTTCTGCATTTCAAGTCACCCTTAGATGCCCGCAATGCCGGCATTGAAACGGTTTATCAAAACCTGGCTTTATCGCCAGCGCTCTCAATTTCCGACAACATGTTCATGGGCCGCGAAATTCGCGACCCTGGCTTCCTTGGCAAATGGTTCAAACTTTTGGACCGCAAAGCGATGGAAAAAATTGCCCGCGACAAATTAAGCGAACTTGGTCTCATGACCATTCAAAATATAAGTCAACCCGTGGAAACGCTCTCCGGCGGTCAGCGCCAAGGTGTGGCGGTGGCACGTGCAGCAGCATTTGGTTCCAAAATTGTAATTTTGGATGAACCCACAGCAGCTCTCGGCGTAAAAGAATCCCGCCGTGTGCTTGAACTTATCCTCGATGTAAAAAGGCGTGGCCTTCCCATTGTGCTCATCTCGCACAATATGCCGCATGTGTTTGAAGTGGCAGACCGCATTCATATTCACCGTCTTGGCAAGCGCCTCTGCGTGATCAATCCAAAAGATTTCTCAATGTCAGATGCAGTGGCCTTTATGACCGGTGCCAAAGAGCCACCGCCCGAACTGCTCGGCACCTAATGCGTGACGCGGCAAATCTAGCAAGCCGTCTCCGTGAAAAATCGGCGAAGGCTTCGCGCTTTATGGTGGGCATTGCGGGCCCACCCGCTTCAGGCAAATCAACATTTGCAGAACATGTCCGTGATGCTTTGAGTGCTTGTGGCGATACCGCAATCGTAGTTCCCATGGATGGTTTTCATTTTGATGATGCCGTGCTCCTTGCCAGGGGCCACCGCCAGCGCAAAGGTGCGCCTCACACTTTCGATGTTCTGGGCTTTGAAGTTCTGCTGAAGCGCATTAAAGCGCGTGAGCCTGATATCGCTATTCCAGTCTTTGATCGAACCCAGGAATTGTCGCGCGCCGCCGCTGCTATTGTGACTGATGAGGCAAAGTTCATAATTGTTGAAGGCAATTATCTGCTGCTCAAACAAAAACCGTGGGACCGCCTGAAGCCGCTGTTTGATTTTACAGTCTATTTATCAGCACCCATCGCGGAGTTAGAAAGGCGTCTAACGCAGCGTTGGCTCGATCATGGCTTTGATAGGGCCTATGCCAAAAACTGGATCGCCAGCAATGACCTCCTCAACATCAAAACCGTAATTGCAGAAAGTGCTGTGGCTGATGTGACGGTTTAGTCCGCCCAGCTAAAATTCTGGATTTGTCCAAAACCAGCAACCACATAAATCTGCTGCGGCACCATGCGCCAAAATCCAAAATCACCAAATCCAACATAGATTTTAGCATAAGGGTGCTTGATCAGATATTGGGTTGAATCAATTTCGATTTGAGAAACTGCGCCCACAATCGTCGCCCGAAACCCGGTCAATGGGTCACCTTCTGCCGGAAGCTCAGTCACCAGCAGACTGGCTGTGGGGTTTGCCAGCAAAGATTTTGTATGCCGCGCCAAGTTTGAAAACAAAAACACCGGCACGCCTTCTTCATCGGTTGCAACATTCACCAAAGCGCCAAACGGAGCGCCAGTTTCAAAGTCGATAACCGATAAAGTTCCGGTTTTTGCCCTTGATAAAACAGTTTTCGCAGTCTCTTTCATTTGATAGCTTTCGGTTCTAAACTGTCTGCCACAATTTGTTCCAGTTTTATACCTATCGAACGGGCACGACAACAATAGGGATGACGACAAAATGCCGACAGTGGCTTTGGTTGACGATGATCGTAATATCTTAACATCAGTTGGTATGGTGCTGGAAGCGGAAGGCTATACAGTGCAGAAATATAGTGATGGCGCCGCAGCCCTCCAAGGCTTGCAAGATAACCCGCCTGACATGGCGATCTTTGATATTAAAATGCCACGCATGGATGGCATGGAACTTTTGCGCCGCATACGCCAGAAAACCGATTTGCCCGTTATTTTTCTCACATCGAAAGATGATGAGATAGATGAGTTGTTTGGCCTCAAAATGGGCGCTGATGATTTTGTGAAGAAGCCATTTTCACAACGCCTGTTGGTTGAACGCGTGAAAGCCGTGATGCGCCGTGCGATACCGCGTGACGGAACACCAGTCGTCACTGATGCCACAAAAATTATTGAACGCGGTAAATTGGTGATGGATTCTGATCGCCATGCCTGCACGTGGATTGGCCAACAGGTAACCCTGACTGTAACCGAGTTCTTGATTTTGCAAGCTTTGGCGCTGCGCCCTGGCATTGTTAAGAGCCGTGATGCTTTGATGGATGCTGCCTATGATGATCAGGTCTATGTTGATGATCGCACCATCGACAGCCACATCAAGCGTTTGCGTAAAAAGTTCAATCAGGTTGACGAAAGCTTTGACGGCATTGAAACGCTTTATGGCGTGGGCTACCGTTTCAAAGAACAATAATGCTAAACCGTAAGGCGCCACATCCGTGATGCCTGACAGCCTCAAAGATTTAGAAGGTGACGAGCTTCATGAGAATTATGAAGCTGGCCCAGTTGCACGCAAACCCTCTCGCGGAATATTGAAAAGGCTGGCACCCACCAGCCTGACTGCGCGCATCGCCCTGATCAATATCCTTGGTCTGGTTATTCTTGCCATTGGCATTCTCTATTTCAATCAGTTCCGCCAAGGTCTGATCAATGCGCGCGTGCAAAGTCTTCTTGTGCAGGGGCAAATTATTGCCGCAGCAATTGCCGGATCGGCAACGGCTGATACCAGTTCGATCTTGATCAATCCTGATATACTCGAAGATCAAAACGGCAGCACTATATCCGAACAAAGCAGTCTCGATTTTCCGATAAGCCCTGAAACTGCCGGGCCAGTTTTGAAACGGCTCTTGGCAAACACCACTATTCGCGCCCAAATTATTGATACCGGCGGCAATATGGTGGTGGATTCCAGTTTTCTTTATGGTGGCAATGACATCATTCAAACCAATCTCAACCCCCAAATTAACGGCAAAGAAAACCCTTTCACAAAATTTATCAACCGAAGCCTCGATTGGTTTTTTGCCAATGATTATCCACTGCACATGGAATATGGCTTGGACAGCAACAATGAAGTGCCGGAAGTGAAAGCTGCTTTGAATGGCGCTTCGGTCAGCGTGGTGCGGTTGAATGAAAATCGCGAAATTATTGTTCTTGTATCAGTGCCGGTGCAGCGTTTTCGGGCGGTGTTAGGGGCACTCATTCTCTCTACACAAGGTGGCGAAATTGATGGCGTGTTGCGCGCTGAACGTCGCGTGGTGTTACTCACGTTTGGATTTGCCGCATTTGTGGCATTGATGTTGTCTGCCCTATTGGCCGCTACAATTGCAGCCCCCATCCGCAGATTATCCGCAGCAGCAGACCGCGTTCGCCGCGGCATCAATAAGCGCGTGGAGATTCCAGATTTTACTGGACGAAGCGACGAGATTGGCCAGCTCTCAGGCTCTCTGCGCGACATGACCGGAGCTCTTTATAAGCGCATTGAAGCCATTGAGGCCTTCGCCGCGGACGTCAGCCATGAGCTTAAAAATCCGCTCACATCCTTGCGCAGTGCGGTTGAAACGCTTGGTTTAGTCAAAACCGAAGAGCAGAAAAAACGCCTCATTGAAATCGTTGTTGAAGACGTAAAGCGCATGGATCGTTTGATCACAGATATTTCAGATGCGTCGCGTCTGGATGCAGAATTGGCGCGCAATGAAACCAGACCGGTTGATGTGGCGAAACTCTTGGGCGGTATTGTTGATCTTGCCAATGAAACCGGTAAAGATGGAGATGCCGAAATTCTTTTGGTGGTGCAGCCCGTAACCGACAAAAACAAAGCAGCCACAAAATATACTGTGCTCGGTTATGATGGGCGTTTGGGCCAAGTGTTCCGCAATTTGATTGACAATGCCAGATCGTTTACAGCACCCAACACCAAAGTTCATGTGCGCGTCAGGCGCTTGGGCGATGATGTTGAAATTCGCATAGAAGATCACGGACCGGGCATCCCACCAGAAAATCTTGAACGGGTATTTGAGCGGTTTTATACTGATCGTCCTGTCCAGCATTTTGGTCGAAACTCAGGTCTCGGTTTGGCTATTACAAGGCAAGTTGTTGAAGCCCACAAAGGCTCGGTCATTGCTGAGAATCGGTTGGGTAAAGCTGCACCCGATCAAAGCCGCGCGGTATTGGGGGCCCGCTTTGTCGTGCGTGTTCCTTCTATAGCCGAAGGCTGGAAGCCAACCGAACCAACATGAAACCACAAAACTTACACGCCAGTTGCATCGCAATTGGCCAACATGCATGTCTCATTCGCGGACCTTCCGGAAGTGGTAAATCCGATTTGGTGTTGCGATTGTTAGATGAACAGCATGGCGCAAAGCTGGTGGCCGATGACCAAGTGCTTGTTTCGGAAAGAGCCGGAGCACTTTATGCGGCAGCACCGGAAATCCTCGCCGGAAAACTTGAAATTAGAGGCCAAGGCATAGTGGCAAGGCCCTATCTCGCTGAAGTGAAAATCAGCCACATTATTGATCTGGTTCAGCCGCAAGACATCACCCGAATGCCGGACGCTGCAGAGATTTGCGTAACTCTGATGGGCATTGCGTTCCCGCGCCTTAAACTGGATCCTTTCCAAGTTTCAGCCACGGCCCGTCTTCGCGCATTCCTATGCGGAAAGTTCTTTTCATAACGGGTAAAAAAGCGCTAAGCAGTGCCTTCGATCATTCTGGGATGTTGCGATTGATGATGTTTATGGCGGGCACTATATGATTGGTTTGGTCCTTGTTACCCATGGCCGCCTTGCTGATGAATTCATCCATGCGTTAGAGCATGTGGTGGGCAAGCAAGAGAAAATTGAAGCAATTTGCATTGGGCCAGATGACCGGATGGATGTGCGCCGCGCTGATATTGCCGCAGCTGTTGAACGTGTGAATGATGGCACTGGCGTTATGGTATTGACCGATATGTTTGGCGGCACACCTTCAAATCTTGCAATCTCACTTCTCGAAGATGGCAAAGTGGAAGTTGTGGCAGGATTAAATTTGCCAATGTTGGTAAAACTCGCGCGCGTGCGCAAAGATTGTAATTTACACAAAGCGGCCGCTGCCGCTCAAGATGCCGGACGAAAATACATCAATATCGCAAGTCAGGTCTTGGGGGATTAATGTCAACGCTGACTAAAGAACTAGCCATCATTAACCAACGCGGCCTGCATGCTAGAGCGTCAGCTAAATTCGTAAAATGTGCCGAAGGTTTTGATGCCAATGTTATGGTGAGCCGAGATGGTCAAACTGTGCCGGGCACGTCTATCATGGGACTGATGATGCTCGCTGCCAGCATGGGCACTTCAGTAACAGTTAATGCTTCTGGCCCGCAGGCCGAAGCTGCAATGGCGGCACTTGCAAGTTTGGTAGCCGCAAAATTTGACGAGGAATAATCTGGTCGAAATTCCAACCATGGCTCTAAAACCCGATGGCCGCCAATCTGAAACGGCCACCGCCATTCAGCGTGGCGTGGGCAGGCTTTTGCGAGCCCACAATTTTTCAATCCTAACCGAATTCACACTTGCCTCTGGCCGCAGAGCTGATGTGATTGGTTTGAACCCCGACGGCACTTTGTGGATTGTTGAAATTAAATCATCGCCCGAGGATTTTAAGGTCGATACCAAGTGGCCAGAATACCGCGACTATTGCGACCGCTTTTCCTTCGCCATTCCGCAGACGATGGATCAAACTATTATGCCGATAGAGGCCGGCCTGATCGTCGCCGATCAATGGGGAGCAGAAATTCTGCGCGAAGCTTCAACCCATTCTTTGCATGCAGCAAGACGACGCACAGTTCTCGTCGCTTTTGCTCAAGCGGGTGCGCAGCGCTTGCACGGATTGTGGGATCCGTAATTATTTCGGTGCGCGCTTGGCCAAAATTCTCTGCAATGTGCGGCGGTGCATATTAAGCCTGCGGGCCGTTTCCGAAACATTGCGGCTGCAAAGTTCAAACACGCGCTGAATATGCTCCCAGCGAACTCTATCTGCCGACATTGGATTATCTGGCAAGGCGTTGCGATTTTCTGAGGTCCCGATAAGCGCGCCGTAAACTGCATCAGCATCCGCAGGTTTTGCCAGATAATCGATTGCTCCCAGTTTAACAGCAGTAACCGCAGTAGCGATATTGCCGTAACCTGTCAGCACCACAACCCGCGCGTCAGGGCGAGTGGCATGCAAAGCCTCAATTACATCCAAGCCATTGCCATCAGTTAAACGCAAATCAACCACTGCGAAGGCGGGCGCCTCTTTGCGCACTTCGGCAATACCTTCGGCCACGGTATCGGCCATGCGCACTACAAAACCGCGGGTTTCCATGGCGCGTCCTAAACGCGTTAGAAAAGGTTTGTCATCATCAACGAGAAGCAGAGACTTATCTAAAAGCTGGTCCATGGAGAGGCTGTTTATACGGTCTAAGGGCTAGATCAACCTGAACTTTGACAGAATCGTCAAAGTTCAGAAAAGGTGATCGAAGATAAAACCTCGTGCGATTTTAACTTTTCTGTGAAAAGTCTAAATACTCTAGGGTCTATTGACTTTACTCAAATCAATTTCCTTGCGCGGCCATGCCACAGTAACTGCAGCGCCTTGGAGGGGTGCTTTTTTATTGGACAAAGTGACAGCGGCCCCCGAGCGCTCCAGCAGGGTCTTTGCAATAAAAAGACCAAGCCCCATGCCGTCATGTTGCCCAGGCTCAGCTTGGCCATCCACCCCGTAGCCTGGTCTGGTGGTCACGAAAGGATCGCCCAATTGGTCGAAAATAGCTTGATCAAAACCCGGGCCATCATCAGAAACCGTCAGGATGACATGATTGACAGTCCATCTGGCTTTCACATGCACCTGTGTCTTGGCAAAATCAAATGCGTTCTCAAGCAAATTTCCAAGGCCATAATTGATGGCAGGATTGCGTTTGAAAATTGGCTCTGGCGTTGGTTTTTTTTCGTCTGCGGGGGCCGCGTCAATGAGAATTTGAACTTCAGAGCCGCGCAGAGGCGCTACCAGATCCTCGATCATCGCGTGAAAGCTGACTTGCTGGTAAACGTCGTCCGATAGCTGCTCAGGAACCGCCAAACGGGTTAGAATTTCACGGCAGCGGGCGGCTTGGCTGACGAGCAGATCAATATCCTCGGCATAAGGCGATGATTTCGGAACTTCTCGCTTCAGCTCCTTTGCAACTAACGCAATTGTGGCAAGGGGCGTTCCCAATTCATGTGCAGCAGCTGCCGCCAAGCCATTCAAAGCAGAAAGGCGCTGTTCGCGCGCTAATACCATTTCCGTAGCAGACAGCGCAGCCGACATAAGCCGGGCTTCTTCGGCAATACGTCTGGCATAGATACCTGAAAAAACCGTACCAGAAACCAAGGCTGCCCACATGCCGGCCACATAGGTTGGCGGCAGCTCAAAAACTTGGTTTGCTGCCCAGGGCAAGGGTTGGTGCACGAAGGCTAGCAAAGTTGAACAGCCAAAGGCCAAACTTGCCAGCGCCAAAGTCCATGGCAAAGGCAGTGATGTGGCCGAGACGGTAACCGGCACCAAAAACAAAAATGCGAACGGATTTTCCAATCCACCCGTGAGATAGAGCAACCCAGCCAATTGCAAAACATCATAGCCCAGTAATAAGCCGGCTGGACGAGAGGCTAAGCGCTGCCCGCCACGCCACCGCAACGATAGAAAAATATTAAGCCAAGCACTTAACGCAATGAGCAAAAGGCAAGCCCCCATCGGCACCTGAAACCCAAGCAGAAACTGCACGGCCAAAACTGCAATAGATTGCCCAATAACGGCAAGCCACCGCAAACGCACCAAAGTGCGTAAGCGCAATAGTCCTGCATTTTGGCCGTCACCCAGCCTTGGAACGATTTCCACCATGGTCATTTTGTCTCATCAATGTTTGGCGCAGGCAGAGTATAAACATTTACATCATGCAAAACAGCTCACTTCTTCCCTCGCGCCCAAAACTCATTCTTGCCAGCATCCTCATTCTGCTTTCGGTGCTTATCGCCGCCTTGGCATTATCCACCTTGAACGCCGTAAAAGGTGGTTCCGGCACCGCACTTATCGGCGGACCATTCACGATGCTGAATGAGAAAGGCGAGACAGTAACTGAGAAAACCTATGCCGGAAAATATATGCTGCTGTTTTTCGGCTTCACCAACTGTGGCGACATCTGTCCAACGGAACTGCAGGTTATCGCGGCGGCTTTCTCAGAAATGGGTGCAACGTCAGATGTTATCACGCCAATTTTAGTAACCGTTGACCCAGAACGTGACACGCCGCAGGTTATGGCGGAATATGTGAAGAATTTTCATCCACGTCTACAAGGTCTTACTGGTTCAGCAGCGCAAATAGCTCAATTTGCCAAGATTTATCATATTTACTTTCAAAAGGTGCCGGATCTTAAAAACCCAGCAAATTATACAATGGACCACAGTTCAATTTTGTATCTAATGGGGCCTGATGGTAAGTTTATTAAGCATTTTACCTATACAACCGATGCAAAGAACTTGGCAGAACGCTTGAAAAAGGTGCTACAACCCTAAAATTGATCGAAGGGAACCAGATACTTAACATGCTTTATCCACTTTTTGAAATGAATCACTCAGCTCTTCTGCCGATGCGCTTTATGGCCAATGCCGGTTTGGCCTTTTGGCAACATGATGCAAACCCTTTAGCTGCCACCAGCTTTGGCCGCAGCACCGCGGCTTCATTGAGCATGTTTGAACGCGCCACGCGGCGCTACGATAAGCCAAGTTTTGAGATTTCGCACACAATAATGAATGGCAAATCCATTGCCGTGTCGGAAAACATTGTCTGGCAAACGCCTTTCTGCAATTTGATCAATTTTGCCAAAGCGGGTCAAAAGAAAGCCCAAACGAAATTGTTGTTGGTGGCTCCTATGTCGGGCCATTTTGCAACATTGCTGCGTGGCACTGTTGAAGAAATGCTCCCCCACTACGACGTCTATGTGACGGATTGGATAGATGCGCGTGAAGTGCCGGTGAAAGCTGGTTCGTTTGATCTTGATGATTATACGGATGCAGTGATCACTATGCTGCATCACTTGAAAACCAGAGCCCATGTGATGGCGGTGTGCCAGCCATCTGTGCCGGTTCTGGCTGCTGTGGCTTTGATGAATGCAGCAGATGATAAGCTTGCACCTCTTTCAATGGTGTTGATGGGCGGACCCATTGATACACGCCGTAACCCCACAGCCGTGAATAAACTGGCAGAAGAAAAAGGCTCAGCCTATTTCCGCAATAACATGATCATGAAAGTTACAGGTCCCCACCCAGGTGTTGGCCGTGATGTTTATGCGGGCTTCATGCAGCTTGGTGGTTTTCTCTCGATGAATATGGACCGCCATATCAAAGCCCACCGCGAACTTTATCGCTCACTGGTTGATGGTGTGGAAGAAGATGGCGAGAAGCACCGGATTTTCTATGATGAATATATGGCGGTGATGGATTTAACCGCGGAGTTTTATCTGCAAACAGTTGACCGCGTTTTCATCAATCATGATTTGCCCAAAGGCACTTATTTGCATCGCGGTAATCTTGTGAACCCTGCGGCAATCACCAAAACTGCTTTGATGACCGTAGAAGGCGAGCGCGATGACATTTCAGGCGTTGGTCAATCAGAAGCAGCTCATGAGCTCTGCCCCAATATTCCAAAGGCCAAGAAGCTCCATTATTTACAAATGGGCGTTGGCCATTACGGCGTGTTTTCCGGCAAAAAATTCCGTACCGAGGTCGCTCCAAAGATAGTGGAATTCCTCAACAAGCAAAGCTAATCATAGCAGGCATGATCAGCCTGCTGGCAACGATTCGGAAATTGCGCGCTGCCCCTAAACTTGAGCCTGTTGTGCTCAACCTTGGGCACCGTGAAATCGCTCTCGCATTCCGGCGCAATGCCAGATGCAAACGCATGGTACTGCGTCTAACATCAGATGGCTCTGGCTTGGTCATGACATTGCCACCCAGAGCCAGCCTTGCCGCTGCTCTAAGCTTTGCTGAAACCTCCAAACCATGGATTGCCAACACCATCGGTGCGCGCATCCCGGTGGTGACTTTCAGCAATGGCAATCAAGTTCTCTTCCACGGCAAGCTGCATATGATAAAGGCTTCCGGCGGAAGGCGGGGATTGGTCACTCATTCGCCGGAGAATTTTACACTAGAGGTGCCCGGTGAGACAGCCCATGTGGCCAGGCGTTTAACCGACTGGCTTAAAACCCAAGCCAAAGAAAAATTACATTTGGCCTCTCAAGATTATGCCCTGAAGATGGGGGCGAAATTTAACAAACTCACAATCAGAGATCAAAAAAGCCGTTGGGGTTCTTGTTCATCGACAAGCGACCTCTCCTATTCTTGGCGCCTGATTTTAGCCCCTCCTGAAGTGCTGGATTATGTTGCTGCTCATGAGGTGGCCCACCTCAAAGAAATGAACCACGGCCCAAGTTTCTGGCGGTTGGTGGTAACCCATTGCAAATCTGCCAAGCAAGCCAGACGCTGGCTGCGTGACCATGGCCGAGAATTACATGGTTTTGGCGGGCGGTAAGAGCCAAGAAAAAATGGTGCCCGAGGCCGCAATCGGCCGGAAAGATGCATCGTCCATAGCGACCGTCCCACGCGCGGTTTGAAGGCAAACCGCCGGCGGGCAACGGGCAATCAATATTGCGCCCACGATGACCAAAAACATCTTCAAAAATACCGGACGACTCAATCGCTGAGCGGCAGAGGCAACTGTTTTGATTGAAACCGTCAGCGCGGCGCTGCGTCAGACCTGACATTCTTCACGCTGCGTTTGGCCAACTCAGTTCCGGCATGATCAATCTCGGCCTTGGTCTGTGCCTTGTTCCAGCCGAGGATATTTGCGGCAATCTCGGCCGTTTCTTGAATGGCATTTGGCGTGAGCATCCCCTCCATGGTGATGGCGGTGCGGCGCAGCAGCAGGTCGGCAAGATGGCGCACATTTTCGTGGGCGCAGATGTAAGCGATCTCGCCGCTGCTGTAACCGGGAAGCGAGAGCAGTGGGCGGTCCTGAGTGTTTGCTGCAAAATCCTGTACGGCCAGTGCCTTGGTGCCATAGCGATCCAGCAGTTCAGCACCGCGTTTTCCAATCTTGCCAATCATGGCATTGCGGCTGGTTACATCGCGAGGATAATCGCGCCCACCACCGATTGGCAAATCCACAGTCGACACAGAACGGGATTTGCCGAGCAGCGTCAACACGCCATCACAGGATTGTTCCGAGAAGGCGCGGAAGGTGGTCCATTTGCCGCCAATCAATGACAGGACGGGAATGCCTGTTTGCGGCAACACATCGCGGCCAATGCTATGGTCGCGCGAGACATCGCCAATGTCTTTGCCATTGGCACGGGGCAGGGGCCGCACACCACTGTAGGTGAGGATCACGTCATCGCGCGTCAGTTTAATATCCGGGAAGATTTCGCTGACGACGGACAAAAGATAGTCGGTTTCTTCAGCACTGCAATGGGCGAGGTCCGGGTCCTGCTGGGCAAGGTCGGTTGAGCCCACAAGCACATTGCCGAAGAAGGGATAGAGCAGATTGAAGCGGCCATCCTTGCAGCCGAAATACATCATGCGGCCCTGAGTTGCTCGCAACAGGCCGTCATGCTTCACGATAAGATGAGCACCCCTCGAACCACCCATATAGCCGGAGGTGATGCCAAGGTTGTCATTCACCTTGTCGATCCAAGCACCGCTTGCATTGATAACAACATCTGCTGTCACGTCCTGCATTTCGCCAGTCACCAGATCCTTCAGCGTGAACGTGCCATTCTGTGGCTTTCCCTCAATCTCAGTGTAAGTGCGCAATGCGCTTTGGGGTTGGGCGGCAAGACCGTCCAGCACAAGCTCGAGGCCAAGGCGCTCGGCATGGGTGACGCGGCCTTCATAATAAAGACCAGCTGCCACCGCTTCTTTGGTCACGGCGGGAAACTCTGCACGCAGCTTGCGCTTGGTGAAGAAGCGATGATCCGGAAGGGCCTTCACCTTGCGGTTATAGACATCATAGATTTGCAGGCCGATTTCAACGAGTAGCGCACCACGTTCCTTGATGCGCGCCTTGAAACCCAGAAAGCCCAGAAAGCCATCGAACAAACCCGCAAACCACGACTTCGCAGGAAACACAACTTCCAGCGCTTTCACATAATGGGGTGCATTGCGGAGCAGGCGGTTCCGCTCCATGGCAGATTCACGCACCAGCCGGAATTCACTGGTTTCGAGATATTTGATGCCACCATGAATAAGGCGTGACGGCGCTGCACTGGCGCCGCTGCAAACGTCGACACG
>JANOUE010000031.1:0-1893 GCA_031416755.1 Hyphomicrobiales bacterium
CAGCAACCAAAACGTGCCTGGTGCTGCGAGCGTCAAGAAGACTTTTTTATAGTCTTTCCAATTGTCCAAAATCCGTCCCCTCAGGTTTTGTTTTTCGTAATGCTAGACAATTATTCTTAGCGCGGCAAGGCTTTGAGACCGTACAATTAGCCCTTCGAGGCTCGCAAAAGCTCGCACCTCAGGGTGAGGGAAACTCGTTCCTCACGCTGAGGAGCTCTGCGCAGCAGACCTCGAAGCGTCATCTTATCAAGCAGCTTGAATCTTCGTCCAAATTTCATCGCGCATTTTGGCTACTTCTTCGCCCAGATATAGCGTTGGCTCGCACTTGGCTAACAACTCTTTGGCTGGGTAAACTGCGGGATTTGTGATGTAGCTTTCTGGCATCAATTTCTTTGCGGCCAAATTGGGTGTGCCATATTGAATTGTGGTTGCGGCGGCCTTGCCGTTTTCTGCATCCAAAATGAAGTTCAAGAACGCATGGGCATTTTCTGGGTGAGGTGCACCCACAGGCACGGCCCAATTGTCAGTCCACACGTTAGAGCCTTCCTTCGGAATGATGTAATTTAGATCAGCATCTTCAGCCATGACTTGGGTGATATCACCTGACCATTCTTGGCAGGCCACAACTTCACCAGAAGCCAGCAAATCTTGGCCATTGTCTGGCGCAAATACTTTGATGTTCTTCTTATTTGCAATCAACAATTCTTCAACTTTTTTGAGCTCACCGGGATTTGTTGAGTTGAATGAGAAACCCAAATACTTGAGGGCGCAGCCAAGAACATTTTGGGCATCACCCAAAACTGATACTTTTCCGCCAAATTGATCTGAATCAAACAGCACTTTCCAACTGTCTATTGCCGCAGCACCTATAGCAGATTTGCGATAGCCAATGCCGATGGTGCCCCACATATATGGCATGGCATATTTCAAACCTGGGTCAAAGCTTGGGTTGGCAAAATCTGGATCAACGTTTGCCATGTTTGGAATTTTGGAATGATCGAGCGGTGAAACCATATTCGCCTTGATCATGCGCTCCAAATAATCACCTGCTACAACAATCGCGTCATAGCCTGGATTGCCGGCTTTCAATTTGGCAAAGAGTTCATCCATGTCGGCGTATAAATCTAACTTGGAGGCAATGCCAGAAGCAGTTTCGAAATCGGCCAAAGTGGTTTCGCCGATATAAGTGTCGTAATTATAGAGGTTCAACTTTTTGTCCTCAGCAGCGAATGCGTTGTAGGACGAAAGTGTAACGCCTGCGAAGGCAGCGCCCGTGCCCTTCAAAAGATCGCGGCGGTTTGGCTTAAAGCGTGGTGTAAATATGCTCATGATATTTCCCCGATAAGTTAAAGTTTCAAAATCTGATATTTTAGCGTGAGTTCAATATAAAATGAAATTATGCAAATTACAGACCAAATTACAACATTTCTGATTTAACGTCAGCCAAGGTCTTGTCCAGAGCAACCCGTGCCAGACGGAATAACTCATCAATTTCCTTCTTTGTGATACAAAAAGGTGGGGCCAGAACCATTGTATCCCAGCAGGCCCGCATGATCAGATTGTTGGCAAAACAATGATCACGGCAGATGGTGCCCACGCGGCCAGAATCTCGGAAGCGCGCTCTGGTTTTCTTGTTGGAGCTAAGCTCAATCGCACCGATCAAGCCAACTGACCGTACTTCGCCCACAATTGGATGATCGGCCAAGGATTGCAGGCCGGCTGCGAAATAGGGTGCCAGCTCTTTAACGCGGCCCACTAAGTTTTCGTCTTGCAGTATTTCGATATTCTTCAGTGCCACGGCAGCAGCCACGGGGTGGCCATCATAGGTCATGCCGTGGTTAAAATCGCCGCCCTTGTCGAAAAATGGCACAGTTAATTTATTAGAAAAAGCGA
>JANOUE010000032.1:0-8735 GCA_031416755.1 Hyphomicrobiales bacterium
TAATCATCAAAAAACCGCCCGCCTTCCCCCGCCTTCAAATTCTCCGAAGCATAGGGACCAGGCTCACGCATATTGCGCGCAATTCCCTCGGCAATAATATCAACATAATCCGCAAACAGCCCTTTGATCAAAACCGCACCATCGCGTTGGTAATCGGCACTTTGCGCAAGGGTGATGGGGAGGGACATGGGCGGGTTCTCTGGTCTCTGATGGACAGTGGGAGTATCCATTTACAATATCTCAATTGAGCACGGTGAGTCCACTTCACTTCTAATTGTCATCCCGTCGAAAGACGGGACCTAGAAACTCAAGCTCAGTGCCCGTTGTTCTGGGTCCCGATGTCCGTCGGGATGACAGAGGTAGGGATAATTGACTCACCACCCGAAACCGTCATTCTCGAGCAGGCGGAAAACCGGCTTTCTTCATCTGGGATTGGCAAAGCTGGGTTCCTGCTTTCGCAGGAATGACGATCTAGGGTGTGCGCAGGATTACGATTTTTACATTGTAGTTTTGCATAAATTGAATGATGCTCCGCGAAATTAACAAATGAGCTGGGAGCGCAATGCCGGACAAATTAGGGTTCCCAACATTCGATGAATTGATGTGACAAAAGTGAAAACAACAATCTTCGATGCTGCAAAATATCTGAACACACCCGAAGCCATCAGTGTGTATCTCGAAGATATTTTTGAAACCGAAGACCCATTACTCATCGCTCACGCGCTTGGCACCATTGCGAGAGCCAAAGGCATGAGCGAAGTGGCCCGCAAAACCGGCCTCTCGCGCGAAAGCCTCTACAAAGCCCTCAGCGTCGAAGGCAACCCCGAATTCGCAACGATCCTTAAAGTAATGAGCGCACTTGATTTAAAGATCAGTGCGCGGCTTAGTTCATAAACTTTCCCTTTTGTTCGTCATCCCGTCGAAAGACGGGACCCAGAAACTCATCTGCCGTGTGCACTTTTCTGGGTCCCGACGTCCGTCGGGATGACAGAGGTGAGGATATATGGCACAACACTCACCACCCCAAAATTGTCATTCCCGCGATGGCGGGAATCCAGCTTCCTTCATATCAGGCAAAGAAAGCTGGGTTCCTGCTTTCGCAGGAATGACGATTAAGGTGGGTGTTCAGGATTACGATTTTTTCATTGTAGGTTTGCAAAATTTGAATGATGCTCTGCGAAATTAATAAATGAGCTGAGAACGCAATGCCGGACAAATTAGGGTTCCCAACTTTCGATGAATTGATGTGGCCAACACTGCAGGCGCTGAAGGCCCTCGGTGGCTCCGGAACGAATAAAGAGATTGTTGACAAAATAGCGTTGATCGAGAATTTCTCAATATCGCTCGTGAATGAACCTTACAAAACTGGGAATCTTACAAAAATAGAATATCGCTCAGCTTGGGCGCGTACCTATCTGAAATTTGCAGGTGCGATTGAAAATAGCTCACGAGGAGTCTGGTCCATTTTAAAGTTTGGGGAGCAAGTAGCTTCGGGTGATATGCCTAAATTACTTAGGGCAGCACGAGAAAAGCAAAAAATAGAAAACCCAGTAACGAAAAATCAAAATCAAGAACCGGACGAGTCGAACACAATTGAAGAGCTTTTCAGCTGGAAGGAGCAACTTCTTTCAGAAATGCAGAAAATCGATCCTTCGGATTTTGAAAAACTGTGCCAAAGGCTATTGCGTGAATCAGGCTTTATTCGAGTCGAGGTCACAGGAAAGACTGGAGACGGCGGAATTGATGGTACTGGCGTTTTGAGAATGAATTTGTTGTCTTTTCATGTTCTTTTTCAATGCAAACGATTCAAAGGTAGTGTCGGGTCTTCAGTCGTAAGAGATTTTCGGGGGGCAATGGTTGGCCGCGCTGATAAAGGGCTCATAATAACAACTGGAAACTTTACGTCAGACGCACGCAAAGAAGCGTCGAGAGATGGTGCACCTGCAATTGATCTTATTGACGGAAACGATCTATGCGATCTGATGAAATCACTTCGTCTTGGAGTGGAAGTCAAAACGGTAGAAAGTGTATCAGTTGATCGAGAATGGTTTGCCAAGCTCTAAAACAAGAAAGGACCCCCGTTGGGGAGCCTTTTCAATAGGATTTCGCTATTGCCTCTCGTTCGTCATCCCTGCATTCGCAGGGGTGACGGTTAAGAGCGTGCCTCACGCAAACTTCTGGTTCAGACTCCCTTCCTTATAGCGCTTGGCCATTTCGGCAAGAGGCAGCACCTTCTTAATTTTAGAAGCCTGTCCTGCTGTGTTAAATTCAGCAAAGCGTTGGTTGCACAGCTTGGTCATGGCTTCCATGGCGGGCTTTAAATATTTGCGCGGATCAAATTCAGAGGGATCTTCAAACAGCACTTTGCGAATGGCACCAGTCAGCGCCATGCGATTGTCAGTGTCGATGTTAATCTTGCGCACGCCATGCTTGATGCCGCGCTGAATTTCAGACACTGGAACACCCCAGGTGGGTTTCATCTTGCCGCCGAACTTGTTGATGATCTCTTGCAAATCTTCAGGCACCGATGATGAACCATGCATAACCAGATGCGTATTTGGCAGCTTCTTGTGAATTTCTTCAATCACATTCATGGCGAGCACCGCGCCATCAGGCTTGCGGCTGAATTTATAAGCACCGTGCGATGTACCCATGGCAATGGCCAATGCATCTACATTGGTTTCTTTGACAAACTTCACAGCTTCATCCGGGTTAGTAAGAAGTTGATCATGGGAAAGAACGCCTTCAGCGCCGTGCCCATCTTCTTTGTCGCCCATGCCAGTTTCTAAGGAACCCAAAACCCCAAGCTCACCTTCAACTGAAATGCCGCCGAGATGGGCCATGCGCGTTACTTCGCGGGTCACACCCACATTATAATCCCAGTCCGCTGGTGTCTTGCCGTCCAACATCAATGACCCATCCATCATCACGGATGTGAAGCCAGATTGAATGGCGCTCATGCAGGTGCCTGGTTCATTGCCGTGGTCCAAATGAACGCACACAGGAATGTTCGGATAAATTTCGGTCACAGCGTCCATCATATGACGCAGCATAATGTCGTTGGCATAAGAACGTGCTCCGCGTGAAGCTTGAATGATCACTGGCGCATCCGATGCAGCAGCGGCAGCCATAATGGCCAGCGCTTGTTCCATGTTGTTGATGTTGAAAGCCGGAACGCCATAATCATTTTCGGCGGCGTGATCGAGCAATTGGCGAAGGGTGATGCGGGCCATTATAAAATCTCCTGATCGGTTTTGGATTTCGTTGAAGTTCGGATAGTCGAAATTAGGGCAGCGTACAAGCTACTTGAGATGCGCAACCTCATTGTTGCACCACTCGAAGTTTATGCTACGAAGTGGAATGCCAAAATTGACGCCCCTTATTTCATCCCTTCCCGTCACCATCCCTTTCGTGGGCCCTGAGGCTTTGGCCCGCCGTTCAGGCCAGCCGATCTCAGCCCGCTTGGGGGCAAATGAGAATGTGTTTGGCCCTTCGCCCCAAGTTATCGCAGCCCTGAGGGCCCATGCCCAAAACAGCTGGCAATATGGTGATCCTGAACTATTTGATTTGAAGCAGGGCCTTGCTGAACATCTAGGTGTCGCCCCCGAAAACCTGTGCATCAGCGAAGGCATTGATGGTTTGCACGGACTAGCTATGCGCATGTTTGTAGAGCCGGGTGCAAAAGTAATTAACACGTTTGGTGCCTATCCCACATTCAGCGCCCATGTGAAAAGCTTCGGCGGGGACCTGATCACTGTGCCCTACGTGAATGACCAGGAAGATTTACCAACACTTTTACAACTGGCAAAATCAGCAAGGCCAAAAATCGTCAATCTGGTCAATCCGGATAATCCCATGGGAACCTGGTGGCCAGAAGCCGATGTGCAAAAGCTCATGGATGAATGCCCGGCCGAAACTCTGGTCACCTTGGATGAGGCCTATTGTGAGTTTGCACCCAAAGGCACAATTCCGCCCCTTGATATCTCCCGCAAGAATGTGTTGCGTTTCCGCACCTTCTCAAAAGCTTACGGTCTTGCCGGAATGCGCGTGGGCTATGCCATTGGCCATGCCGATATAATCTCAAATTTTGATAAAGTGCGAAATCATTTCGGCGTCTCACGGCTTTCACAAATTGCCGCCCTGGCGGCTTTACAAGATCAAGAGTGGATGAACCATGTTGTGCGCGAGGTTTCAGCTGCCCGCATCCGCATCTCAGAAATTGCAGTGGCCAATGCATTGAAGCCACTCAGCTCTGCTACAAATTTTGTGACCATTGATTGTGGCCGCGATGGCGCATATGCCAGATCAATTGTCGAAAGTCTGCTCGCCTACGGCATCTTTATCCGCATGCCAGCCATGGCTCCACAAAACCGTTGCATCCGTGTGAGTTGCGGCACAGCAAAAAACCTCGACTTGTTAGCCGAGGTTTTACCGAAAGTTCTTAGATATTCCTCACCCTGAGCTGCGAGCTTTGCGAGCCTCGAAGGGTGCGCCACAAATTGTGGTGCTTCGAGGCCCAGCTCCGCAGGGCACCTCAGCATGAGGGATTTTATTTAAAATGTGCCACCTTCGACTACGCCTGCAAGTTTGGCAGCAATCTGCGCCACATGCTTGCCTTGGGCCACATGCTTGCCTTGGAACGCAGCTGCTTCCAACTCTTGCTTGGTCTTCCTTTTTTAGAGTGTTGCTTGATTGAGCAGTGCATTGAGATCAACACGTGCGTTGACCATTGCGATTTTTCCATCTGGCCCACGCGGCCATTGGTCTTCTGGCTTGTCCCAATAAAGCTCAACGCCATTTTGATCGGGGTCGCGCAAATAAAGTGCAACTGAAACGCCATGATCGGCAGCCCCATCTAACTGCATCCCAGCGTTAGTCACGCTTCTGAACGCATTTGCGAGATCAACAATGGTGGGATATAAAATTGCAGTATGATAAAGCCCGGTTGTGCCAGGAGCAGGCGGGTTACCGCCCTTGCTCTCCCAAGTGTTCAGGCCGATATGATGGTGATAGCCACCAGCCGAAATGAAAGCTGCCTGATCACCATACATTTGCTGAAGCTCAAAACCCAGCACACCACAATAAAAGCCAAGTGCGCGTGAAATATCTGCCACTTTCAAGTGAACGTGGCCAATGGAGGTGCCGGCTGGCACAATATATGAGTTTGTCATTTGCAAAACCTAATGTAACTTATTCTGTTACGTATTTAGAATGCGCCGCACCGAAATTCAAGACCTATATTGAGGTGTGGAAAATCATTTCAGCTATCTTGTAAGCAGACGTAAAAAAGCCGCATGAAGCATTTGAAGTGGAGAACTGCAATGCCAGAAAAAGTGAAATATGTCGCCCCAAAAAACTTAACCATCGTAAATCACCCTTTAGTGCTGCACAAACTCACACTGATGCGTGATAAAAACACGCCGACCACGGTATTTCGGCAGTTGTTGCGTGAAATAAGTTTGCTTCTCGGTTACGAAGTCTCGCGCGATTTGCCCATGACCACACAGCGGATTGAAACCCCTATGGCGGCAATGGATGCCCCCATCATAAAGGGCAAGAAGCTGGTCATTGTCTCCGTGTTGCGAGCAGGCAATGGCTTGCTTGAAGGCATGTTGGAACTCATCCCTTCAGCGCGCGTGGGTCACATCGGCCTCTACCGTGATCCAGTTACGCTACAGCCCATCGAGTATTACATGAAAGTGCCAGTTGATATTGCCGAGCGCCGCACGATTGTAGTGGACCCGATGTTAGCCACCGGCAATTCTGTTTCTGCTGCAGTAAAGCGTCTCAAGGAAAAAGGTGCGAAGGATATTCGCTTGGTAACTTTGCTGGCAGCCCCAGAAGGTATCATGCATTTTCATGCAGAACATCCAGACGTTCCGATCTTCACAGCAGCTGTGGATTCGCACTTGAACGACCATGGTTACATTGTGCCAGGCCTCGGCGATGCCGGAGACCGCATGTTTGGCACAAAGTAATTACCACTCGTTAAGCATGGTACATAATTGCTGAAATCTTAAAACTTCCAGCAAGGTTTAGCCCCGTAGAGTGCCACCAACAACACCGGGGAAATGCCATTCACATGACGGCGTGCGCTACAAAATTGTTACAACCGCCGTTCAAGCGGGCTGATGGCTCGCCTCGCCGTGTGCTCTATGCCGAAGATCAAACCTCGTCACGCATTGTCACCACGGCCATGCTTAAAAAAATGGGTTTTCTTGTTGACGCCGTGGAAGATGGCGAACTAGCTGTGCAACAAGCCCGCGAACAAAGCTATGATGTAATTCTGCTCGATATTGAAATGCCAGTCATGGATGGTGTGACCGCCGCGCGTTCCATTCGCTCAGAGCTTAAACATTGTGATGACACACCAATTCTGGCGCTCTCAGCTTTTTTAGCCGATTCAACTGAAGCCACGATCTGGCGCGATGCATTTGACAATGCCGTGCCAAAACCAGCAAATTCCAATGAACTCTTCACAGCCATGACCAAAGCCATGGGTTTGAAAGATCGCAATTTAGAGCAAATGGCGGCCAATGATGTGCCAGCCCATGCAACGGCTTCCAGTCTGCTAGGTGCATTGCGCCAAGCGGTGACTGAGGGCAGTTGGCGTCGCTTGCAAATTACTGCCGGCCATGAAATGCGCCAACTCGGATTGGTCATGGGGGCTGCCCATGAAGCAGGCGATGAAGATATCTACAGCAAATGCGCCCACAGCATAAAAGGCTTGGCGCTGAATTTCGAAGCTCATGATGTAGCAAAGAGTTTGGAGCACTGCCGAACAAATGTAAATCAAGCGAGCCTTCAGGCACTCTTATTGGAAATTGATAGCTGGTTAATCAGCTAAGGCCGCAGTTTTTTCAGTTACCCGACGCAGCCGTTATTCCTGCGAAAACGGCAATTTAACGCAACAAACCACCTAAAATCAACGTATCGCTTGAACCGCAACTGGTTCTTGCTTTTCCAATGCTTTGAGCATGTGAAGAACTTCAGCCAATTCTGGGCTAATGCGTTTGGCTTGTTTGATTTGATTTGAGTTTGTCATTTTAAAATTCCTTGTTGGCGGCGTTATAAAGCATTGAAACTAAGAAACCCCTAAGCCTCTCCAACTGAATGCCATCCGAACCTGCCATTCACATGGCGTTCACATGGCGAAATTATGCATGACAAAAAATTGCCCATCACTTTTTCGTATGAACCGCAAATTTTTAATGACGCGGATGGAATAATCCATATGATGAAACTGTAACTCTGTCAGGTGCCATAGGCTTAAAGCCAATCAAAGAGGAAAATCAGCATGATCTTTAAACTCTCAACCGGTTTGCTAGGCGTTGCCGCAGGTGCCGCGATTTCAATTGGCTTGGCCTTTGCAGGCCCCGCCGATGATGCAATTAAAGCACGCCTTAACTGCATGAAAGCAGGCAATGGTGGCATTATGAAAGTTGCCGTTCCAATCATGAAAGGTGAAATGCCATATGATGCAGCGGCCTTGAAAGCTGCCTATGATGCCAATGCCGCAGCTTGCGCTGATTGGTCAAAATGGTGGGGCGTTGACACTCAAAAAGGCGAAACCCTGAAAACCCGTGCCGCACCCGCAATCTGGACAGATGCTGCAGGATTTGAGGCCGCTGGTGGCACCCTCTATGTAGCCATGCAAAAACTTAAAGCTACCGCTGATGAAGCAAGCTTCAAAGCAGCATTTCCAGCCGTTGGGGCTGGCTGCCAAGGTTGCCACGAGAAGTTCCGTGGCCCCGAATAAGAAATAAATACAGCAAAATTCAGCGTTAGTTTTGAGGCTCGGTGTTGCAAGCAACCCCGAGCCTAATTTTTTCGGTGCCTTCCAGTGCGCCATCCGCGCAATTCTCAAGCCCAAACAACCTTGATTTTTGGTGGAGAATACGCCATATCCCACTTTAAGCTTATCCCACCAATGGAGGTCCAGCCATGAAAAATACACCTGCAATCACGCTGCGCCCTGATGCCAAAGGCCGCATCGCCCTTGGCGCATTGGCTAAAGGTGTTTCGAGCTTTCGTGTTCACCAAGAGGAAAGTGGGCGCGTGGTGTTGGAGCCATTCGTCGAAATTCCTGAGAGAGAGCGCTGGCTCTACAAAAATCCAGAAGCTTTGGCGATGGTGGAGCAGGGCCTAAAGGAATATGGCGAAGGTAAAATTGTTAGACTTGGAAGTTTTGCTCAATATCTGGACGATAATGAGTAATTACTATGTTCGAAGTGAATGCAACTCCGCGTGCGAAGGCCGAACTCCAAGCATTGGAACAAAACCCTGCGTTGGTAAAGCGCCTGAAAGCAGTACGCAAAGCTTTGGCACAGCTCGGAAGTAATCCACGTCACCCAAGTTTGAAAACTCATAAGTATAAAACGAAGCAAGCACCTGCTGGAGAAGAGGTGTTCGAAGCTTATGCCGAGAATAATACGCCGGGCGCATACAGAATTTTCTGGGTCTACGGCCCCAGCAAGAATGAAATCACGATCATCGCGATTACACCGCATCCGTAAAAAGGCGCTCGATCTTTCCCGCAAGTTTGAAGCAGACGTGCAAATCAATTGAACTTATGATTTTGTTATTTTAGGTTGATTTGATGGCTCCTCCCAAAGATTTTCATATGCTTACTCCTTTCGAAAAACTGAAAGCGGTTTTCATTCCAGTTTTGGCGTTCATTTCAATTTCAATGGGGCTAGCCATCTTTGCTAGCAATGTTCCAGTAAGCAGCGAAA
>JANOUE010000033.1:0-73136 GCA_031416755.1 Hyphomicrobiales bacterium
CTCTACTTTGGCCCTCATTGGTGCCATTGTTTCTGAATATTTTGGAACCCTTGTGGTTGGTATGGGGTTTCGGATTCAAACAGGATCAGGCAGTCAATCGCTTGATTTGGTCTGGGCTGAAATTGTGGTGGCAGCCATCACAGGGTCAGCGTTTTACGGGTTGCTCACGCTTATTGAGCGGCGGGTAACTTTTTGGCATCCGTCTTACAGAACGTAAGCGGCAAAACAGGAGAAACACGATGAATAAAAAATTATTGGCAGCAGTGGCAGCAGTGGCGGTGTTGGCCATTGGCTATAGCTTATGGAAAAAGAATGCCGTTGTGCCAGTTGAAGCGGCAAAAATAAAACTGCAACTTAAGTGGGTGCCGCAGGCGCAGTTTGCAGGTTATTATGTGGCGCAGAAGAAGGGCTTCTACAAGGATGCTGGCCTCGATGTAACCATTATACCAGGTGGCCCAGATATCAACCCGCAGCAAGTTCTCGCAGGTGGTGGTGCTGATGTGGTTATTGACTGGATGCCATCAGCTTTGGCCACGCGCGAAAAAGGTTCGCCGGTTGTGAACATTGCCCAACCTTTTAAAAAATCAGGAATGATGCTCACCTGCCGCAAAGATTCCGGCATCGTGACACCAGCTGATTTCAAAGGCAAAACATTGGGCGTGTGGTTCTATGGCAATGAATATCCGTTTCTGTCATGGATGAGCCAACTTGGCCTGCCAACGACTGGTGGTGCTGATGGTGTGACGGTTTTGAAGCAAGGCTTCAACGTCGATCCTCTCCTGCAAAAGCAAGCCGCTTGCATTTCCACCATGACCTACAATGAATATTACCAAATTATCGAAGCTGGCATGAAGCCAGAAGAATTGGTGGTGTTCAAATATGAAGATAATGGCGTGGCCACTTTGGAAGACGGCCTCTATGTGCTCGAAGGCAAATTGGCTGATCCCGCATTTGTGACCACTATGGCGAAGTTTGTGAAAGCTTCGATGAAGGGTTGGGATGACGCCCGTGCTAACCCGGCTGACGCGGTGAAGGCCGTTCTTGAAAATGATGCCTCTGGTGCACAAACTGAAGGCCACCAGACAACCATGATCAAGGAAATCAATGCGCTGACCGAAGGTTCGGATGGCACGTTAGATGTGGCTGCGGCCGAACGCACTGTTGCAACACTGATGAAGGGTGGCTCTGATCCGGTGATCACCAAAGCCCCAGTTGGTGCTTGGACTGATGTGGTGACCAAGGCTGCTGCTGGAATGTAATTACTCATGCAGGAGGGCTGAATTTGGCCCTCCTGCTTGACTTTATATTCTGGTTTGATAAAAGTAGTGAATTCACTACTTTGGATGAATATCATGAAAATGATCACAGCAACGGTGGCCAATCGGGATTTTTCTAAAATCTTGGAACAGGTTTCTTCCGGTGTGGCGATTGGTATTACCAAGCGTGGCAAGATTGTTGCGACAATGAATCCTGCCCGTGATTTTGACAGCGAAGAGGCCGAGAGGTTTAAGCAAGAACATTTAGCGCAGTTGCGCAAGCGGCCTGCACTTAACATTCCGCGCGGTACTCGTGACGAGCTTTATGATTGATACATGCGCATCGCATTTGATAGCAACATCATGATTTATGCTGAGGGATCGGAAGACTCACCAAAGCGAGCAATTGCAAATGCCTTGGTTGATTCTATTCATGCCGACGATCTTCTGATCCCAATTCAGGCCGCTGGTGAGTTACGCAGGTGGTTGGTGGGAAAAGCAAAGCTTAGCAGACAGGAAGCTGTAAAGCGTTCCGAACTTTGGATTGCTCGTTACCCGACACAAGTGACAGACAAGGAAGTATTTTTGGCTGCTGGAGAATTGATGGTAGGTCATAACCTTCAAGTTTGGGACTCAGTGATGCTCGCTGCGGCTTGGGCTGGAGGAGCGAGTGTTTTTCTTTCAGAAGATCTGCAAGATGGTTTCAAATGGCGCGGTGTTACGGTGGCTAATCCATTTGCTGAAAAGCCCATTAAAATGGTCCGCGATATCCTAGGACAGCACTGAAGGAGAATTCAAAATGCCAACAACTCTTATTCGCGGCGGCACGGTTGTTAATCACGATCATTCAGTGCGGACTGATGTTCTGATTGATGATGGAAAAATAATCGCCATTGGAAAAAATCTTGTCGGCGATGAAGTGATTGATGCAGGCGGTTGCTTTGTGATGCCGGGTGGCATTGATCCGCACACCCATATGGACATGCCGTTTATGGGCACCACGACGGCTGATGATTTTGAATCAGGCACCATGGCTGCCCTTGCGGGTGGCACCACGATGACGGTGGATTTCTGTTTGCCAGCCCCAGGTGAATCGATGCTCAAAGCCTATCAAGCATGGCGGCACAAGAGTGAAAAAGCTGCTGCTGATTATTCTTTCCACATGGCGGTGACGCAATGGTCGCCGATGATCCATGACGAAATGGAAACGGTGGTTAAAACTTATGGCATCAACAGTTTCAAACATTTCATGGCCTATAAGGGCGCATTGATGGTGAATGATGATGAGATGTATAATTCATTCAAGCGCTGCGCGGAGCTTGGCGCGTTGCCATTGGTTCATGCAGAAAATGGTGACGTGGTGGCGCGCATGCAGGCTGATTTGTTGGCGCGTGGTGTGACCGGGCCTGAGGGCCATTGCTATTCGAGGCCTCCCGAAGTTGAAGGCGAGGCCGCGAACCGCGCCATCATGATTGCAGATATGGCCGGGGTTCCGCTTTACATTGTGCACACATCTTGCGAGCAAGCCCATGAGGCTATCAGGCGGGCGCGACAAGCGGGAAAACGAGTTTATGGTGAGCCGCTGATTCAGCATCTCATGCTCGATGATTCCGAATATCAAAACAAGGATTGGGACCATGCCGCAGCGCGGGTGATGAGCCCGCCATTCCGCAATAAGTTGCATCAGGATTCATTGTGGGCGGGTTTGCAGTCTGGTTCACTTTCAGTGGTGGCCACTGATCATGCCACTTTCACATTGGCGCAAAAGCGCATGGGGGCTAAAAACTTCACGCAGATTCCCAATGGCACTGGCGGGCTTGAAGACCGCATGCCGGTGTTGTGGACGGCTGGTGTAAACACCGGCCGTTTGACGCGCGAAGAATTCGTGGCCGTCACTGCCACCAACATTGCGCGGATTTTGAATATGTATCCACGCAAGGGTGCGGTGATGGTGGGCAGTGATGCCGATATTGTGGTGTGGGACCCCGCAGCAACCAAGAAGATCAGTGCCGCCAAACAAATCAGCCGCATTGATTATAATGTGTTTGAAGGTTTTGAATGCAAGGGCGCGCCGAAGACGGTGATCTCACGCGGCAGAATCGCGTGGGAGCAAGGCGACATGCGCGCCAAAGCCGGAGACGGTGATTTTGTGGCGCGCAAACCCTTTGCGCCAGTTAATCAAGCCAATGCGATCTGGAAAGGTGTGACCCAGCCCAAGGGGGTTCAGAGGGTCGAGGTTACGCCTTGACATATACGGGAATTCCGTATAGTGGAATTTGAATGGGATATTGCGAAAGCAAAGAGCAACCTAGCTAAACATGGGGTTAGCCTTAGTCTTGCAAAGCTCGTGTTTGAAGACCCATATGTTTTACGTTGATCGATGAAAGAGCTGACTACGGTGAAGAACGAGAGATAGCGATCGGCTTGGCGCTAAACCAACTTATCGCAGTTGTTTTTACAATGAGACATGGCAGACGCCGCATAATTTCAGCAAGGAAGGCGACGCGAAATGAACAGCAAGACTATTATAGTCAAACGTGAGCGCGATGGCAGATATCTGCAACAGACAGATCAAGGCTGGTTCGAAATGCCGAAACCTGAGTTTGCTTCGAATTTTCCGGTAGGTGAGCCCGAATATGATCCCGAAAATCCACCCTTACACAAGGAGCAACTCAAGAATATGCGGAGAGTTACTCCGGCAAAATCCATCAGGTGGAAACTTGGTCTTTCCCAACAAGAATTTGCTGACCTCTATCAAATCCCCGTCGGCACATTGCGCGATTGGGAACAGCACCGCAGCGAGCCTGATGCAACAGCCAAGGCCTATTTAAAAGTGATTGCGGCTGATCCAGAGAGAGTTGCCGCCATGCTGAGGCAGAAGGTTGTGGCTGCGGAATGAGTTTTTGGATTTTGAAAGATGTGACGCAGCCCAAGGGGGTTCAGAGGGTCGAGGTTACGCCTTGACGCTTGACTATATCAGCATTATACATATATATGTATTGATATGATAAGGCCGTTAAAGTTTATCGGGAGTAGCAAGAGAGATTTATCTTCGTTTCCCGATGATGTGAGGCAAGATGTTGGTCATGCCTTGTTTACGGCTCAAGAAGGCAGCCGTGCTGCTGGCGTTAAAACACTGCAAGGGTTTGGCGGTGGCAGCGTGGTTGAAATTGTCGAAGACTATGATGGCGATACGTTTCGGTGTGTTTACACCACAAAAATTAATGATGTGATTGTGGTGTTGCATGCGTTTCAGAAGAAATCAAAGCGCGGCAGCGAAACGCCAAAACATGAGATTGACCTTATTCATACGCGGCTTCGCGCAGCGTTGGCCAAAGAATGGAATTGAACGATGACAAAATCTGCATTTCACGAATTGGGTTTTCATAATGCTGATGAGTTGGTGACCAAATCCCAACTCATTCGGTTTGTTGCTGCTGAAATTAAAAAGCGTGGTCTTACCCAAGTTGCGGCCGGAGAAATTCTGGGCCTAGATCAGCCAAACGTATCTGCACTTATCAATGAGAAAATCAGCCGATTTTCAGTTGAAAAGTTGATGACTTTTTCAAGTAAGTTAGGCTTTGCGGTTTCGATCCATATTGAAGGACATGGCATGAAAGTCGATGTCCCAGTGCAGACGGCGGCATAAGATTGAGGAAAAAGTCAATATACTTGATACTATATGCTGCTTTCATTGACAAAAAAGGATGATACAGTGACTAAGCCAACAAAGATTTCATGATTTCTAATAAGGCTATGCGGAACGGCAATTGTAATTGCGATCGGATTGGCTACCTTGAACTTTGGACTGTCTCGACTTTACGACTTCGTATTTAAGTCTGGCCCTTTTTTCTTTTTTATGATTTTGTCTATAGCTATAGCAATTCTCTTTTTTGTGGGATTTGTAGTTGCGACTATCTGGAAAAATTAAACAGCTAAGTTAAAGCTGTGGAAGTTGCCAGGTTAATTATGAAAGCAGTACAGTACTCCCTCACCCTGAGGTGCCCGCTGCTTTGCGGGCCTCGAAGGGTTGGTGGATGTGGTAAGTATGCTTCGAGGCTCGCAAGAGCTCGCACCTCAGCATGAGGGTAATAGGAGATTGGAAATGAAGAAATGATCAGGCATGTTGTACTTATGAAACTTCACGATGCCGAGGATGCCCCGCAAATCTTCGCTGCACTCAAAAACCTACAATCCCAAATCCCCGGCATTGTCAATATCAGTACTGGCACTGATTGCAGCCCCGAAGGGTTACAGTGCGGCTTCACGCATGGCTTTACAGTAGACTTCACGGATGCAGTGGCGCGCGATGCTTATTTGCCGCATCCGGCGCATCAAAAGGTAGGGGCCATGATTGAAGCGGCTTGCGTTGGCGGCGTGAAAGGTGTTTTAGTTTTGGATTGGGAGATTTAATGTGCTGAAAGATATACATAGCAATCCATTTTACCAGCCATTATGGAGGCGGGTTATCATTGTTGCCACAACTACAATTTGGTTTGGAGTTGAGCTGATGATGGGTGGTGGCATGTGGACCACCATTGCCGCTGCCTTCTGTGGATTTTCAATTTGGGCGTTTCTGGTTTCATTTCCAAAAACGCCACCAACACGTAACTGAGAGGAATTATAAATGGAATATCGCACACTTGGCCGTTCGGGACTTAAAGTTTCGCTGCACACATTGGGCACGATGAATTTTTCCAGTGCGGGGTACTTCGGCACGATTGGAAGCCTTTCACTGAAAGACTCGGAGCGGTTGGTTGATGTTGCTATTGAAGCAGGTGTCAATCTTTTCGACACCTCGAATGCTTACACCAGTGGCAAATCGGAAGATATTTTGGGTCAAGTTCTCAAAGGCAAATCCAATCAAATGATGGTGGGCACCAAGGTGCGCTTTGCCATGGGCACTGGCCCCAATCAGCAAGGTCTTTCGCGCAGCCATATTATCCATGAATGCGAAGCCAGCTTGAAGCGCTTGAAGCGTGATCACATTGATATTTATTATTTGCATGAGTGGGATGGGCTCACACCTGTTGATGAAACCATGGAAGCTATGAATACGCTCGTTAGCCACGGCAAGGTGCGGTATGTTGGCTGCTCTAATTTCTCTGGTTGGCATATTATGAAATGCATGATGGCGGCGGATAAACACAACTTCGAAAAATTTGTGGTGCAGCAAATTCATTATACTATTGAAGCGCGTGACGCTGAATATGAGTTGGTGCCGATTGCTTTGGATCAAGGGGTTGGCATTCAAGTGTGGAGCCCGATTGCGGGCGGGTTGCTCTCAGGCAAATTCCGCCGCGATTCTTCGCCAGAGGTTTCGCGGCATTTGGTGGGCTGGAGCGAGCCTCCCATCAGGGACCAAGAACGGCTTTATAAAATTATTGATGCGCTGGTTGCGGTGGGTGAAGGGCGCGGTGTTTCGGCTGCGCAAGTGGCACTCAGCTGGCTCGCGGGCAGGCCTGGAGTGGCTTCAATTATCGTAGGCGCGCGCAATGAGGTGCAGCTTAAAGACAATCTTGCAGCGGCTGCACTGGTGCTTTCTGCCGATGAACGCAAGCGACTGGACGATGTGAGCTTATTGCCGCTGATCTACCCTTATTGGCATCAATGCGCCTCGGCGGCGGAGCGATTGGGCCCTGCCGATTTATCTTTGCATGCGCCACATATTGCAGCGAAGGCGAGCCATTGATGTGATGGTGTTGCGGTAACTGAGAATGTGGTATATACTCTGGTTTTAGAAGTATATACCGGAGAGTGTGATGACTTTCTATATTAAGGATCCCAAGACGGACAAGGCTGTGCGTAAGCTTGCGAAATTGAAAGGCACAACATTGACCGAGGCCATTCGGGGGGCAGTTGAAGCCGAACTAGAGCGCGAGAAGCATGACGATAGGGAGGCCGCCGTTGATCGCATCATTGCCAAGTTTGCGGCTTGGCCTAATACTGGATTGAAAGCGGATAAAGCATTCTACGACAGTCTATACGAAGACTAATGTTTATTGATGCATCAGCCTTAACTGGAATTATTGCCAATGAGGTCGAGGGGCGTGTGCTTCGTCAAAAATTGCAATTGGACAAGCGCCCCCATATTTCAGGCATTGTGATCTATGAAACTGTCCTTGCCTTGATAAGGATAAAAGGAAAACCACGCGCTGAGATATTGCAAGAAGTGAACGCTTTTGTAGAACTATATTTGATCAAATGTATTGAAATAGATCAAGACTTGTCTGAGTTTGCTCTCGAAGCGTTTGAGAGGTTTGGTAAAGGTAGTCATCCGGCCCGCTTAAATATGGGAGATTGTTATTCCTATGCCTGTGCCAAAAAACTGAAGCTGGCACTTCTTTTCAAGGGCAATGATTTTAACAAAACTGATATTTTGAAAGCTTGACCATGACAGCAAAAACCAATCTCAGCATTAATTCGCAGCGGCTCTGGGATGATTTGATGGAGACTGCCAAGTATGGTGGCACGCCGAAAGGTGGCATCAAGCGGCTTACAGTTTCCGACGAAGATAAGCAGGTGCGCGATTGGTTTAAGGCTGAGTGCGAAAAGCTTGGTTGCGTGGTGCAAGTGGATGAAGTGGGCAATATGTTTGCAACACGTGCAGGCAAGCGCAAGGATCTATTGCCAATTGCTATGGGCTCGCATTTGGACACGCAGCCGACCGGTGGGAAATTTGATGGAGCGCTGGGAGTGCTCGGCGCACTCGAAGCTTTGCGCACCATGGTGCAGATGGAATACCAGTCCAATGCACCTATTATGATTGTGAATTGGACCAATGAGGAAGGCTCGCGGTTTTCTCCGGCCATGTTGTGCTCAGGGGTTTATGCCGGGGTGTTCACGCCAGAATTTGCGTATTCACGAGAAGACCGCGCTGGCATTAAACTTGGCGATGAACTCGTTCGTATTGGCTATAAGGGAGAGCATAAGGCGGGCGCTGTAAAATTCAGTTCGATGTTTGAATTGCATATTGAACAGGGGCCAATTTTAGAGGCCGAAGCGAAAATGATTGGCGTGGTGACGGGCGTTCAAGGCATGCGCTGGTATGAAGTGACCGTAACTGGTCAAGAAAGCCACACGGGTGCCACACCGATGGGACTTCGCAAAAATGCTTTGCTGGCCTCGGCGCGGATGATTGATGCCATTGATGCTGTTGGCATGTCGCATCTGCCTGGTGTTGCTTCAGTTGGTTTGATTGAGAACAGGCCGAACAGCCGCAATGTGGTTCCTGGTGAAGTGTTCTTCACTGTTGATCTGCGTCATCCCGACGAGAAGATTCTGGATCTGATGGAAACCAAAATGCGCGAGGCATTGCCCGCGATTGCCGCTGCGGCCCATGTTACATATGAAGAGAAATGTATTTGGAAATCGCCTGCTGTTAAATTTGCAGCGGAGCTTATTGAATGTGTGCGAAGGGGAACGGCGCAGGCTGGGTATGAGTCTCGCGATATGGCTTCGGGTGCTGGCCATGATGCCGCTTATATTGCGCGAGTGGCCCCGACCACGATGATCTTTGTGCCCTGCTTGGGTGGCATTTCACACAATGAAGCGGAGTCCAGCACTTTGGAAGAATGTGGAGCGGGTGCGCAAGTGTTGCTCAATGCGGTGCTGGCGCGTGATGCGAGTTATGCGTGAGGACTGATTTAGCGGCGCGGGCACGCGAAATTGCCCTCGAAATAACCTCCTGGCCGAGTGTTACGGGTTCAGCTGACGAAGCCCGATTTGCTCTGCGCCTAGCTGATTATATCACAGGGTTTGATGGCGTTTGGATCGAACCTATTCTTGGTGATGCTGGCGCACGCAGCAATGTTTTTGCGCTTAAACATGGGCGCAGCAAGCGCACGATTGTGCTGACCGGTCATTTTGATGTGGTGGCGATTGATGGCTATGGCGAATTGCAGTCTTTGGCCTTTAATGCCGAAAAGCTGTTGCCGCAAACCATTGCAAAGTTAAAAGCCAGTGGTGAAAACCCTCTCGCACTCAAAGATTTTGAAAGCGGAGAATTTTTGCCGGGGCGTGGGTTGCTTGATATGAAGGCAGGTCTTGCTGCTGGGCTTGCTGCTGCCGAGAATTATTCAGGTGATGCAACTCTGCTATTTATTGCTGTCTCTGATGAAGAAGATCGCTCGGCTGGTGCGCGGGCGGCAGCACCACGGCTGAGAGAGATTGCTGAGCAGCATGGTTTGGATATTGCTCTGGTTATCAATCTTGATGCGATTTCAGATCAAGGTGATGGAACGCGTGCTCGTGTTGCCACTATGGGGTCAATCGGCAAGCAATTGCTGACTGCTTATGTGGTGGGCAAAGAAGCCCATGCAGGCTATCCGCAAGATGGGGCCAATGCTGCTTATCTGGCAGCTGAGCTCCTATCCGAGTTTGAACTTGCTCCCGAACTTTCAGAAACGACCGGAGATGAAGTTGCGGCACCGCCCACTTGTCTCCATGCCAAGGATTTAAAGCAAGGTTACAATGTGACCACGCCGCACGCCTCATGGATCTATTGGAATACCATGCAACACAGGCGTTCAGCGCAAGAGGTGTTTGATATTTCTTTGGCGCTTGCAACACGCGCGATGGTGCGGGCCTCGCTGCGCGTGAACTGCGCTGTTTCCATTCATTCATATGCTGAAGTTGTAACCCGCGTTTTGCCCTTCACCGTGAAACAAAAAGCCGCCGAAATTGCCCTGCTCACGCATTTGGATTTTCCTGAGCGCACCAAAATGCTCACGCAATTTGTGTGGGCGCAATCAGGTTTGGTGGGGCCTGCAGTGGTATTAGGGTTTGGGTCTATTCCTTATCCGGCAGTGTCGTTAGCAAATTCAGCAGTCGAGCAAAAAATCATTAAAGCCTTGCAGCCCTTGGGCATTGGCACGCTGCAATATTTTGCTGGCATTTCGGATATGAGCTTCTTTGGCCAAGCGTCTGGTGATCTTTCAGTGGTTGCAGCCAACACGCCAATCTGGGGCACAAGCTTTGTGATGCCAGAGGCTGCTGGCTACCCTTGCATTAACATAGGGCCATGGGGCCGCGACTATCATCATTGGCTAGAGCGCTTGCATGCGCCTTATGCGTTTGACATTTTGCCATTGGCGCTGCTTGCAGTGATTGCTGCTGTGGTTTAGACAGCCTCTCAAATAAACAGGAGAAGACTATGACAATTCAACGTCTCGGTGTTGGCAGCCGCATGAGCGAAGCTGTTATTTATGGTGGTGTGGTTCGTACCGCTGGATTTGTGGCTGATAAGACTGCTGGCAAATCGGTGAGAGAACAGACAGCAGAAATTCTGGCGCTGCTCGATGCCACGCTGAAACAAGCTGGAACCGACAAAACTAAATTGTTGAAAGCCAATATCTGGCTCACTGATATTGGCACATTCGCACAAATGAACGAAGCTTGGGATGCATGGGTTTCACAAGGCAACACGCCAGCGCGCGCCACTGTTGAATCAAAACTGGCAGCACCCGGTCTTGATGTTGAGATCATGGTGGAAGCAGCGGTTTAAATTCACGCCATAATTTCGCCTTATCGCGCTTTATGTTGCACCGCAGCATAGAGGGGCTTGTTTATGAAAAGAGTTATTTTATCTGTTATATTACTTGCGGTTACGATTGCTGCACCTGCTAAGGCCTTCACCACGGGCATGGCATCCTACTATAAGAGTGGCCGGGTTACCGCCAATGGCGAGGCTTTCAAGCCCATGGGTTTGACGGCCGCACATCGCAAATTGCCATTCGGCACATTTCTTAAAGTGACTAACTTGCGCTCTGGAAAATCAGTCATAGTTCGGGTCAATGATCGTGGACCCTTTATTAAAGGTCGGATTCTAGATTTGAGTTTAGGAGCGGCCAAAGTCATTGGTCTCACCACTTCTGGTGTTGCTAAAATCTCCTACACAATCGTCAACCAGTAGGGTTGACTTAAAGCGCTGAAGGTATTTGACAAAGTCTATGTCGGTCATGGACACGCGTCTCAAGTTGGATATAGTTGAAAATTCAACAGCTGGAGATAGTTTCATACATGAGCGGAAGACTGAACGGCAAAATTGCCTTGGTTACATCAGCAGCACAAGGCATTGGCCGCGCCGCAGCGCTTGCCATGGCCAATGAAGGTGCCACAGTTTGGGCGACAGACATTCAGGGCGATGTTCTTAAGACCTTGGAGGCCGAACATGCCAGCATCACCACATTTACCTTGGATGTGTTGAAAGCAGACGCCATCGCGGCTGCCGCGACAAAAGTGGGTGCCCTTGATATTCTGTTTAACTGCTCTGGCTTTGTGCACCATGGCACAATTTTGGACGTTGAAGATAAGGACTGGGACTTTTCCTTTGATCTCAATGTGAAATCGCATTTTCGCATGTGCAAAGCTTTCTTGCCGGCCATGTTGGCGAGGGGCCGTGGCTCCATCATCAATATGGCCTCAGTGGCTTCAAGCATTAAAGGGGTTCCAAACCGCTTGGTTTATGGGGCATCAAAAGCTGCTGTCATTGGTTTTACCAAAGCGCTGGCGGCCGATTTTGTGACCAAAGGCATTCGGGTGAATTGCATTTGTCCAGGCACGGTTGAAACACCATCACTCTATGACCGGATGCGAGCCCTTGGTGATTTTGAAAAGGCCAAGGCGGCGTTTATTGCGCGTCAACCCATGGGTCGTTTGGCGCAGCCTGAAGAAATTGCAGCAGCCGTGGTTTACCTTGCTAGCGACGACTCGGCTTTCATGACGGGTCAATCTTTTACGGTGGATGGCGGCATGACGAATTAGTCTAGCGACGGAATTCCATCACTCCTTCGTCTAGCTTCTATCAGGGCCGCTGCTCTGAGTTAATGGAGTTAGATTGACATGAAAAAAATTCTCTTAGGTGCCTGCGCACTTGTTTTGATGACTGGATTTGCGACAGCCCAAACTGCCAGTGACAACCCGCCACCTCCGCCACAAGACCAACAAGTCGATGGGGCAGATTCACAAGGTGGAGGCTGGTTCAGTGGAGGACGACATGGTCGCCACCATGGGCAAAAGGGTTATGGCAGGCATCATGGTGGTAGTCGCGGCGGCCACGGCATGCAGATTGACGGTAAAGGCTTTGGCTTGATGCTTGGTCCTGGCCATGGTTTGCGGATCAATTGCGGTGATGAACCGATGAAGGATTGCATCACTGCGGCCCAGCCATTGATTGATGCGCTTGGTAAATTGGATTTCAAAATGCCGCCACCTCCGGCAGCACCTGCGCCATAACTGACGTGACGTTGAAGGCGGCAGAGATGCCGCCCTTTCTCATTGGAATTGAGATTCTCGGTAACAGGAATTGGTTTCTAATCGGCCAACAGGCTCCGGGAGATAATGTTCCGCTGTATTTCCGATGTGCCTTCATAAATACGCATGATGCGGGCGTTGCGCACCTAACGCTCCACGGGCAAGCTTTGGGTAAAGCCATAGCCGCCGTGGATTTGCAGAGCCTTATCGGTGACGCGGCCGGCCATTTCAGAGGCAAAGAGTTTAGCCATGCTGGCTTCGATCGAGTAACGCTCGCCTTTAACGCGCTTGCGGATGGCCTCCAGGCAAAGCCCGCGTGCGGCTGCTCTGTCGGTTGCCATATCAGCCAACATCCATTGCAGGCCTTGATAAGAAGACAGCAGAGCGCCGCCCATTTTGCGTGATTTCATCCAGTGATGGGCAGCGCCGTAAGCTGCTTCAGCAATGCCGACGCTGCACATTGCAATATCAATGCGGCCGGTATCTAAGGTTTTCATCGCGGTTTTAAGGCCCGAGCCTTCATCGCCCAAACGATTGGCGGCCGGCACTTTTGTATCAATGCTGAATTCAAAGGCGTGGGCGCCTCTCAGGCCCATGGTGGGTTCGGCTTTGCCGGTGGTGATGCCCCCAGCTTGGCGCTCAACGACAAAAGCTGAAACGCCTTTGCCACCAAGTGCCGGATCAGTTTTTGCGTAGATGACTATGATATCTGCTGCACCGGCATTGGAGATGAAATGTTTGGTGCCTTTGATGCGGTAGCTATCGCCCTGGCGCGTGGCCAATGTGGTCATGCTGGCGGGATCGGAGCCTGCGTCTGGTTCAGTAAGGGCGAATGCGCCTAACATTTGTCCGGAGGTGAATGGTCCGATGTGGCGATAATCATCGCCCGCAGGAGGTTCGACTTTAATGACATCAGCACCATTTTCGACCAAGATCGACGTGCAATAGGGACCATTGAGCACGCGGGTGAGAGCGAGGACTTTGAGATTGGCGAGGGGTTTCACGCTGCATCACGCTTGATTTTTCTTAGAGTAATAGCAGATTGGTTTAGGTGCTTGCCAGTCTTGCCTTGCGATCGAGGAATTTCACAATCTCACTTGCAGCTTCTTCTGCAGTCATTGCACTGGTGTCGATGCGGAGTTCTGGATTTTCGGGGGCTTCATAGGGCGATGAAATTCCGGTGAAGTTTTTCAGTTCGCCCTTGCGGGCCTTGGCATAAAGACCTTTGACATCGCGTTTTTCGGCTTCGCTCAAACTTGTGTCGATGTGGATTTCGACAAATTCATCGCCAGCAAATTGTTCGCGGGCCATCAGGCGTTCAGAGCGGAAAGGTGAGATGAAGGAGACAAGGGTAATGAGGCCCGCATCCGTCATCAGCTTGGCCACCTCAGCCACACGGCGGATATTTTCCACGCGGTCGGCATCGGTGAAACCCAGGTCGCGGTTGAGACCATGGCGCACGTTATCACCATCAAGCAAGTATGTGAGTTGGCCTTTGGAATGGAGTTTCTTTTCGACCAGATTGGCGATGGTGGATTTGCCAGCCCCGGAGAGACCGGTGAACCAGAGCACTGTTGGTATTTGGTTTAACAATTTTCCACGCGAAGATTTATTCACGTCCAAGGCTTGCCAATGAATGTTGGCAGCGCGGCGCAGGGCGAAGTGAATCAGGCCAAAGCCCACCGTGGTGTTAGAGAAGCGATCAACGATGATGAAAGAGCCAAGCGTTTTATTTTCCGCATAGGGGGTAAACGCTAAAGGGCCATCAAGTTCTAAGTTACACACGCCGATTTCGTTTAAGACCAGAGTTTCGGCAGCGATATGCTCCAATGTATTGACGTTGGTTTTGTATTTTAATTTATCGAGCGTGCCGGGAAGCGTTTTGGTGCCGGACTTGATGATATAGGGACGGCCCGGCAACATGGGTTCATCACCCATCCATAGAACTTCAACTTCAAACTGACTGGAAACTTCAAGTGGAGATTTGGCAGCACAGAGCACATCGCCACGGCTGGCATCAATTTCATCGGCTAAGGTTATGGTGACGGCTTGATCGGCCAAGGCTTGTTCGAGATCGCCATCATAGGTTACGATGCGCTTGACCTTTGAGGTTTTACCTGAGGGCAGAACTTTAAGTTCATCGCCTACTTTTAATGTGCCGCTGGCAATTGTTCCGGCAAAGCCACGGAAATTTTGATCAGGCCGGTTCACCCATTGCACGGGCATGCGAAATGGTTTGGCAGATTGATCATCTTCCACAGGCACAGTTTCAAGAAAGCCCATGAGGGTTGCACCCTGATACCACGGCATGTTGGCTGAGCGGTCGATGATGTTATCGCCTGCGAGGGCTGATGCCGGAATAACGGTGATGTTAGCAGTGGTGCCCAATTGCGCTGCGAAGGTGCGGTAATCGGCTTCTATTTTTTCAAAAGTCTCGCGGCTGTAGCCGATCAAGTCCATTTTGTTCACGCAGACGACGAAGTTTTTAATACCGAGCAGCGTTGCAATGAATGAATGGCGCCGGGTTTGGGTGAGAACACCTTTGCGAGCGTCAATCAAGATAATTGCAAGCTCGGCGGTGGAAGCCCCAGTTGCCATATTGCGGGTATATTGCTCATGGCCCGGTGTATCAGCCACGATGAATTTTCGTTTCGATGTGGTGAAGGCGCGGTAGGCTACATCTATGGTGATGCCTTGTTCACGTTCTGCTGCAAGACCATCCACCAGCAAAGCGAAATCCAAATTTCCGCCTTGGGTGCCAAGCTTTTTGGAATCGGCTTCAAGGGCTGTGAGTTGGTCTTCGAACAGCATTTTTGATTCATAAAGCAGGCGGCCGATGAGTGTTGATTTGCCATCATCAACCGAGCCGCAGGTGATAAAGCGCAAGAGGTCTTTATTTTCTTGGGCAGCGAGGAATGCATCAACATCTCCGCCTTGAAACTCTACGAAGCGGGTCATGGCTGAACTCCAAATTCAGGGTGCTTCGAGGCATCGCTGTTGCGCTGCACCTCAGCATGAGGGGAAATTAAGTGGACCTCATCCTGAGGTGCCCGTGAAACGGGCCTCGAAGGATGCCTGATGAGACCTGAACACTTCATCAGAAATATCCCTCTTGCTTTTTCTTTTCCATAGAAGCCGATTGATCCTTGTCAATCACGCGGCCTTGGCGTTCCGAGCCGGTTGCGACTAACATTTCTTCGATGATGTCGAGCAATGTTGTGGCGTTTGATTCAATGGCACCGGTTAGTGGATAACAGCCCAAGGTGCGGAATCTGATTTTTTTCATTTGGGGTACTTCGTCGGCAAGCAAGCGCATGCGGGTGTCATCCACCATAATCAACTGTCCGTCGCGTTCCACTACTGGGCGCTCACTGGCAAAATACAATGGCACGATGGGGATGTTTTCGCGGTGGATATATTGCCAGATGTCAAGTTCAGTCCAATTCGACAGCGGAAATACGCGGATCGACTCGCCCTTGTTTTTGCGTGCGTTATAGAGGCTCCAAAGTTCTGGGCGTTGATTTTTCGGGTCCCAGCGGTGCTTGGTATCGCGGAACGAAAAGATGCGTTCTTTGGCCCGAGATTTTTCTTCATCGCGGCGTGCACCACCAAAGGCAGCATCAAAACCATATTTGTCGAGGGCCTGCTTTAAGCCTTCGGTTTTCATGATGTGGGTGTGAAGAGCAGAACCGTGGTCGAAAGGGTTTACATCTTTGGCGACGCCTTCAGGATTGATATGCACAATCAGATCAAGGCCCAAACGCTTTGCGGTTTCATCACGCATGGAAATCATGTCTCTGAATTTCCAGCGGGTATCGATATGCATCAATGGAAAGGGCAGCTTAGCTGGGTAGAAGGCTTTGATGGCGAGTTGCAACATGACGGCGGAGTCTTTGCCCACCGAATAGAGCATCACCGGCTTTTCGCATTCAGCCGCTACTTCGCGGATGATGTGGATGGATTCAGCTTCGAGCTTTTCCAGATGGGTCATTCGGTGAGGAGAGATCATGGGCTTTTCTGCCTTTTGGCTGGTGCTGCGGATGAAGGCGCGGAGTTTTTCGATGGTGCGCGTTGACGGCGAACGACCTTTGCGCAGATCGAAGACAAACGAAGGATCGCCTAAGGCTTGCTTGCCAAAGGCTGTGGCATCAGTTCCGGTCGAGGCCAAATAGGCTTCTATTTCAGCGAGGAATGATTGTGCGATCGTATCCATAAATAGGATGTTACCTATTTAACCGCCATTTGTACAGTATAAAAAGGTTGAATCCTATTGATTTGACTTTGTGGCTACTAATGGCTATATTTCATGCATGTATATTTCTGTGAAAGATGCAAAGAACCAGTTATCTGAACTTTTGCACCGCGCAGAAGCTGGAGAAGAGATTGTTTTAACCCGACATGGCAAGCCGGTCGTGGAATTGCGCCCGCATGAAAAGAAGCGGGCTGGAATCAATTTTGAAGCTGGGCGGTCATACTTGGAAACGCTAGGCGTTGAAAAGGCAGTGGCTTATGTCGCTCCGGATTTTGACGACCCGTTTCCCGAAGATTTCTTGATTACGCCTTCACCAAATTCCCAGTGATATTGTTGGACACCCATATTTTGCTTTCAGCGCTTGGCCAAGTGGATTTGGAATTGCCAAGTTCGGTTCAGCATAAACTTGTGGGAATTGACTATGCCAATGTAAGTGTCGTTTCAATTTGGGAAATTGCTATAAAGATACGCATAGGAAAAATGCGACTTAACTTTCCGCTCGCAAATCTGCCGACAATGATAGAGCGACAAAATATTGCGATTTTAGACATAACGAAAGATCATGCATTGGTAGCAATTGGACACGAACCCATTACAAAAGATCCATTTGATCGACTGCTCTTGGGGGTTTGTGTTGTAGAAGGTCTGAAATTACTCACGATTGATAAGGCCCTCGTGGATCATCCATTAGTTTGGCGATAGGACTGTTAGTTTGAAGAAATTGGCAATGAGTTTTCTGCTTTTCTGCAGCACGTTGGCCTTTGGTCAAGTGAAAATGGATGGGCAATTTGTGGCAGCGAAAACTTGCCCGGCTGTGGCATCGATCAAAAAAGGCAGCAATCCTGGGAAAGTATCGGTTGAGGTTGCGAAGTCTTATCGGCTGCTCGGCAAGAATAAGAATCAAGCAACGCATTATTGGATTGAGGTGCCGGGGGCCAATCCGTATCAGCGCTGGGTGGCTCTCGAGTGTGGTTCGGTTGGTGGAGCAACGACGGCGGCGGCAGACACTGGCGGAGCTGCGATAAATACACCAGATGGCACGGTTAAACCAAAGCCCAAACCCCGGGGACCGAAGGGTGGCGTTCCATATTTTGTTTTAGCCCTGAGCTGGGAACCGGCGTTTTGTGAAGTGATGAAGAGTAAAGCAGAATGCAAAAACCAAACAGCTTCGAGCTATGAAGCCTCGCATTTTTCATTGCATGGTTTGTGGCCTCAGCCACGGCGCAATGTATTTTGCGGAGTTGATCGCGCAAAGGCAGCTTTAGATGATCAACACAAATGGGAGCAATTGCCTGATCCGCAGTTAAGCGCTGAAACCAAAGCGGCCTTAGACAAGGTTATGCCGGGAACGCAATCCGTCTTGGAGCGCCATCAATGGATCAAGCATGGTACATGTTATCCGGGCACCAATGCCGAGACATATTTTAGAGATCAGATTCGCTTGATCAATGATGTCAACACTTCGCCAGTGCAGGCTTTCATGGCGGCTAATATTGGTAAGACGATTCAAACAGCAGATTTGCGTGCGAAGTTTGATCAGGCTTACGGCAAAGGTGCTGGAGACCGGGTGCGCGTGACGTGTAGCAAAAGTGGGTTGTTCACCGAGCTTCAGATTGGGCTGAAGGGCGATATTTCATCGGGGGCTAAACTCAGTGAATTGATTGCAGCATCGGAGACCACTGACGCTGGCTGTCTTTCAGCCTACGTGGATGCCGCTAATTAAGTGCGTTAGCGAGGGCCACAATTCTCTTGGCTGCCTCGGCCACTTGCTTTTCATCCGCTGTCAGCGCAACACGCAAATGGCCTGAGCCACAGGCCCCAAAGCTTTCACCGGGCATGGTGACGACATTGTGCTCGGTCATTAACTTGCGGGCAAAGGCCTCGCCTGTCAGTCCGGTTTTGCGCACATCAACCATTACAAACATGCCGCCTTCGGGCATTCTTGCGCTCACTGATTTACAAGCTTTGAGTCCGTCGATGAGGAGTTTAGCGCGGGCTTGATAGTTTTGGCGCATCTTGTCGATTTCAGGAAAATGCGTGTCGAGGGCAAAGGCCGTTGCGTCTTCTAGAAATGCTTGGCTGCCAAACAACATGGATTCACTAATGGCCAGTGCACGTGCGCAGAAATCTTCGGAGGCGGCAATCCAGCCGCAGCGGAAGCCGGGGATGGCGTGCGACTTGGAGATCGAAGACGTTACAATCGTGCGTTCTTCCATATCTTTGTCGAAGAAGGGCGAGACGAAGACATTGTTGCCGTAAATCAATGTGGCGTAAACTTCATCAGATACAATCCACAAATCATGCTTTTTGCAAAGAGCACTGATCAATGCAATTTCTTCGCGGGTGAAAACGGCACCCGTTGGGTTGCTGGGTGAATTGAGTAGCAACGCTTTGGTGCGTGGCGTGATGGCTGCTTCCAGCTTTGCGATATTGGGATGGAAGGCATTGTCAGGATCAAGGGGCACTGCGACGGGCACACCGCCGGGCGAAGCGATCACGCCTTCATAAGTTGCATAATAAGGATCGAGCAACAGCACCTCGTCACCTTCATTTAAGATCGCCATAAAGGCGATAAATAATGCGGTTTGGGTTCCTGGGAGAAATAGAAATTGATTGGCGCTGATGGGGCGGCCGGTTTGTTTGGTGTAGTGCCGAGACAAGGCTTCGCGCACGGAAAGCTCGCCATTGCCTGCGGAATAATGCAGGCGGCCTGGCCGCATTTGTTTTCTGGCCTCTTGCAGAATTGCCTCTGGGGGTTGTGCATCTGGCTCGCCGATGGAGAGAAAAATCAGGTTCTCACCTGCGGCAGCGCGGCGCTTGCCTTCACTGTGGATGGCCCATTTTTCTGATCCTAGACCAGAAAGACGTTCAGCAATTTTAGCAAGTTTCATTCCGGCACTTTTTCCTTGGCTATTCTCGCGATAGCGACATAGTCGGTTTTGCCGGACCCCAGCAGTGGCATGTTTTCTAGCTGAATAATGGTCTTGGGGATCATCAAATCCGCGACACCTTGGCTCTTCAAACCGTCAGCAATTTTCTTTCGGTCTGGTTTGTCGAGGGTGGTGAATAAAACCAATTGCTCGCCTTTCTTTTTGTCAGGCACGGCCACTACAGCGTGA
The DNA here is from genome assembly GCA_031416755.1 of Hyphomicrobiales bacterium. Lineage (GTDB taxonomy): Bacteria > Pseudomonadota > Alphaproteobacteria > Rhizobiales > Aestuariivirgaceae > Aestuariivirga. The sequence goes on from JANOUE010000033.1 coordinate 19,881, forward strand.
TCCAAATCAGGAAAGAGAACTTGCAGCTTGGCTTCGATCATTGTTAGCGACACCATCTCTCCGGCTATTTTGGCAAAGCGCTTGGCGCGGCCCAGAATGGTGACGAAACGATGATCATCGACACTCACGATGTCGCCGGTGTCATACCAGCCCAAAGGTGGTGGTTCGATGACGCCAGGATTATCGGCGCGCAGATAGCCCAGCATAATATTGGGACCCTTGACATAAAGTCTGCCTCCCACTTCAATGCCAGGCACAGCTTCCACCTTATATTCAATGCCATCCAGCAAGCGCCCGACCGAACCTGAGCGATAATGCATTGGCGTGTTGACCGAAAGAACTGGCGAACACTCGGTGGCGCCGTAGCCTTCAAGAATGCGCAGGCCAAATTTTTCCATCCACACTTCACGGGTTTCAGGCTTTACGCGTTCAGCACCCGCCACCACAAAACGCATGTTGAAGAAATCATAGTTGTGCGCGTTCTTGGCATAACCAGTCAGGAATGTGTCGGTGCCGAAGAGCACAGTAGCGTTGGTATCGTAACACATTTCAGGCACGATTTTATAATGCAGGGGGGAAGGATAAAGGAAGGAGTTTACGCCACCGAGCAGTGGCAATAAAAGCCCGCCGGTCAGTCCGAAGGAATGGAACACCGGCATGGCATTGAAGACTTTATCCAAAGGCGTGAACGGAATGCGCGCGGCCACTTGCAACCAGTTGGCGTTTAAATTGCGATGCGAGAGCACAACTCCTTTGGGCACACCTTCGGAGCCAGATGTGAACAAGGTGACCGCGGGTTCATACGGGTTGGTTTCAGCGCCTGCGTTTTTGAGAGCAAGGCCGGGGGCCAGTTTGGTCCAGAGGCCAAAGAGCTTATCACCAAGGCCAATTGACGCCCGCACGTCTTCAAGATAGATAATTTTGTAAGTCTTCTCGAGAAAATTGATATCGCCTTGCATTTCGGCGGCTTCAATAAATTTGCGGCTGGTCACAATGCTGTGCACTTCTGCTGCGGTGCAGGCCGCCGCCATGTTCATGGCCCCGGTTGAGAAATTCAGCAAAGCTGGAATGCGACCTGTCGAAAGCAAACCAAAAAAAGCCAGTGCGCTGGCAATGGCATTGGGCATCAATACACCCACATTTTTATGACCTGGGGTGAGGTGGGCCAATTTGCGGCCCAGCACCAAACTTCCCGTGACAATAGTATCATAGTTCATTGGCTTGCGCTGAATGTCTTCAATGATATCTCGTTTACCGCCGTGGATGGCTTGCGCATCCAACAGGGATTGCCAGAGAGTGCGGTCAATTTTTGAGGTTTGGAACATCATGTTGGCCATCACATCATAAAGCTTCTCAGCTTGATGTTCGCGAAGTGCACCGCCTCTGAGACTTTCGGGAGCGTTAAATTTTACCGGTGGCAAGAATGTAATGGTAATTTTGGGGAACCATTGCAGGCGCAATTTTCCGCGCATCATAGAGAAGGGCGAGAATTGCGCGCCGGAAATTCGAACCGGCAAAACATTGGCACCAGCCATTTGAGCAATGGCTGCCGGTCCTTCATAGACTTTCATTAAAGCGCCAGTCACGGTGATACGGCCTTCAGGAAATATCACAACTTTTTGATTGTGCTTCATGCGCTCCACCAAGGTGCGCAAAGCCAAAGGATTGGTAGGGTCGATTGGGTATATATCATAGAGAATGAAAGCCGGCTTCACCCACCAAGATTTGGCCATATGGCTGTTGATAGCAAAGGCCGCACGCTCTGGCAGGAAGACTGAGAGCAAAGGACCATCGAGAAAGGAGGTGTGGTTGGGAACGATCAAAACTTTGCGACCTGCCGCTTGATAATGCTCCATGCCTTTAACTTCGACACGGTAGAGCAAGCGAAAAAGGCCACGAAAAACAGAGGCCAAAAGTGTTTGGGGAAATTTTATCAAGAGATAAATGGCAACGATCGCGTTTGCAGTTCCAAGCAAGAGATAGAGCCCGCGCACCGAAATACCTTGGGCGAGAAGGGCACCTGACAAAATGGTTGCGGCGATCATGAATATCGCGTTCACAATATTGTTTGCTCCGATCACGCGGGCGCGGCGATAATGCGGTGTGCGTGATTGCGCTACCGCAAAAAGTGGCACAACAAACAGGCCAGAGCAGAATGCGATTGCGCCGAGGTCAAATAATACGCGCAAGCCTGCAAAACTTGTGAGCAATTGCGTTGGCGTGGTGAGGGCATCGCCCACGGCCATGCGCCCCACTGCGCCCGCAGCAAAATATAAATCAACGATAAACAGACTCATAAGTGCAGCTGAGACGGGCACATATTTTACTGTCACTTTGCCATCGAGCAATTTATTGCAATAGACTGACCCTAAGCCTGTTGCCACGCTGAACACTGCCAAGATCAAAGTTGCTGCTTGCTCGGTGGCATGGAGATCATTTTTAGTGAAGGGTAGAATTTGCGTGAGAAATACCACGCCTAAGAACCAGAACCATGAGATGCCGAAAATGGCAAAAAGCACATCGCGCTTTTCAGCGGCCTGCTTGAACACATTCCAAGTTTCGGCGGCGATATTATAATTTATTTTCAAATCAGGTTGAGCTGAAGGTGCGGGAGGCATCAACCACGCTGCACCATAGGCGATGATGGCGAGGACAATCATGGCGCCTGAAACAAAATGCGCACCACTTGGGTGCAGGATCAAAACGCTGCCCAAAATAGTGCCCAACAAAACTGAAATGAATGTGCCCATTTCAATCATGCCATTGCCGCCGAGCAATTCTTCTTTCTTTAGATATTGAGGAAGGATTGAATATTTGATCGGGCCAAAGAACGCTGATTGGGTGCCTGCCAGAAACATACAGAATAGTTGCAGCGGCACATTGTTGCTGAAAAGTGAATAAGAGGCCAAGGCCACAATGCCGATTTCTACGAGTTTGATACGCCGGGCAATTACGGCTTTGTCAAACTTATCGGCCAGTTGGCCAGCGAAAGCTGAAAAAAGGAAAAACGGAATGATGAGCAATCCGGCAGATAATGTGTTGGTAAATTCAGGGTTTGGCACCAACTCGCGGCTGAGGCCGAAAATGAAAAGCATCGACAGTGCTGAGCGGAAAACGTTATCATTAAATGCGCCAATGGCTTGGGCTACAAAGAGCGGCAAGAATCGTTTGGTCTTTAGCAATGCAAATTGACTGTGGCCGCTCATTTTATGGTCCCCAAAAAGAATCAATCCCCGCTAGATTGTCGCTAGTTAAGGACAGGTTTGACTCGCATTCAACGGGTTAACAGGGACTTAATCAAGGCAAGTGTTTGCGTGTGGTTTGCGCTCACATGAGGGGCACCAGCACGGCGCAAAGTTTCCCGGCGCTGTGGGCTTTGGCTGAAGCCAATAAAGTGCACACCGTGTTTAAGTCCCGCCGTCACATCATTCACATTATCACCGATGAAGACGATGCGGAACCGATCAAGTTTGAGCGCTGCTAAAGCCCGGCCTAAAATTTCATGCTTGTGGCCACCGCCATCGGCGCCAAAAGCGTTTGCCGCAACCTGAGGCCAGAGGCCTGCTTGACCTAAACGTAGTTTCGCAGCTTCACGGAAATTTGCGGTGGCAATGCCGAGAGTGGCAAAATCCAGCTGCGCCATGAGTTCCGGTGCACCTGCGATGGTTTGCGATATAATCGTTTGGTTTGCGAGCTGTTGGCGCAACAGGTTCAAATATTCAGTGCGAATAAGTTTAGTGTCAGTTCTAGGCAAACGGTGACGCTCAATGAGTTCGTTTAGAATATCCTCATCATTGCGGATTTTATAGGAATTCCAATCGCGTGAAAGCTTGGTGGCATCAATCCGCTTTGCGAAGGGTTCGAAGAAGAGCTCTTCTTCTTGGCGCGTGAGTTCGAGCAACACGCCATCGACATCAAATATAATCGCGCAATTAGCCATGCACCATCCGTGGCGTCATTTCGATGAGCGTTGGACCATCGGCATTGAGGGCTGCTGTGATAGCAAGACCTAAGGCCTTTAGATTTTGGGGGCGTTCGGCTTTTGCTCCATAGGCGCGTGCCAACATTTGGAAATCTGGATTTTGCAAAGTGACGGCATTGGGTTGGATGCCTTTGCTTACCATATCATCGCGGATTTGGCCGAGCGCATCATTGTTCCACAACAGAATGACCACAGGCAATTTGTGCTCTACTGCAGTGCCAAGTTCATTGATGGTGTATTGAAAGCCATAGTCGCCGATCAAGGCGGCCACAGGTTTTTTTCCCACTCCAAATTTTGCGCCAATGGCGGCAGGAAGAGCAAATCCCAATGTGCCGAAGCCTACAGGATGAATCCAAGTATGAGGATTATAGACCGGGAAGATTTCATTGGCAGCATAGGCGAGCTGCGTCATGTCGGAGGTGACAACGGTTTCTTGCGGTAGAGAATCGCGGATTACTTTGAGCGCTTGGCTCAAGATGTTTCGCAGTGGAGTATCTATTGTTTGGGGGGCGATTTGATTTTGGGTTTTGTTCGACTTCAGGTTTTCATCGAGCAGTTTAAGAGCTAACGCGGCATCACTGAGAATTGCAATTTCTGCTTTATGGGGTCTTGCCAATGAGTCTGGATCAATATCAATGCGAATTAAGTTTTTGGTGATGACAAAATCGGTGTTCCAGAAATCTGTTTCTGAAAGTTCTGACCCAACACAAAGTATGGCATCAGATTCTGAAATGATTTTTTGGGTTTCGGGGTATCCCAAAAGGTAGCCCCAGCACAGTGGATGATCGGCGCGGACGGCACCTTTTCCTGCTGTTGTTGTGATGATCGGACACCCTAGTTTTTCGGCGATGTTCACGGCGGTGTTGCCAGCCGAAAGAGCACCGCCGCCCAAAATTAGCAGTGGATGCTTGGCAGCCTGTAGTTTGCTGGCCGCCGCTTCGATTTGATGTGCAGAAGCTTGCGGGCGTTCTGGTAAAGCGGTTGCGGCCCAGCCTTCGCCTGCAGGTGCATTGAATAAATCCAATGGCACTTCGAGATAAGCCGGGCGCGGCCTTGTGCTGGCGAAGCGAGCAAATGCACTGGCGATGGCGTTCTGTACATCTTTGGCGGTGTAGGCGCGGGCAGCATGAGAGGTGACAGATTTTGCGGCTTGGTGCTGGCTGATCATTTCATGCAAGCGGCCACGCCCTTGAGCGCTTTCAGTTATGTCCAATGCCGATGAAATGACCAAGATATTACTTGAGTCCGACCAAGCTTGGCCTATGGGCGTTAGAATGTTGAGAAGGCCGGGTCCGGTGATGGTGAAGCATACACCTGGCTTACCGGTGGCGCGGGCATAACCATCTGCCATGAAACCTGCGCCTTGTTCATGGCGGGTGAGGATGTGGTTGATTTTAGAGCGCGGAAGTGCGCGGTACATTTCCACATTGTGCACGCCGGGAATGCCAAATATGGTGTCCACACCATAAGCTTCGAGCAGGCTGATCAGAGCCTCACCAACGGATGTTTCAGGGCGATTGGTCATTGATTATCTCAAACGTTGGGGGTGAATAGCTGTGATGTTAAGGCCAAATTCCAGCACATCTTCTGGGACCGATTTGTGTTGCGCCAAGGCTGCGGCCGTTCTTGAAAGCGAAGGTGCGGATTCAATTCCATAACCGCCTTGACCGACAAGCCAGAAAAATCCCTCCGTGTACGGATCAAATCCAACTACGGGGTTTTTATCTGGCGCGAAAGTGCGAAGTCCCGCCCATGAATGATCGAGATGAGTGACTTCAAAAGTCGTTGCGTTCATCAAACGCTCAATCCCTTCGGCAATAGCCATATCATCAGCATAGGCATCATGAGGTTCGACGGGCGTTACATCAGCGGATGAGACGATCATTTTTCCGCTCTGGGGTTTGGCATACCAGGTTTCTCCGGCATCAGTGACCATGGGCCATTTTTCGAAGCCATCATACCCAATCACCGGCACCACTCCAATAGAGCGGCGTTTGGGCACTAACCCAATTTTCTCGACACCTGCCAAGCCAGCTACCACATCACCCCAAGCGCCAGCAGCGTTGATCACCACGGGGCACTTAAATGTTCCCGCAGGAGTTTTAACAATCCATTGCTTGTTGGTGCGCTCGATCGATTGAGCCGCTGCATTATTGATCAAGGTGCCGCCCGCAGCCTTAAACATGCGCAGATAGCCGCGGTGCAGAAGGTCTACATCAAGATCCCCAGTTGCATCATCATAGAAAAATCGTTGGGCGTAACCTGGTCGCAAAATTGGATAGAGGGCTTTGGTTTGGGCTTCGGAATATTCTTTCAATCCTGAACTATTGGAAAGCAGCTCATCCATGGCTTCAACTTGATCGGCGGGCTGGAAAAAGAAAGAACCGCGTGGTGAAAAAAGTGGCGCATCGGTAAAACCTTCAGGCGGGTTCATCAAGAAATTAAAGCTGGCCCTGATCAATGCGAGCATTGGTGCTGGTCCATAATTTGGTTCGTAACTTGAGGCAGATCTGCCGGTTGTGTGATAACCGGGGCGGTCTTCCATTTCTAAAATAAGAACTTTGTGTCGAGCGGCTAAATGAGCAGCCACCGATGCTCCGGCTATGCCTGCGCCAATTACGATGAAATCAAAATTGTTATCCATCGCATAGTGGTAGCTGGGCGGTGGGCCTTGCGTCAAATGCTCTACCGGAATACGTCTGTGCTAAGATAGCGCAGGCCCGAATCGACAATCAATGTGGTCACAGTTGCGTTGGGGCCCAGTCTCTCGGCCACCCGCAGACTTGCGATGATATTGGCACCTGTGGAGGTTCCAGCAAAAATCGCTTCTTCCATCGCCAGCCGTCTCGCCATGGCTTTGGCATCATCAGTTGAAACAGTGAGAATTTCATTCACTTCGCCAGGGAACCAAAGCGGCGGCAAAAAGCCAAGGCCAATGCCTTCGATCTTATGAGAACCCGGAGGCCGGCCAGACAGAACAGCCGACTCATCTGGCTCAACTGCGAATATTTGTACGTCAGGATTCTGATTTTTGAGGGCTCGGCTTACACCATGAATGGAATGGGCAGTGCTAACGGTGTGCACGAACGCATCGACCTTGCCGCTGGTCTGTTGCCAGATTTCTTCGCCAAGGCTGGTATAGCCCGCAGCGCCATCTTCATTTTTCAATTGATCGGCCCACCAGTGGTTTGGTCTTTGACTGATCTCACCCGCTTTAGCAATCATTGCGTGAATGAGTTCCTTGGTGATTTTTTTGCCGTCACTCGGGATATCGGTGATCTCCGCTCCAAAGGCTTTCATAGTAAAACGTTTTTCGTCGCTGAAGGCATCGGAGAAGGCAAAGTGGGTTTTGTAACCTAGTGCACGGGCCACGAAGGCCAAGGAAATGCCGGTGGTGCCAGCGGTGTATTCAACCACCGTGCCACCAGCAGGTAGCAGCCCTTTTTCGGCGGCGCTTTGGATTAATTTCCGCGCCAAACGATCTTTCATACTGCCCGTGGGATTGGCTGATTCAAGTTTGGCAAAAATGCGGGCACTGCCCTTGGGAACGATATGCCGAAGTTCGACCAGTGGAGTGTTGCCAATGGCATCGAGGATGTGGTTATGCTGCGTCATTGATACACTTGGGGCTTCATGACATGGAGCGAAGATTTCCACTCGAGGTTATCGAAGGCTTTTAACAAGGATTTAGACATTTGAGTCCTTCCTAAATCGTCTCTTAGATAAATTGCTCAGTCGAGTATTGCACATGCTTGATGGTACTCCAAGTAGCGTGTTTGGACTTGAGCGAGCACAACGTGGTCTTGCATCAATCTGAGCGTCAGGTCATTATAGAAAAAAGTTCAAGAGGAGTTTTCTTTGTCCAATTTCAACCAACCTATATCAGGTCTTGTCACCCCAAGGTTTGGCGGGCTTTCAACATTTTTCCGTTTGCCGCATGTGGAGTTGGAGAAGGCTGAGGGCATTGATATTGGGGTGGTTGGCATTCCGTGGGATGGCGGCACTACCAATCGCCCGGGCCCGCGCCATGGCCCGCGGCAAATGCGTGATCAATCTGCGATGGTTCGGCGCATGCATCAAACTTCGCATATTGTGCCTTATGATTTGGCCAATGTGGCTGATCTTGGGGATTGCCCGGTGAACCCGGCCAATGTGGATGATGCTTTGGCGCGGGTGGAAAAATATTACAAAGCTTTGGTGGCCAAAGGCATTCGCCCGCTTTCTGCCGGTGGCGATCATTTGTGTTCTTTGCCTGTGCTGCGTGCGGTGGGCGCAAAAAAGCCGGTGGCGATGATCCATTTTGATGCCCATACGGATTTGTATGATTCCTATTTCGGGGGTTTTAAATATACCCACGGCACGCCCTTCAAGCGCGCCATTGAAGAGGGGGTTCTTGACCCCAAGCGGACCATTCAAATTGGTCTTCGGGGGTCTATGTATGATCTTGAAGATTTTGAATATGGTGCAAAAATGGGCGTGCGTATGGTGCGCATTGAAGAGGCGATGGAAAAAGGCCCCAAAGCCATTATGGCTGAAGCGCGCGAACTGGTTGGCGACTCAGATGTTTATGTGAGTTTTGATATTGATATGTTAGACCCGGTCTATGCGCCGGGCACTGGCACACCAGAGATTGGCGGCTTTACAACTTTTCAAGCCCAACAAATGTTGCGCGAATTGCGCGGCCTCAACATTGTGGGAGCTGATGTGGTCGAGGTGTCGCCACCGTTTGATGCTTCAGGCATGACAGCCTATGCTGGCACCGTGATGATGTTTGAAATTATGTGTTCCATGGCCGAAGCAGTTGCCAAACAACGCTGATAATTTAGTGGCCTTGATTTGCTTGGGCGCGGGCTTGTTGTTCGGCAACACGTTTTCTTGGCACACCAGAAGAATCGGCTATTTTATAGATCATCGATTCTTCACTGCTGTGCAACTCATCGTCACAAATGGCGACATCCCAGAGGAGGCCAATAAGTTTTGTCCGGTCTTCGATGCTCAGCAATTCAGTGAGCTCGTGGGCCGCAATCTGTAATTGTTCAGCGGCAAGGCCGGTGTTGGCATAGGACATGGCCAGTTTTAATGTTTCAAGGTTAAGGCGGTATTTTTGTTTCAAATGCGCTTCAAGATGTTCCATTTCAACGGGGCGAATTTTTCCGTCCGCAGGAACGATTGAGCCTAATACGGCGGCAGTCAAAAATTTGCGTTGATTCGGTTGGAGCTTTGCAAAACCAGCTGGCGATTCAAGCAAGGACATGATTTCTGCCATAGTTGCGTGACTTACGATTGTGCCCATTTGATCAGTTACATTTGTCATTGCAATTCCAAGCTTGTTACTTGCGCTATGTGCCAAAGATTAGACCAAATAGCAACGCGGTATTTTTTTGAGAAGAGACCTAATTTCCTACCAAAGTGTGAAAATATGAAAGTTTCAAATAAATTAAGAATATTGCATCTTGGTGCGATTGCGGGCTGGCGATTATGTGCTCTTAGCGTTCTGCTTGGCTTGCTTTCGGGCTTGGCCATGCCGCCAGTTGGGGCGTGGTGGATATTGGGTTTCACATTCCCGCTTTATTTCGTCGTTTTGCAAATGCAACAATCGCACAGCTTTCGAAAGAACTTTTTCTTCGGCTGGCTGTTTGGGTTTGGTTACTTCCTGGCGGTTCTCCACTGGATCGGGTTTGCGTTTTTAGTTGATGCGGCGAATTATCTTTGGATGATGCCCTTTGCGGTTGCTGGATTGGCGGCAGGCATGGCGTTGTTTTGGGCCGCGGCCGTTTCCTGCAGCTTACATTTTGCCCGCAAGGGATTTCCGCTTTTTTTAATGGTGCCACTATGGTTTGCGATTTTTGAATGGGTGCGCGGACATATTTTAACCGGGCTTCCGTGGGCAGTGCCTGGCCTTGCTGCTGATGGCATGGGAGGTGCGTCACAGCTCGCTTCACTCATTGGCATGAATGGCCTCACGCTGATGGTTGTGCTGTGGGCACTGGCGCCGCTTGGATTGGTGAGCGATCACCTCGTTTGGCGTAGGATTGCGATTTTGATTGCACTCAGTTTGCCAGTGAGTTGGATCTGGGGTGAAATTCGCGTAGCGCAAAGTCCACCGAGATTTATTGAGGGCCATATTGTGCGCTTGGTGCAGCCCAATATTTCGCAGAGCGATAAGTGGCGCGGTGATAATGCACGAGAGATTTTCGATCAATTGTTAGCGCTCTCCGCCCGGGTTTCGGCTAAGCCTCCTACAGTGATTATATGGCCAGAATCGGCTGTGCCGTTTTTGATTGATGAAAGTGCCGAGGGCCAGCGTGAATTGCGCACTGTGCTGGCTGGTGATAAAATATTGCTGACTGGCGCAATTCGGCGATCGTCGCCTGAAAATGTTGCTGGCCGTCCGCCCGAATATTTCACCAGCATCTTGGCTTTTGATGGCGAAGCAAATGTGATCGCGCATTATGACAAGATACATTTGGTGCCGGGGGGCGAATATTTACCGCTGGCGTGGCTTATTGAACCGCTTGGTTTTCGCAAAGTCGTCAATTTACCCGAGAGTTTTAGTGCCGGGGCTGCATCAAGTATTGTTGCAATCAAAGGTTTAGGAAATGTTGCGATGCAGATTTGTTATGAGGCAATATTTCCAGATGTTTTGATGACATCTGATCGACCAGATTGGATTTTAAATGTGACCAATGATGGATGGTTTGGGAATTCAGCTGGACCTTATCAGCACTTAGCGCAATTGCGGTTTCGCGCCATCGAACAGGGTGTTGGCATTTTGAGGGTTGCAAATACCGGAATTAGTGCTATTGTAAATGCAACTGGGGGTTATGTATACCGCAGTGACTTGGGTGTGGAGGCGGTATTTGATTCGCCAATTCCGCGCGCTGGTAATGTAACTGTTTATAGCCAGTATGGAGATCATGTTTTGCTAGGTTTAATCGGAATGATTTTTCTCATTGCGGTTTTGATGCGCCGAAATTTTATGATTTGATGAATCGTAGCATTTGAAGTATCAAATTAGCGTAGTTCGCGATCATTTTGGGCAAGCTGATGGTGAATTGATTGAACAAAGTAGTTTTTTAAAACAGAATCCAGACTGGGGGCATTTGGTCTGAGGTAATAATGACAAGACGCGACCCTAACTATATAGACGTGCATGTAGGCTCCAGAATTCGCATGCGCCGCCAGCTCATCAACATGTCGCAAGAAAGACTTGGTGAATTGCTGGGTATTACGTTTCAGCAAGTGCAGAAATATGAAAAGGGTTCAAATCGCATCAGTGCAAGCCGCCTTTTCTACGCTGCTAAAACCTTAGGGGTGCCAGTTCAATTTTTCTACGACGGGCTTCCCGATGTTGATCAATCTGGCGGCTTGAGTGAAAGCAGTGCTGGCGATGACTTTGTGGCCTCGATGATGACGCCCGAAGGCATATTGCTTGCTAAAGCATTCAAGGATGCCGATAGCGAGCTGAAGCGTCGTATCATTGCCAATTTGGCACGCATGGTCGTTGATCTCAAAACCTAAACTTTTAATTTTCTGGTTGGAGTTCAGGCGGGGTTTTGGCTTGACCAGTTTCCTGCGGCCTGTCATGAAGAGCGCCAACTGTATAAAGATTCCTTTATATAGATTTTCAGCGCCAATCGTGAGGGCCAGCCATGGCAAGAAGTTCTTATCTTTTCACCAGCGAGTCAGTTTCTGAAGGGCACCCCGATAAGGTGTGTGACCGGATTTCTGATGAAGTTGTGGATTTGTTTTTCCGCGAAGCGCTTGAACAGGGAATGGACCCTTGGTCGGTTCGGGTGGCTTGTGAAACTTTGGCGACTACAAACCGGGTGATCATTGCTGGTGAAACGCGTGGGCCAGCCTCGGTGACGCACGAGAAAATTAAAGCGGTGGCGCGCGCTGCCATAAAGTCGATTGGCTATGAGCAATCTGGTTTTCATTGGCAAACAGCCGAGATTGAAATTTTGCTGCATGGGCAATCGGCCGATATTGCTGTGGGCGTTGATAGCGCTGCCCATAAGGATGAGGGTGCTGGTGACCAGGGTATTATGTTTGGCTATGCCTGCGATGAAACACCGGACCTTATGCCTGCTCCACTGTATTATTCGCAACGTATTTTGCAATTGCTGGCAGAAGCCCGCCACTCTGGTGCGGCCAAGCAATTAGGCCCAGACTCTAAGAGCCAAGTGACGGTTAAATATAAAAATGGCAAGCCAGTGGGTGCCACGCAAATTGTAGTCTCGCATCAGCATATTGATGAAGAGATGACATCGAAAGATGTTTTGAAGCTGGTTACACCTTATGTGAAAAAAGCTTTGCCAAAAGGCTGGATCACTAAGGACACGGTTTGGCATGTGAACCCGACGGGTAAATTTTTTATTGGTGGGCCTGATGGTGACAGTGGCCTTACGGGGCGCAAAATTATTGTGGATACTTATGGTGGGGCTGCTCCTCATGGTGGTGGCGCATTCTCCGGCAAAGATCCAACCAAGGTTGATCGTTCTGCGGCTTATGCAGCGCGTTATCTTGCCAAGAATGTTGTTGCAGCCAAGCTTGCCAAGAAGTGCACCATTCAATTGTCTTATGCTATCGGTGTGTCGCAACCGCTTTCGGTTTATGTTGATACCCATGGCACGAGCAAAATTGATGATGCCAAAATTGAAAAGGCTTTGCGCAAGGTGATGGATTTGTCACCTCGTGGTATTCGCACGCATCTTGATCTCAATCGCCCGATTTATGCGCGCACTTCGGCCTATGGTCATTTTGGTCGCAAGCCCACGAAGGATGGCGGCTTCTCTTGGGAGAAGACGGATTTGGTCAAAGCCCTGCAGTTGGCGGTGAAGTGATTAACGACGTTCCAAAGTTTCAATTTTACGGGCGGCGCAAGGGGAAACCTTTGCGCCGCACGCATGTTGGTTTGATGGCAACAGTTTTACCACAGGTGGCGGTAGATATTGCTGCCCCGCTTGAAACGGCATCTCCGCGCTGCTGGCTGGAAATAGGATTTGGTGGCGGAGAACATCTGGCACATCAAGCCGCGCTACATCCAGAAGTTACCATCTTTGGCGCGGAACCTTATCTGAATGGCGTGGCCAAACTTTTAGCTGAGATTGAAGTGCGGGCGCTCAGCAATGTGCGGGTGCATTATGGTGATGCCCGGGTTTTGCTGGAGGCCTTGCCCGACCACTGTTTTGAACGCGTGTATCTGCTCTATCCTGATCCTTGGCCCAAAGCGCGGCAGACTAAACGGCGTTTTGTCAGCCCCGAAAACCTTGTGCAAATCCACCGCGTGCTAAAACCTGCAGGGCATTTTTGGTTTGCCTCTGATATTGAAGATTATGTGACGTGGACACGTGAACATGTGGCCGTTCACAGTGGCTTTGTTGAGGACGGTGACGCAAAGCTGCCCTTTGAGAATTGGACGCGCACCCGCTACGAAGCCAAAGCCGTGCGCGAGGGCCGTAGCTCGTCTTATTTGCGGTTCCAGAAAATATAGCACCGTTTACAAATATTCACTGACGCCTAGACTGATGTGCGTGGCCGATGAATCACCAAAAATCCAAGTTGCAGCTTTGCCCTATCGCAGGCGGGGCAAGCGCATTGAAGTGCTGCTCATTACGTCTCGCGAAACTCGCCGATGGATCATTCCTAAAGGTTGGCAAATGCTCCATCTTCAAGACTACAACGCCGCTAAGCGTGAAGCTTTGGAAGAGGCGGGCACGGCAGGCCGCATTGGTAAAACTGCATTGGGCCAATTTGATTATGTCAAAAACTTGAAGGGCGGGGCCTCGCAAAAATGTCGCGTTGTGGTTTACCCCCTCGAGGTCAAAGCTCTGCTGCGGGATTGGAAAGAAAGGGGCCAACGAACGAGAAAGTGGTTCAGCGCTGATCAAGCCAGCAGGTTGGTTCAAGTGCCATTTCTGAGGTCGATAATTCTAGGTCTCGGCTAAAAGCAAGGCCCTCGAAACCGGGTTGCGCTTTCAAGGGCTTTGAGGATTTCTTCAAATATGCAGTCGGCGCAAGACAGTTTCATCACATGGCTATTGCCGCTTCTGGCCAAGACGCAAACTCAAGAAGAGTACCGTCACGGCAGCCAACACCATCAAGCTGCTGGCCGCATTGACTTCGGGCGTTACGCCAAGGCGCATCTGGCTATAAAGCCGCATGGGCAAAGTGGCGGCACCTGGTCCGGTGACAAGGCTGGAAATAATCAAGTCGTCGAATGACAAAACGAAGGCCAGGGCCCAGCCCGACAACACACCCGGCAGGATAAGCGGAAAGGTGATTTTCCAGAATGTTTGCAGATTGCTGGCACCGAGATCTGCTGAAGCTTCTTCAAGGCTTGTGTCACAACCACAGAGCCGCGCCTGAACTGTTGTCGCGTTGGTGCAAGCGTCCAGTCACGTCCTGCGTACAGGCGAGAACTGGTTCGCTACCTCCACAGCAAAGGAGCTATTGCATCCGAATACAGCGGAAGCCTGGAACTGGTTGATTGCTGCATCTAAGCTGAATGGCGTCCACTGACCAGAGGTCGATGGGCAAGTTCGCCAAAGCAGCATACTCTGACATCTTGCCCATAAGGTTACTCGCCGCCTTGCGCCGACACGTGGGGCGCATTTCCTGGCTGTTTGGTACAAAAGGAAAACCCGCTATCTCATTGAGATAACGGGTTTTTATTTGGTTGCGGGAGCCAGATTTGAACTGACGACCTTCAGGTTATGAGCCTGACGAGCTACCGGGCTGCTCCATCCCGCGTCATTGGAAGTGAAGTTGGCCCGCTTCTAGTCGGCTTGAGTGGTAAAGGCAACAGCGCGTTTGATTTATTTTTTATTTGCCAGTTTTAGTGTCGCAAACGTGAAAATGTCGCGTTGCTGGCCGAACCAGAAGTGCTCGGTGTTAATGTTGCAAGGTTATTATTTCGGAAAACCTCAAGGTGTGACAACTCTCAATAATCTATTACCGGGTCATGCGACAAAGGCAAAATCTGTTTCAGCTTGAGACAAGTGCTCCATCTTCCAACGCTGTTGCAAGATATTGTTAACACAATAAATTTTCAAATATTAAAAATCGAAACTGATTGGAAACTTCTCAGCGCTAATTTCAGCTGCATGACATGCGTATGCCAGTTGGCAAGTGTCCCAGGTTTTCCCGGATTAGGTACTGCGTACCGGGACACCAGTTTGTGCGAAGGGCTCCCCGGTTGGGAGCCCTTTGTTTTTGTATTACACTTTAACTGGTTTGCCAGTTTGCCACGACAGCGTTGCAGCATCAGCCAGAATGCCCGCTTGCAAGCCGTCAAAGCCTGATGGTTTTGGATTACGGTCACCGGTTTCAACTGCTTTGATGAATGTGTTCAGTTCATTGGTGTAGGCTTGGAAATAACGTTCAAGGAAGAAGTTCTGAACCGGATCACCTTGCGTGCCATCGGCGTTGTGCAATTGCACGGTGGTGTTGTGCACGTTGGCAGCTGTAAGCATGCCTTTGGAGCCGTGCACTTCCATGCGCTGATCATAGCCATAAGTTGCTCGGCGTGAATTTGTGATGACGGCAATGCGGCCTGATGCAGTTTGCATTTGCACCGCAGCAGTATCAACATCGCCGGCCTCGCCAATGCCCTTGTCAACAAGGGAAGACCCTAAAGCCTGCACCACAGTAAACTCTTCACCCATGAGGAAACGGGCCATGTCGAAATCATGGATCATCATATCGCGGAACAGACCGCCTGAACCTTTAACATAAGATGGTGGTGGTGGATTTGGATCACGCGAGATGACCGTTACGATTTCAATTTCGCCGATGGCGCCAGAGCGCACGCGGCGTTCAAGTTCAGCGAAGTTAGGGTCAAAGCGGCGGTTAAAGCCGATCATTAATGTAGATTTATTTTTTTCGACAACTTTCAATGTTTCATGAATGTTGGCGACATCAAGCGACACTGGCTTTTCGCACATGATGGCTTTGCCATTGTTTGAAGCGGCTTGAATTTGTTCAGCATGAAAGCCAGTTGGCGAACCAATGAGAACAGCATCCACATCTTTGGATTTCATAATTTCGTCAACGGATGCAACTTTTGCACCATATTGTTTGGCCAAAGCTTCAGCTGCTGCTGGCACAGCATCGGCAATAAATGCGAGCTTTGCTTTTGGATTTGCAGCGATGGTGGCTGAATGCACCTTGCCAATGCGGCCTGCGCCAATAACGCCAAATCTAATCATAATTTTAGGTCTCCATTTTTCTTAAATCGTCATCCCCGCGAAAGCGGGGATCTGGTTGTGGGGGATTCCCGCTTTCGCGGGAATGACGTGTTAGGGTTTGTTTATTTGCATCGCTTTCACAAAGGCATCCATTTCTGCCTTAGGAGCATTGACGATATAGGGTTCTACTGGCCAAGCGCCCGACTGAACTTCACCTACGAAAGACTTAAAGGCGGCAATGCGAATGTCTTGAATCTTGGCGTATTCGGTGGCGAGGTCAGCGTATTTTTTGGAATGGCGCGGCACGTGGCCGCCATTGTAACCCAACACATCACACGCAAAAAGATACTGGCAGTCGCCACCTTTGCCACCACCCATTGAAACTAAAAATAGATTGGTGTGTTTGGCAATTTCCTGGGTAACTTCTGGCGGCACTACTTCAATTTCAACACCGAAGGTTCCGACATTTTCATAGCGTTTGCAGCGCTCATAAACTTGCAACGCAGTTTCAGCGGTTTTGCCAACGCCCTTAAAGCCGCCGGTCCACGTGCAATAATGTGGTACCAATCCCACATGGCCAATCACCGGGATATAATCTTTGGCCATGCGTTCGACGGTATCGAAGGATGCCGCGCAATATACGGCGTCAGCACCGGCCTCCATCATTTTATAGGCCCAACGCATGTAATCGTCTTGGGCTGCTGGTGCGCCGTAAAGTGGCATGCCGGGCACTGCAAATAGTGAAGGCGCTACATCGCGAAATTTATGCTGCACCAGCATTTCTGGAGGCACAGACACCATATCAATACCTGCAGCTTGGGCTGCGGCCAGCTCTTCCCAGGTTTCGGTGCGCATCATGGTGTATTGGTATTTGCCTTTATTGGCGCGAACATCGGCAACGGTTGGTTTCTTGCGGGCCATGATTATCCTTTGAGGAGAGCTTTGAGGGGTTGCGTTGCGTCGGCCAGAATTTCCGGTGCGGGCTTGGCGCCTCTGGCGATGAGCATTTCTGCGACCTTAATGTCGCGGCTTATGGTGTTTCCGATGCCAATTCCCGATGCACCTTTGATCGCTCCATCTTCGGCCATGTGAAACAGCACCACTGCACCTTCGGCTGGTACGCGCGTGATGGTGTTGGGGCCAAGCTCGGCGAAGCCTGCGATTTGCAGCGAGAGATCATATTGATCAGACCAGAACCACGGAACATTGGTGTGGGGTTGGTTTTGTCCCAGCATGTTGGCGGCAACTGTGGCTGCCTGCTCCTGTGCAGAACGCCATGCTTCCAAGCGAATGCGTCGGTCACCTAAAACATATGAAGCACAATCGCCCGCTGCATAAATATCTGGGTCTGATGTTTGCATTTGTGCGTTACAAGCAATGCCGTTTTCGATTGTGAGGCCAGCATCATAAGCGAGTTTGGTTTCAGGCGATGCGCCAATGCCAGCGATAATGGTGTCGGCTGCAATCACCCGGCCATCATTAAGATGCACCGCGTTTAAAGTGAGGTGCGAGATACCAGTTCCTATGATCATGCTGACACCCGCTGCGATATGCCGATCATGCACAATCTTTGCTATGGGCTCTGGTACACCGCGCATCAGAATGCGGGGCTGGGCTTCGATTAGCGAAACGGTGCAGCCCAATTTGGACGCCGACGATGCCAGTTCAAGTCCAATGAATCCGCCGCCAATTACCACGATCTTTTTGCCGGGTTGGAATCTCTCACGCAATGCAACGGTATCTTTATGGTCGCGCAAGGTGAGGGCGAATTCTCCGCCTGGGCAATTGAGTTTGCGCGGTTTTGCACCGGTGGCCAGCAACAATTTTGTATAAGGAATTTTGCTGCCATCATTCAGCGAGATTGATTTTTCGCTGCGGTTGATGGCTGTGACGGTTTTGCCCAAGCGCACATCGACACTTAGAGACGAGACGATGCTTTCATCTAACAGCAAGACCGGCGCAAAAGCTGCTTCTTCAACGATCGAGGCCTTTGATAGGGGCGGGCGGTCATAGGGCAGCAGGCTTTCTTCGCTGACCATGGTAATGGTGCCGGCATAATCATTGGCGCGCAAGTTAATGCAAGCGCGTGCTGCGGCCATGCCGCCGCCGACGATGACGATGCCTGTAGAACTTGTCATCAAGCAATATCAATGAAGACGCGGGCGCCCTCAATTTTGGTTGGATAGGTCTTGAGATTGACACAGGCAGGAGCCCCTTTGGCAGCACCCGTGGTGTAATCAAAGCGGCCATTGTGTTTGGGGCATTCGATGATGTGGTCCATCACTAAGCCATCAGCCAGATGGATTTTCTCATGGGTGCAGAGGCCGTCGGTTGCGTAAAATTTATCGTCCGGTGAACGGTAAATCGCAAAAGTGCGGCCAGCATGATCAAACTTGATCACATCTTCTTCGGCTATATCGGCTTTGGCGCAGGCATCAATCCAGTTGGTCATTTTTGTATTCCTATTCTGCAGCAATCGGTTCGGTCATGGGCGCAACACCATCTGGCAGCTTGCGCGATATAGCGTAAGAGGGGTCTTTGGCTTGGCGCAACAAGGCCGGGATAATTTCGCGGTAGGCGTCAATCACGGAGGTGTTAGCGGCAGGCGTGTAGGGCTTCATGTCTTCATAGAGTTTAGGCAATTGGTGGTATGGTACCATGGGGAACATATGATGCTCGACGTGATAATTCATGTTCCAATAAATAAAGCGCAAAATCGGATTCATCAAGACCGTGCGGCTGTTGAGGCGGTGATCTAACACATCTTCGGCGAGACCACCATGTTGGGTGAGGCCAGTTACAATGTGAACCCATGCGCCATACATGGTGGGCAGTGGGCCTACGAGAAGAACTGGCAGCCAAGAGTGAAAGTATAGTGCGAGTGCTATTGTCACAAGATGAATAACAATCCAAATGCGCGCAACAAAAAAGACGCGGGCACGCTCCATTTCGGGCACATAGGTTAGTTCGTCGGGTGTGAGGTGACCGCCTACGTGAATGAACAGGTTCTTGATTGCGCCAAATGTTTGGGGAATTGCAAAAAATAAGGCAATGGTGCGCAAGATAACTGTGGGGCGCATAACCGCAATTTCCGGGTCACGGCCCACGATGATGGTATCTGTATGATGGCGCGTGTGGCTCCAGCGCCAAACAGTTGGTGCGCGCATAATCATAAAGCACGCGATGTGATAAACCGCGTCGTTCATCCAGCGGGTTTTGAAAGCCGTGCCATGGCCACATTCATGCCAGCGGGAATCGGTGGAAGAGCCATAGAGCACGCCGTAAGCCAGAAAGAATGGAATGCTCCACAAGCTTGGGAAAAAATAAATCGCAAAACCGGCTGTGATAAAAAAGCTGGTGAACCAAATCAGTGTGTCGCGAATGGCTGGTCCATCAGAACGTTTCATCAGTTCTTTAAGGCGCGCGCGCGGGATGGGTGCTGCATACCATTGCGCTTTAGACAAGCCGATCTCTTCGGCGCGCCTGGCATCGCGGCCGATCATGCTGTAATCACGCGGGTAAATAACTTCACTCATAGAACGTTTCCTCTATTTCATAGTGACGCTAGAATCAACATTCTATTTGCGCAATATAGGAATGATGGTATCTATCATTTAGTTTCATTTATTTTCAGGCAGCAGCGGCACATTTAAGAGGGGATTTCCGCCATGGTTTCGCGCCCAACAATCACTGATTTAGCCAAACAAGCTGGCGTTAGTGTGGCCACCGTTGACCGGGTTCTCAACCGGCGTTTGCCAGTGCGGGAAGACACGGCCATTCGCGTGGTGCAAGCTGCGGAGGCCATAGGTTATCATGCAACTGGATTGCTGAAACGCCGCCTTACCGAGATTCCGCAGAGACGCTTTGGCTTTCTGTTACAGAAGCGCGACGGGTTTTATTTGAGCTTTGGCAAAAACTTGGCCGATGCAACTAAGCAAGCCAGCTTCATTGAGGGCAAGCCCCTTATTGATTATGTTGATGAACTGGTGCCCGCTATCATCACAGCTCGTATCCGTGAAATGGCTGCAAAAGTTGATGCATTGGCGATTGTTGCCGTTGACCATCCGTTGGTGGTTGAAGCGGTGGAGGCCGTCATTGCAACTGGCAAGCCAGTTTTCACATTGCTCAGCGATATCTCTAGTGTTGCGAAAACAGGCCATATTGGCCTGGATGGGCGTAAAGTGGGTCGAACTGCAGCTTGGACTATCAGCCGCACAGCGAGTGGGCCGGGCAAGATTGGAATTCTCGTTGGCAGTCACCGCTACAATAATCAAGAGTTGGCCGAGATTAGCTTCAGAAGCTATATCCGAGAACTTGCGCCAGAATTTACATTGCTCGAACCAATTGTGAATCTGGACGACGAACGCATTGCTTATGAAGCTGTAATTGACATGGTGGAAAGTAATCCCGATTTAGTTGGGGTGTATTGTTGCGGCGGCGGACAAGACGGTTTGATCCGCGCGCTCAGAGATGAAAGTGCAGGTCGGCGCATTGTTGCCGTGTGCAATGAACTCACAACCATGACCCGGGCTGCCTTGATAGACGGCACTGTTGATCTGCTCTTGGCCACGCCTACGACTGCCATTGCCACGCGCCTTGTTGAATTGATGGCAAAGGCTTGTTCTGTGGCCGATCTTCCGCATTTGCCCCCGATTCTGTATCCTGCCGACATTCATATCAGCGAAAACATCTAAAGGTCGTTTCTGATAGTTTTTGATACATTCATGCTCATAGACCTCCTTGTTGATTGACTCTGCATCGTTTTGGAATGATATTTTCAACATTGTTCCAGTATAGAATGAAATTTCTAAATTGGAAAAACCGCAACGCGCCACAGAAGCTCGGGCGGTAGGGGAGGATCCAGCTTGCTGAATTCCTATTCTTCTATCGAAATCGCAAAACGCGATGCGGAATCTACGCCTTTCCTCGCAAGAGGATTCCGGCCCAGTCACGGGTGCTGCCGGACACTCGATAGAAGGAGCTATATAATGAAGAAATTTATTCTCGCTGCTGCTGCTGTTGCTTTGATGAGCGGCACTGCATTTGCTGGCAACATTGGTGTTTCAATGGCCAACTCTGATACTTTCCTCACCGTTCTGCGCAAGGGCATTGAATCTGCCGCTGCTGCTGCCAATCAACCCGTGCAAATCGAAATTGCTGATGATGACGTGTCTAAGCAATTGTCACAAATTCAAAACTTCGTTGCCGCAAAAGTTGATGCGATCATTGTAAACGCTGTTGATACATCAGCAACTGCACCAATGACCAAAGCTGCCAACGATGCTGGCATTGCGATTGTTTACGTCAACCGTCAACCAAGCGATGTTGATGCTTTGGGTCCAAAGGGCGCATTTGTTGCTTCTAACGAAGTTGACTCAGGCACTCTTCAAACCAAAGAAATTTGCAAGCTCTTGGGCGGCAAAGGTGATATCTTGGTCATGGTGGGCGATCTTGGAAACCAAGCCGCTATACAACGCACCAAGGACATCCATGATGTTCTCGCAACTCCAGAATGCGCTGGCATGAAGATTCTTGACGAGCAAACAGCCGTTTGGGATCCGGTTAAGGCTCAAGATTTGATGACCAACTGGATTGCTGCCGGCCACAAGCCAGCTGCAGTTATTGCTAACAATGACAACATGGCAATCGGCGCTATCAACGCAATGAAAGCTGCTGGTTGGAAGATGACTGAT
Source organism: Hyphomicrobiales bacterium (assembly GCA_031416755.1). Classification (GTDB taxonomy): domain Bacteria; phylum Pseudomonadota; class Alphaproteobacteria; order Rhizobiales; family Aestuariivirgaceae; genus Aestuariivirga. Next base: position 41,747 of record JANOUE010000033.1, read on the forward strand.
GTCGTCGTTGGCGGCATTGACGCAACACAAGAAGCATTGGCAGCAATGAAAGGTGGCGATCTTGATGTAACAGTGTTCCAAGATGCTGCTGGCCAAGGTGCTGGTGCGGTTAGTGCTGCGATCGCGCTTGCTAAGGGCGAAAAAGTTGAAACTAAAGTTTGGATCCCGTTCCAGTTGGTCACTCCTGCCAACATGGGCGACTTCATGGCCAAGAACTAATCGACAATCGAATTGAAGTGCGCCACTATCACTGATCAATCTGAACTTTGACTTTCTGTCAAAGTTCAGAAAAATTGTTCGGCGGTTAATACTGGGGCGATTTTGACTTTTCTATGAAAAGTCAAAACGCTTCGGTGGCGCACTTTTCTATTGGTTAAAGCGAGGCACCATGGTTAGCCCATCGACAATGAAAGTCGTTCGCGAAAGCGGCGCAGTTTCTGGTGCAGAATTTCTTCTGGAGGTCGATGACGTCCGCAAGGAATTTCCCGGCGTTGTGGCGCTTGACAATGTGAAGTTTAAATTGAAGCGCGGCACTGTGCATGCGCTCATGGGCGAAAACGGCGCTGGTAAATCCACGTTGATGAAAATTGTCGCCGGAATTTATACGCCGGACTCTGGTTCATTTAAATTGCGCGGCCAAGATATTCGATTGAAGAATCCTCTGGATGCTCTCGAAAATGGCATTGCCATGATCCATCAAGAATTGAACTTGATGGGACCGATGACGGTCGCTGAAAATATTTGGATCAGACGCGAACCTACGAACCGCTTCGGAATTATAAATCATGGTGAAATGAGACAGCGCACCGAAGAGCTGTTCACGCGTCTCAATATTGATATAGACCCAACAGTTGAAGTGCGCAGCTTAAGTGTTGCCAGCAGGCAGATGGTGGAAATTGCCAAGGCGGTTTCGTTCAACTCAGATGTTTTGATAATGGATGAGCCCACATCTGCTCTCACTGAACGTGAAGTTGATCATTTGTTCCAGATTATCAGAGCCTTAAAAGCTGATGGTAAGGGCATTATTTATATCACCCATAAAATGAACGAACTGTTTGAGATTGCCGATGAAGTCTCAGTTTTCCGCGATGGCAAATATATTGCCACCAAACTTTCAACCGAAGTGACGCGCGACGAGATTATTCGCATGATGGTGGGACGCGATATTTCACAGATGTTCCCAAAACTCAACGTGCCGATTGGAGATGTGGTTTTGTCGGTGAAAGGCCTTTCGCTCAATGGTATTTTTAAAGACGTTTCATTTGATGTGCGGGCTGGTGAAATTCTGGGCATTGCGGGGCTTGTGGGGTCTGGGCGCTCCAATATTGCTGAAACCATATTTGGGGTGACGCCTGCTTCGGCTGGCACAATTTCAATCCATGGCAAAGAGGTGCGGATGTCTTCACCTTCGGTGGCGATGGACCATGGCATGGCATTCTTGACCGAAGACCGCAAAGAGACTGGTTGCTTTCTCTTGCTCGACATTCAAGAAAATACACAAATGGCCGTGCTGCAAAACAAATATGTAAAATATGGATTTGTGCAACAAAGCCAACTTGCCAAAGATTCTCAAGAGATAGCCAACACGCTGCGGGTGAGAACGCCCGACATGCAGGAGCCAATCATCAATCTTTCCGGTGGCAACCAGCAAAAGGTTTTAATCTGCCGCTGGCTTCTGACCAAACCACGCATTTTGATTTTAGATGAACCAACGCGCGGCATTGATGTGGGCGCAAAGGCCGAAATTCATCGTCTTGTTTCTGAGCTCGCCAAGGATGGCGTGGCGGTGATCATGATTTCTTCTGAGATGCCAGAAGTGCTGGGCATGAGTGACCGCATCATGGTGATCCACGAGGGCCGGGTGACTGGCTTTTTGGATCGTAGTGAAGCAGATCAAGTTAAAATTATGGAATTGGCTTCTCACTAATCGAGAAGGGATGGGAAAAATTATGAGCACACCTTCACCAGAAACTGGCAAGTCTCTCACAGGCATTACCAAAGTTCGGCGTATGCCGCCTGAGGTTTCAATCCTCTTCGTGCTGCTTGGCATTGTGGTGGTGTTTGAACTTTTGGGTTGGTTCAAGTGCAATTGGGATCCCAATAGCTTGTGCGAAAGTTTTCTAGCTAACAAGCAACGTCTTTCCATCATTGTGCTGCAAGTAGCGGTAACGGGCATCATCGCTGTCGGGGTGACGCAAGTTATTATTACCGGAGGTGTCGATCTTTCATCGGGATCAATGGTTGGATTTATTGCCATGGTCGCGGCGAGTTTGGCGCAATCAGCCACTAACAACAGAGCTGTATTTCTTGAGCAAGGGTGGGTTGACCTTAACCCCCTGATCCCCATTGTTGCTGGTTTAGTGCTGGGCGGGCTGATAGGGTTGGCGAATGGGTGGCTTATTGCAAAAACTAAAATACCGCCCTTTATCGCCACGCTTGGCATGATGGTGACGGTTCGAGGCCTCGCTAAATGGTATACTTTAGGACAACCCATAGCGCTGCTGCATGAGCGCTTCACTTGGTTTGGTCAGAGTTTTGATGTGGCAGGTTTTCCAGTTCCTCGGCCAGTGATTGTATTTCTCATCGTGGCTGTGATTTGTCACATTGCTCTAACCTTTACCCGTTATGGCAAATTCACTTATGCCATTGGTGCAAACCCGCAAGCAGCGCGGGTTTCTGGCATCAATATCGGCAATCATTTGATGAAGGTTTATGCGGTTGCCGGCATCCTGTCTGGGCTTGCTGCGGTTATGACAGCAGCGCGTGCGCAGTCTGGTCAGCCCGGCATGGGTGTGGCTTATGAATTGGATGCTATTGCAGCGGCGGTTATTGGTGGCACGTCTCTGGCGGGTGGTGTTGGACGCATCACCGGCACATTTATAGGTACAATTATTCTCGGTGTCGTTACGTCAGGTTTCACGTTCCTGAAAGTGGGAGCCTATTATCAAGAAATAGTGAAAGGTATTATTATTGTGGCGGCTGTGGTGATTGATCAGCATCGCCAGAATAAGCGGCGCAAGACGAGTTAAGGTTTTTTGACTTCTCGGAAAACCGTAACGGAGTCCGTTGGGCAATGTTCGCCTCGCTTTGAACTGAAAATTTTCTGCCACGAGTAGTTTTCACGCGGCGGGAGGTTGAGGGGGTGGCTGCTGTTTGATGCGTTGAAAACAAGCGCTATCCGATCATGATTTATGCTCAAGGCTAAACCCAGACACCCTGACGTGCCATTATTCCACTCGAAGGCTTTGCCTTTTTCGTTGAACCAACTCGCGTCGGGAAGCTTGGATTTCTTGTCCAGCAATCCAGTTAAAAACTCATCTGCAAAAAAAGACTTTAATGAATACCGCAAGTCCATTAACTTGCCAACAAACTCAATTAAATCCTGATCAGGATTTTCCCAATCCAACCATGTCACGGCATTGTCTTGCGCGTACGCATTGTTGTTGCCGCGTTGGGTGCGGCCGAATTCATCGCCGGCGGTGAGCAATATGGTTCCGCGCGATAGAAACAGTGTCGCGAGCAAGGCTTTCACGTCGCCATTCAACCATGTGACTTCGCCGTTCTTGCCGTCGCGATTTTCCTCGCCATTGTTCAGATTGTTCTTGGAAGAATACGTGACGATGTCTTTCAGTGTGAAGCCATCATGAGCCGAAATAAAATTGATGCTGGCAGATGGGCGTTTTCGCGCGAAGACATCTGATGACCCGGTGAGGCGAGTGGCCAAGGCATTGGCGGAATATGCATCGCCGCGCCAAAACCGCCTTAAATCATCCCGGTAGCGGTCATTCCACTCAGGCCAATTTACCGGGAAATTTCCGAGTTGATAGCCGCCGGGTCCCAGATCCCATGGTTCGGCAATGAGAATGCAAGTGGCCAGAACGGGGTCATTTTCGATGGCTTTGAGAAGGGGTGCATCTGCATGAAAACCATCGGCCATGCGGCCCATGACAGTTGCCAGATCAAAACGAAAGCCATCCACGCCAGCCTTCAAAACCCAATGGCGCAAGGCGGCGACCACCATTTCAACCACATGGGGATGATTGAGATTTATGGTGTTGCCGCAGCCTGTGTCGTTGATCAATTCGCCGCGGGCATGGGCATAATAAGCGGCACTATCGAGACCCCGAAAACTGAGGGTGGGGCCGAATTGATCGCTTTCACCAGAATGATTTAGGACAACATCTAAGATGACGCGAAAATCATGCTGATGCAATATTGAAATTGTGTCTCGAACCTCTTGAAGCCCGCCGGGGGCAGCTTGCAGGTCAATTGCGAAGAATTGCACAGGGTTATAGCCCCAGGCATTGCTGAGGCCCAATGCATGGAGGTGGCGTTCATCGATCCACGCGGTGATCGGCATCAGTTCAATGGTATCAACGCTAATTTTTTTGAGATGATTGATCACGCATGGTTCGGCAAGGGCTGCAATGGTGCCGCGTTTTTCTACCGGCACTTGTGGATGCAATTGTGTGAAGGCTTTGACGTTGAGCTCATAGATAAATTCTGGTTTGCGATAAGCTGGCCGCGCAACGTCCTTTAGCGGCTTTTCTGCAATCGCTTTTGGAATGAGTGGCGCTGTGTCTATGCCGCGCTCGCTGAGCTCAGGGTGATAATAAAATGCTCCATCAAGTGACCACGCATAGGGATCGACCAAAAGTTTTGAAGGGTCAAAACGCAAGCCCAGATCCGGCATCCACTGCCCTTCAACACGAAAGCCATAGCGCGTGCCGGCTTTCAGGCCCGCAATAAAATCGTAGTGGACATCACCAGCGCGCTGCGTGAGTTCGGTGCGGCGTTCGGTTGCACCTTCAAAAATGCATATGAAAACCTTTGCGCCGTGCTTTGAGTAGACGGCAACCGAAGCACCTTCTGGTGTTAGCGTTACTCCGAGGGGCGGGATCAGGTGATCACCGTTGGTGCGTTGCGGCCTGTATGCTTTTCAATTTGAGCCACAGTTTTCGACAATAATATTAATTCATAAAGTGCGTGTTGAACTGCCATTTCGTGGCGCGCTGGGTTTGGTTCGTATTTTTCGATGTAAACGCGCAAGGTGGCACCCGCCGTTCCGGTGCCGGACAACCGGTAAATGATGCGCGAACCATTTTCCATAATAAGTCTGATGCCCTGGCCCTTGGTGTGAGAGCCATCTACTGGGTCATCATAGGAGAAATCATCGGCGATGACGATGTTGTTTTGGCCAATTAATGTTGGCAGCAGCTCGCGCAGATTTTTCATCATCAGATTGGCTTTGTCGAGATCGACTTCTTCATAGTCATGGCGGGTATAGTAATTGCGGCCAAATTCTTTCCAATGTTCGGTGACAATTTGCAATGCCGATTGTTTGCGCACCGCTAAAATATTAAGCCACATTAACACGGCCCAAAGGCCATCTTTTTCGCGCACATGATTTGAACCGGTGCCAAAACTTTCCTCTCCGCAAACGGTTGCCATATTGGCATCAAGTAGATTTCCAAAGAATTTCCAGCCGGTTGGGGTTTCATAACATTTAAGGCCCATCTTCGCTGCCACGCGGTCTGCAGCACCACTGGTGGGCATGGAGCGGGCTATGCCTTTAATGCCGCCTTTATAGCCTGGTGTCAGATGCATGTTGGCGGCAATTATGGCCAGGGAATCTGACGGCGTTACATAGACGCCGCGTCCGACGATCAGATTACGATCACCGTCGCCATCGGAGGCTGCGCCAAAATCAAAGGCCTTATTGACCAATACCAAATCGCAAAGTTCTTTGGCGTGGACCAAATTTGGATCAGGGTGGTGGCCGCCAAAATCTGGCAATGGCTCACCGTTCATCACTGTGCCCTTGGGTGCGCCCAGCATCTCTTCTAAAATGCGGTGCGCGTAAGGTCCGGTGATTGCGCCCATGCCATCAAATTTCAGGGTGAATCCAGATTTAATCAGTGTACGGATGGCTTCGAAATCGAAGAGCGTTTGCATGAGGGCCGCATAGTCGGTGACCGGGTCAACAACTTCAACTGACATATCGCCAATTTTCGTGGTGCCAATTTTGCCTAAATCAACATCAGCAGTTTTTGTGGTTTTATAAGATGTGATGGTTTTGGTAATTGTGAAAATCGCTTCGGTTATTTTTTCTGGTGCGGGGCCACCGTTACTGCCGTTATATTTAATACCAAAGTCGCCGTCTGGTCCGCCGGGGTTGTGGCTGGCTGATAATATGATACCGCCGAATGCGCCGTTCTTGCGGATGAGATGGGAGGCGGCCGGTGTGGAGAGCATTCCATTTTGACCAACAATCACCCGGCCAAAGCCATTGGCGGCGGCCATGCGGATGGCGGTTTGCACCACCTCTTTGTTGTAATAGCGGCCATCGCCGCCGATCACCAAAGACTTCCCAGAAAAACCTTCGAGCGCGTCGAAGATTGATTGGATGAAATTTTCGGCGTAATGCGGTTGTTGGAAAACCGTTACTTTTTTACGCAAGCCGGATGTGCCGGGGCGTTGGCCTTCGAAGGGTTTTGTTGAAACAGTTTCATTCATTTTAACACCGATTGATAAAGGGCAGCATAGGCTGCTGCACTGCGATCCCAAGACACATCTGTGGCCATTCCGCGGGCCTGGAGGTTTTTCCAAATTGATTTATTTTCGTAGAGTTTTGCAGTTCGCGTCAAGGCGTTCTGCAGTGACAGGCTATCGACAGGCGAGAATTGGATTCCCGTGGCGACCCTTGCAGACAGCGCTGCATCATTGGCATCAATAATTGTATCTGCCAAGCCACCGGTGCGCGCCACAACGGGCACACAGCCATAGCGCAGGCCATAGAGCTGAGTGAGGCCGCAGGGTTCGAAGCGCGATGGCACCAGCATGGTGTCGCAACCGCCTTGCACCAGATGCGAAAGATTTTCATCATAGGCTGTCACCGCGCCAATGCGGCCGGGGTGGCGGAGTGCAGCCGCTTTCACCGCTGATTCAATTGCGGCTTCGCCAGTTCCAATCAAAGCCAAGCGTCCACCTGATGCAACCAGCCAATCAAGCAAGGACGCAAAAATATCGAGGCCTTTTTGCCAGGTCAGGCGACTAACGACGCCATGGATTATGCCGTCTCCTGGGTCCAAGCCGAAGCGTTTTTCAATTGCGCGTTTGTTGGCTTGGCGCTTTGAAATATCTTTGGCGGAATAATTCGCTGCTAAAGCTTTGTCGGATTCCGGATTCCACACGTCAGTGTCGATGCCATTGACGATGCCGCTCAGCGCAGTGCTACGCGATTGCAGCAAGCCTTCAAGTCCCATGCCATATTCCGAAGTGCAAATTTCACTGGCATAGGTGGGCGACACTGTTGTGATGGCGTCGGCACATGCAAGTCCGCCTTTGAGAAAGCTCACATTGCCGTAAAACTCAACGCCATTGATGGCAAATGCTTGTGGTGGCAAGTTCAACACGTTGAAAAAAGCAGCGGGGAACTGGCCTTGAAAGGCGATGTTGTGAACGGTGATGATAGACTTAGGTCCACCGCTATATTTCAAATGCACGGGGGCTAAGGCTGATTGCCAATCATGCACGTGCAGCACATCGGCTTTGTAACTTCCCAAGTGCCCGCGCGCTAAATCAGCGGCCACTTGCGAGAGGGCGGCAAAGCGTTGCGCATTGTCTGGCCAGTCTTTGCCATCGGGACCAAGATAGGGGTTGCCTGGGCGATTGAAGAGATGGGGAGCGTCGAGCACGAAAAGATCAAGACCTTTGGCTTTGCCCGAAAGCAAAGTTGCGGTGTTGCCCTGGAGATTTGCGAAAGAATAGACTTCGGCTGGTGCTGCCAACGCTGCCATGACGGCAGGATAACCCGGCACCAATGTTCGCATCGCCACGCCATGGGGGCTTAAAGCCGCCGGCAAAGCACCAGTCACATCAGCAAGACCGCCGGTTTTCACCAGCGGGTAAAGTTCAGAGGTGACCGACAGAACCTGCATCAGGTGAGACGGTCGATCATGGCTTGGGTGATCAGGCAAATGCCTTTTTCTGAACGCCGGAAGCGCTGATTATCCAGAACTGGATCTTCACCCACTACAAGGCCTTCAGGAATATGCACACCTGAATCGATGATCACCTTGGTGAGGCTGACGTTGCGGCCAACTTCAACATTGGGGAGTACTACAGCATCTTCCAAATTGGAAAATGAATTCACGCGGACATTGGTGAACAGTAGCGCGCGTTTGATAGAGGCGCCCGAAACGATGCAGCCACCAGAAACCAACGATGCAATCGCACTGCCGCGCCTGCCATCAAGATCATGCACAAACTTTGCAGGCGGTGTTACTTCACCGTAAGTCCAGATCGGCCAATCCTTGTCGTACAGATCTAGCGCGGGCAGCGTGTCGGTTAAGTCGATATTGGCTTCCCAATAAGCATCGATGGTTCCGGCATCGCGCCAATATGCGTGTTTTTCTAAGGGCGAGCGCACGCAGGATTTGGTGAAGCGATGGGCAACAGCTTTGCCGTTAGTTACCACATAGGGAATAATGTCTTTGCCGAAATCGCGTGATGAACCCTTGGTGGCAGCATCGCGGCGCAAGAGGCCTGCGAGGAATTTGGTGTCAAAAACATAAATGCCCATCGAGGCCAAAGCCACTTCTGGGTTGCCCGGAATTCCCGGAGGATCAGCTGGCTTTTCCACGAAGGCGATAACGCGATCATCTTTATCCACATGCATGACACCAAAGCCAGTGGCTTCCATGCGTGGCACTTCGAGGCAACCGATGGTGACATCAGCACCTGAATCGACATGCTGTTGCAACATCAGTTCATAGTCTTGCTTGTAAATGTGATCGCCGGCAAGGATGACGCTGTATTTCACATTGTAAGTTTCGATGATGTCGAGATTTTGGTAAACTGCGTCTGCAGTGCCGGCATACCACTGGTCTTCGGATACGCGCTGGCTGGCGGGAAGAATATCGAAGCTTTCGTTGCGCTCGGTGCGGAAGAAGTTCCACCCTTTGGTCAAATGGCGGATTAAACTGTGGGCTTTATATTGCGTGGCCACGCCGATGCGGCGGATGCCGGAGTTCATGGCATTCGACAAAGCAAAATCGATGATGCGTGACTTTCCGCCAAAAGGCACTGCAGGTTTGGCGCGCTTATCAGTTAATTCCATCAAGCGGCTGCCACGACCGCCAGCCAAAACATAGGCAATTGCATCACGGGCGAGCGGTGCAGTTCTTCTTATGTCGTTCATTTCTGTAACTCCCAACCCAGCTTTTTAAATTATGCATCAGCAACAAAAAAGACTGTTGCCAAAGGCGGCAGTGTAATCAGGGCCGAGGCTGGTTTTCCATGCGAAGGACCGTTCACTGCTTCTATTTTTCCGCCATTGCCTTGGCCCGCTCCCCAATAGGTTTCAGCATCACTGTTCAAGACCTCATGCCAGATTCCGGATTTTGGCAAAGGCAGAATATAATTTTCGCGGACAACTGAAGTGAAATTTGAAATGACGGCCATGGGCTTTTTGCCATCACCAGAATGGCGGGCCCAAGCGAAGACTGAATTTTCTGCATCATCCCCGATCAACCATTCATAGCCTTCTGGCTCGCAGTCACGCGCATGAAGAGCTGGGTATTGACGGTAAAGATTGTTCAGATCACGGATCAAAGTCTGCATGCCAAGGTGGGGTGCGTGATCAGCCAAGTGCCAATCGAGGCTGACAGTGTGGTTCCATTCGGTCCAGGGTGCTAATTCCTGGCCCATGAACAAAAGTTTTTTGCCGGGATAGCCCCACATGAAACTTAAGTAAGCGCGCAGTGTTGCGAACTTCTGCCAATCGTCGCCAGACATTTTGGCGAGCAATGATCCTTTGCCATGGACCACTTCATCATGGGACAGCGGCAACACGAAATTTTCAGTGAACGCATAGAGCAAGCCAAATGTTAGATCATTGTGGTGGTGTTTTCGGTGCACACCGTCGCGCTGCATATATTGCAGCGTGTCGTGCATGAAACCCATGTTCCATTTGAAACCGAAACCCAAGCCACCAGTGCTGGTTGGTTTTGACACGCCGGGGAAGGCGGTTGATTCTTCAGCGATCGTTACGATGCCGGGATGCTGACCATAGGTCTCGTGGTTCATGCGTTGCAAAAAAGCAATCGCTTCTAAATTCTCGCGGCCACCAAATTGGTTGGGAATCCACTCGCCTTCTTTGCGGCTGTAATCGAGGTAGAGCATGGAGGCCACGGCATCGACGCGCAAGCCATCTAAGTGATAGCGCTCAAGCCAGAACAGCGCGTTGTTGAGCAGAAAACTTTGCACTTCCTTGCGACCAAAATTATAGATCGCCGTGTTCCAATCTGGGTGAAAGCCTTGGCGCGGGTCGGCATGTTCGTAAAGTGCGGTGCCATCAAAATTGGCGAGGCCGTGGTTATCAACCGGAAAATGTGCAGGCACCCAGTCTAAAATAATTCCGATATTCGCAGCATGGGCTTTATCGACAAAGCGAGCAAAACCTGATGGGTCGCCAAAGCGCGAAGTGGGCGCAAAGAGGCCCACGGGTTGATAGCCCCATGAGGGATCGTAAGGAAATTCACTAACGGGCAAAAGTTCGATATGGGTGAAGCCTAAATCCACCACATAAGAGATGAGTTGATCGGCCAATTCATCGTAGCTCAAAAATGCATCGCCATCCTTCTTGCGCCATGAACCGAGATGCACTTCGTAGATACTCATCGGAATACGGCGTTGATCAGGGGCTTTGCGGGCTTCGAGATAATTTTCGTCCGACCATTTGAACCCATCGATACGCGTGATTTTTGATGCAGTATTGGGGCGCAATTCGGCCGCAAAACCATAGGGGTCAGACTTCAGGTGCAGGCCGCCCTGCTTGTCGATGATTTCAAACTTGTACCCTTGGCCCTCGGTTGCTTCGGGAATAAATATTTCCCAAATACCTACATCCATGCGCTTGCGCATCACATGGCGGCGGCCATCCCAGTTGTTGAAATCGCCGACTACAGAAACGCGCTCAGAATTGGGGGCCCATACGGCGAAGTGTACGCCAGCAACACCCTCCATTGTTAGTGGGTGGGCACCCAGCTTGTCGTATAGTCGCAAGTGATTGCCTTCGGCCATGAAGTAATCATCTTGGGGCCCCAACACTGGGCCAAGTGAATAGGGATCGGAAACAATCCAGCGGCCCCCGCCATTGCCGCAGACAAAGCGTAAGGGCTGCTGCTTGGATGTATTGACGAGACCTTCAAAAAATCCGGTATCATGGCGGCGTTCGAGTGAACCGAGGCTGGTGCCATCAAGGCTTTGGACTTCGATTGAAAGTGCACCTGGAATGAAGGCGCGGGCAACCCATTTCTTGCCATGTGGATGAAGCCCGAGAACTTTAAAAGGATCAGCGTGCCGACCATTTACAATGGCTTCGATCTCAAAGCCGCCAGTTTTCCACTTTGGTTCGGCCATACCAATTACTTTCAGTTTGCTGGCCAATTGACCGGCACATTCCAAATTTCGCGGGCATATTCCCTGATTGTGCGATCAGAAGAGAACCAGCCCATGTGAATGCTATTATGGATTGCGTGCTTCGTCCAGTCCTCTTGTTGCTTCCAGAGGAGCGAAAGTTTCTTCTGGGTTTGAGTGTAGGCGTCGAAATCAGAACCGACCATAAACCAGTCGCCGTTGTAAATGGAGCCGATAATGGGTTGATAGAGATTAGCATCGCCATTGGAAAAGGTGCTTTGGGCGAGTGCACGCAACACAGCACGCAAGCGAAGCGATGATTCTACCACAGCATGGCCATCAACACCTTTGGCGCGGCGAGTTTCGACTTCATCCGCAGTGAGACCGAAGATGAAAATATTATCAGCCCCAACATGTTCGAACATTTCTACATTGGCGCCGTCCATGGTGCCGATGGTTAGAGCTCCATTGAGGCCAAATTTCATATTGCCCGTGCCAGAAGCTTCCATGCCAGCGGTTGAAATCTGTTCCGACAAATCGGTGGCAGGTACAATCACTTCAGCGAGGCTTACGTTATAGTTTGGAATGAATACGACTTTTAGCAGGCCTTTGATGGTTGTATCATTGTTGACGACATTGGCCACTTCATTGATCAGCTTGATGATGAGTTTGGCTTGGGCATAGCTCGCTGCGGCCTTGCCAGCAAAAATTTTAACCTTGGGCGACCAATCGCGATCGGGTTCAGCTTTGATTTTCAAATAGAGATCAATGGTTTCGAAAATATTCAGAAGCTGGCGTTTATATTCGTGAATGCGTTTGATCTGCACATCGAACATGGCGGTTGGATCAACGTCAATGTCCATGCGGGTTTTGATGAGGTTTGCTAAGATGCGTTTATTTTCCAGCTTGATTGCAGCAAAACTTTTCACAAAACCTGTTGTGGTAGATTGATCTTTGGCATTGATCAGCAGTTCGGCATTGTCGAGAGAGTCTTTGCCTGCGGCTTCGGTGAGCAATGCCGAGAGTTTTGGGTTGGCGCCCAGCAGCCAACGGCGTGGTGTGATGCCATTGGTTTTATTGTTGATGCGGCCAGGGAAAATGGAGTTCAAATCTTTGAATACACTTTTCTTCATTAACGCAGTGTGCAGGGCTGAAACGCCGTTGATACTGTGCGAACCGACAAAGGCCAACTGGCCCATGCGCACGCGCTTGCCTTCGCTTTCATCAATCAAGGAAATGGAGCGGATCACTTCCGGTGTGACTTCTAACATATTCTGTGCACGGACGATCAATTGATCATTGATATTGTAAATGATTTGCAAATGGCGCGGCAAGAGACGCTCAAACAATTGCAACGGCCAGCTTTCTAAAGCTTCGGGAAGCAGCGTGTGGTTGGTGTAAGACATCACAGCTTGAGTGATTTCCCAAGCCTTGTTCCAAGTTTGGCCATGCAAATCCACGAGCAGTCGCATAAGTTCGGCGACCGCGATGGAAGGATGCGTGTCGTTGATTTGGACCGCTACTTTATCCGCCAAGTTTGTGACATCTGGATATTGCTGCAAGTGGCGGCGCAGAATGTCTTGCAAGGATGCAGACGTGAAGAAATATTCTTGGCGCAAGCGCAGTTCTTGGCCTTGTGGCGTTGAATCCGATGGGTAGAGGACGCGGGTTAAAATATCGGCGCGGTTATTGCTGTAAAGGGCCCCGGTGTAATCGCCAGTGTTAAAGGCATCGAGCTGGATCGGATCCAGTGCGCGCGCTGACCAAAGGCGCAAGGTGTTGACCCGTTTGCCGCGCCAGCCCACCATGGGTGTATCAAAAGCGGTGGCCAGTATTTCCTCACCTATATTCCAGATTGGTTTATGGCTGCCGTCGGGCATCGTTTCAGATGACATAGTGCCGCCGAAGCTGATTTTGTAAGCGGCTTCGCGGCGTGCGAATTCCCATGGATTACCATTTTCCAGCCAGTTTTCAGGAAACTCCAATTGCCAGCCTTTTTTTATGGCTTGGCGGAATAAGCCATGATTGTAGCGAATGCCATAACCATAGGCGGGGATATCAAGGCTTGCCATGCTTTCCATGAAGCAGGCGGCCAAGCGACCAAGGCCGCCATTGCCTAAAGCTGCATCAGGCTCCAAAGCCTCAGTGAGATTGAGATCCACGCCCAGGCTTTCGAGGGCTTGGTTAAAAGTGGCGGTGAGTTCAAGATTGCTGAGCGCATCGCGCAGCAAGCGACCGATGAGAAATTCAAGCGAGAGATAATAAACCCGTTTGGCTTTGACTTGATAGGAATTGCGCGTTGATTCCATCCAGCGATCTATAATGTGATCGCGCAAAGCCAATATTGTTGCAGCCAGCCAATCATGGTCTTTTGCAACAGCGCGGTCTTTGCCGATTGAATAGGTTAGTTTGGCGAGAATTTCGTCGCGGATTTTTTCGGATTCGGTCATGTCACTTCTTTGTTGTTAAGCCGACTTTCGTCGGGCTGGTTTTTTCTGTGCGGTTGTTTCTTCAAATAACTCAGCTAATTTTTCGGTCATGGCACCGCCCAGTTCTTCGGCATCGATGATGGTGACGGCGCGTTTATAATAGCGAGTGACATCATGACCAATACCAACTGCGATTAATTCGACTGGCGAGCGCCCTTCAATATCGGCGATTACCTGGCGCAAATGTCGCTCAAGATAATTGCCGCTGTTGACTGAAAGAGTGGAATCATCGACGGGCGCTCCATCGGAAATCACCATTAAAATGCGGCGCTGTTCTTGCCTGCCGAGAAGTCGATTGTGAGCCCAGATCAAGGCTTCGCTGTCAATGTTTTCTTTGAGCAGGCCCTCACGCATCATCAAACCGAGATTTTTGCGCGCCCGGCGCCAAGGTTCATCGGCGGATTTATAAATGATGTGGCGTAAATCATTAAGGCGGCCCGGGTTGGTTGGTTTTCCGGCACCCAACCATTTTTCACGCGCCTGCCCGCCTTTCCACGCCCTTGTCGTAAAGCCCAGAATTTCAACCTTCACGCCGCAGCGCTCTAAGGTGCGAGCCAGAATATCAGCGCAGGTTGCGGCAACTGTAATTGGGCGACCGCGCATTGATCCGGAATTATCGAGCAGCAATGTTACCACAGTGTCGCGGAATTTCGTGTCTTGTTCAGCTTTGAAAGAGAGTGCGTGCAGCGGATCAGTGATCACCCGGGTGAGGCGGGCTGCATCTAAAACACCTTCTTCCAAATCAAAATCCCAAGAGCGATTTTGTTGGGCCATCAGGCGGCGTTGCAGGCGGTTTGCGAGCCTTGCAACCACGCCTTGCAAATTTGACAATTGCTTATCGAGATAGGCGCGCAGTCTGGTTAGTTCTTCAGCATCGCAGAGATCGTCGGCGCTGATTTCTTCGTCGAATTGATTTGAGTAGACTTTGTAGAAGTTATCATTGGCCAGTGATGAGAAGGGCAGTTGTGGCCGCCATGGCTCTTCGCCATCTTCTTGCTCTTGGCCGTCTGAATCATCGGGTGCATCTTCAGTTTCAAACTGCTTGGCTTCCATTTCTGCACCTTCAGACTCGCCTTCGGTGCTTTCTACTTCTTCGGCAGCTGATTGTTCGCTGTCCTGCTCTTGGCCTTCGCCGCTTTCGTTGCGTTCGCCTTGATCTTCTTCAGCTTCTTGCTCTTGGTTATCTGGGGCATTGTCAGGGTCTTCGCCCAACTCATCAGACATATCGAGCGCCGCTATTAGATCGCGCGACAGGCGCGCAAAAGCCTGCTGATCATGCAAAGCTTCTTCTAAAGTTTGAATTTTTGCCGAAGCTTTTTCATCAACCCAACCGCGCCAGAGATCGACATAGGCCGCAACGGATGCGGGCGGTTTTAGGCCGGTGAGTTTCTCGCGCACGATAAGGCCGACGGCTTCTTCGAGAGGCGTGTCTTTTCGGTTGCTCGAACGGTTGACCACCATTTTGCTATAGCGGTCATCCATCATGGCCGAGAGATTAACGGCAACGCCAGGCATAGCTCGCGCACCAATGGCTTCAATGCGGGCCTGTTCTACAGCTTCAAACACAGCGCGGGCATTTTTGCCTTCCGGCAGATATTTTCCATGCACTGTGTCTGAATGGTGCGAAAGCTTTAATGTGAAGCTATCGGCAAGGCCGCGTGTGATTGCAATTTCTCTGGCATCTGCTGATCCAGATATCTGCGGCAATTTAATTTTATGGCCAACCAATTGTGATTGCTCATTGCCAAAACTCACGGTGAGTTCGGGGTCCAGCGCCATGGACTTCATGGCCGTGCTGAGCACTTCCTTAAAACGTTCGGCCCGATCTGGTTTATCAACGGCCATGCAAGCCTTAAGCTATCGCAATTCGCGACGCAGATTCTGGCAGGTCTTCGCCGAAACAGCGTTGATAGAATTCAGCAACGATGGCCCGCTCGAGTTCATCGCATTTGTTCAGGAATGTGAGGCGGAAGGCAAAACCTACATCGTTGAAAATTTCAGCATTCTGCGCCCAGATGATCACGGTTCTGGGGCTCATCACAGTCGAAAGATCGCCCTGCATGAATGCGTTACGGGTGAGATCAGCCACACGCACCATGTTGGCGATGACTTTCTTGCCTTTGTCATCGCCGTAGGATTTGTTCTTAGACAGAACGACACTCACTTCTTGGGCATGCGGCAAATAATTCAGCGCACTGACGATTGACCAGCGGTCCATCTGCGCTTGGTTGATTTGCTGGGTGCCGTGATAAAGGCCAGTGGTGTCACCAAGGCCCACGGTGTTGGCTGTGGCGAATAAACGGAATGCAGCATGCGGGCGGATGACGCGCGATTGATCCAGCAACGTGAGTTTTCCCGATGATTCCAGAATACGCTGAATCACGAACATCACATCCGGGCGGCCTGCATCATATTCGTCAAAAACCAAAGCAACGTTATGCTGATAAGACCAGGGCAGAATGCCTTCCTTGAATTCGGTGATCTGCTTTCCGTCTTTCAGAACAATTGCATCCTTGCCGATCAAATCGATGCGGCTGATGTGGCTATCAAGATTGATACGGATACATGGCCAGTTGAGACGCGCGGCCACTTGCTCGATATGGGTGGATTTGCCTGTGCCATGATAGCCTGTGATCATCACGCGGCGGTCAAATGCAAAGCCTGCGAGAATTGCCAATGTGGTTTCTTTGTTGAACAGGTAATCAGCATCAAGATCTGGCACGTGTTCAGCAGGTTCCGAGAACCCCAGCACTTGCATGTTGGATTCAAAGCCGAAGAGTTGACTCACTGAAACTTTTTTATCTGGCAAAGCAGTCAGGGTCGCAGGGGCAGCAGCAGACATGGTGTTTAACTCTATTACAAGATTGATGAGCGGCTTCTAAACGGTTGAAAACAGAAGAGCAAGCTTAGCAGAATCCGGTTGCTCGCAACGTATCATAGGCTTTGATCACGGCGTTAAGCGTTGCTTCATTGGCTCTGCTGCCGTTGTTTGCATCTGGGTGCAGGCGTTTAACCAAGGCTTTGTATTTGGATTTCACTTCGGCTGGTGTTGCATCTTCTGGCAGGCTCAAAGCTTGGAGTGCTTCAATTTCATTGCGCCGCAGTTTTCGGCCATGCTTGGCATTGGTGGTGATTTTTTCCCGCAGCAAAACATTCAATGGATCGTTGATATCCAGAGCGCTCCGTCTGGTGCCGCCCACATTTGGTGCAGCCCCTTGGCCGCGCTTCCAGGTGGGTCTATGGCCAGTTTGCGCTTCTTTACGAAAAGCGGCCTGATCCTCATCTTTCATGTCTTTGAAGTAGTCATAGGTCTTATTGTAGCTTTGCGTATGGGCAGTGCAATAATTATGAAACTGGCCTTCGAAGCCACGGCCTTTTGGGGCCTTGTGTTTGGCAGGCTGATCGCAGCCCAACCATTCGCACATCTGCACATCCGGCTCGGGTGCGCGTTTGCCAGCCGAAACAGATTTTATGCGGATTTTATCGAAATATTTTGATTCAAGTTTCATGAGGGGATGATTATGCTAGGTGAGAGGAAATTTCGCAACTGGGAACATGAAAAAAATGCAAATGGATTTGGGGCCAATTGGAAAAATCATGGAGTCCAAGCTGGTGTTTGCTTTAAAGCCCTCATATTTGGAGCTGATTGACGAGTCAAATCAGCATCATGGACATAGTGGCGCACATCCATCTGGTGAGAGCCACTATAGGTTGCGTATTAGCGCCGAGGTTTTCAAGGGCAAATCGCGTGTAGCGCAACACCGGATGGTGAATGAGGTTCTGGCGGTTGAACTCAAACAGCGGGTGCATGCCTTGGCTATTGAGGTGCTTTGACTTCGGGTTTCACGGGTTTCACGGGTTCCACTTTTGTAACATTCAGCATGGCGATTTGTTGCTTGCGCTTTTTTAGCACCTCAAAACGAAAGCCGTGAAAGGTGAATACTTGCCCGGCATCCGGAATGATGCGAGCTTCATGAATGACAAGGCCTGCAATTGTGGTTGCTTCCATATCAGGCAGTGACCAATCAAGCGCCCGGTTTAAATCACGCAAAGGCACAGTGCCTTCGATATTGTAACTGCCATCGGCTTGCTTGCGCACACCAGTGGTTACGGCGTCAAATTCATCTTTGATATCACCAACAATTTCTTCGACAATATCTTCAAGCGTGATGAGGCCTTGCACTTCACCATATTCATCCACCACAATTGCAAAATGGGTTTTGCGGCGCAGGAAAGCATTGAGTTGATCGGTGAGGGGCCTTGTATCTGGAACGAACCATGCTGGGCTTAGAATATCGTCGAGCTTCAGGTTGGGAACGCTTCGCCCATCGGCCTGAACTGCACCAAACAGAGATTTAGCATGAAGGATACCAATAATATTGTCAGGATTATCTTTCCAAACCGGCAGCCGCGTGTGGCCACTTTTGAGAACTTGCTGAATGATTTCAGTCATGGGCTCAGATGCATCCAACATGTTCATCTTGGTGCGGTGAATCATGATGTCAGCCACTTCGAGGTCTTTTAAATCCAAGATGCCGCCCAACATATCACGGTCTTTCTTGATGATCGTTCCTTCTTTCTGGTAGAGATCAATTGTGCCGCGAATTTCATCATGCGCCGAGAGAATGCTTTCCACATTGCTGGTGTCGACGCCGAAAACCATCAAAGCTTTTTTCACGATATATTCAACCGTCATCACGATGGGGCCAAGCGCTGCTGCAATGAGGCGCATGATCGGGGCCACGGCCAGAGCTACGCGCTCTGGATAAGCAATGGCGTAGGTTTTTGGCATTACTTCAGCAAAGATGAGAATGATGATAGTTAAGGCTACAGAGGCAATGACAGCGCCACTATCATCGAAAACCTTGACCAGCGCTGCGGTGGCCACAGCTGAGGCTGTGACATTGGCCAGAGTGTTGCCGAGCAGAAGGGAACCAATCAAGCGTTCTGGCAAGGAGACTAGCTTCAATACGGTCTTTGCACGCTTGTTTCCGCGCCGTTCAAGTTCATTCAACCGCGCACGCGAGGCCGTGGTTAAGCCTGTTTCCGAGCCAGAGAAAAAAGCCGAAATGATGATCAAGCCCAAGATCGAGGCCAGAGCAATGGCAACGTCAGAACTTATGGTCATTGAAATCCTCTTGCAGGAAAGACAGTACCGCGTCGTCGTCGACATTTTTCGCAATAAAGCTTTCGCCGATGGTTTTTGCCAGAATTAACGTGAGTTTGCCGCCGATAGCTTTCTTATCCTGACGCATGAGTTCGAACAAATCTTCGGGCGGTGGCATGTTGCCAGAAATTTCACTTACGTGAGTTGGAAGTTTAGCGCGTTGCAAATGTTTGGCTAGTTTGCTGCTCAGTCCCTTGGCGCAATGACCTTGCTGTTCAGAAAATTTGAAGGCCTGCACCATGCCAATGCTCACCGCTTCACCATGGAGCAAGCGATCAGAATAACCGCAGGCTGCTTCAAGTGCATGGCCGAATGTGTGGCCGAGATTGAGAAGAGCTCGAAGCCCGGTTTCAGTTTCATCTTCAGCCACAATGCGGGCCTTCATTTCGCAACTGGTGCGCACGGCGTGGGCCGTGGCTAAAATATCATTGCCGCCTTTCACTATGGCTTCCAGATTATTATCGAGCCAAGCAAAGAAACTGGCATCGCCCAGCAAACCATATTTAGCAATCTCGGCATAGCCGGCCGCGC
Organism: Hyphomicrobiales bacterium; assembly: GCA_031416755.1. Lineage (GTDB taxonomy): Bacteria > Pseudomonadota > Alphaproteobacteria > Rhizobiales > Aestuariivirgaceae > Aestuariivirga. The sequence goes on from JANOUE010000033.1 coordinate 61,355, forward strand.
GTTGGCGTTGCGGCAATGTGGTGAGCAGATCAAGATCAGCGATAACCAAGATGGGCTGGTGGAAGGCGCCGATGAGATTTTTTCCAAGTGGCGAGTTGATGCCGGTTTTACCACCTACTGAGCTATCGACCATGGCCAAAAGCGATGTGGGGATTTGGACGAAATTTACACCGCGGCGTAAAATGCTCGCGGCAAATCCAGTGAGATCACCGATCACGCCACCGCCCAAAGCAATCACGCAGTCTCGGCGTTCAACGCCTGCAGCAATCAAACCATCACACAGTTCAGCCAAATATTTATAGCTTTTGGTGCTTTCCCCAGCGGGCAGGATGATGGACTTGAAGGAAATGTTGGAAGCTGTGAGTGCTGTTTGCAACGCTTTCAAATGATGCAAAGCCACATTCTCATCGGTTACGATTGCTACAAAGTCACGCTTGAGGAGGGGTGCGATAAGTTCGCCCGCCTGTTGCAACACACCTTGACCAATCAAAATTTCATAGCTGCGTTCGGCCAAAGCAACCGGCACACGGTGCAAAATCTTACTCATCTGTCGTGTCGTCCCAGCCTTGCCAATCGACGATAGCCTTAATCACGTCATTGACCATCTGGCCGTGCTGCACGTCACGGCTTTCCACTGTGATGTTGGCTTCGGCATAGGTTGAATAGCGTTTTTCAATCAGGTTTCTCATTACAGCTTCAGGGTTTTCGCGCAGTAAGGGCCTGTCATTGCGCTTTCTTACGCGCTTCAATAGCAGCTCTAGATCAGCCTTCAACCAAATCGATATGGCATTGGCTTTGATGCGGTTGCGGGTTTCTTCATTCATATAAGCGCCACCACCTGTGGCTAAAACCTGCTTGCCGTTTTCAAGCAACCTGGCAATCACGCGGCGTTCGCCCTCGCGAAAATAACTCTCGCCATGATCGGCGAAAATTTCAGCAATGGTTTTTCCAGCTGCGGTTTCAATTTCGTGGTCAGCATCGACAAAGGGAATATCGAGTTTTTCGGCAAGTCTGCGGCCTACGCTGGTTTTGCCAGCCCCCATCAAGCCTACCAATACGATAGCATTGTTGCCCAGCAATTGCTTGGCTAATTCGGCGTCTCTTGCGATTGATCTTCTGGCCATGATGTTTCTGACGGCGCTTTTAACTGAAGGTGAGCGAAATCGCAAAGCTTGGCTGTTTGGCAAATGTGATTGATCAGTCTATGCTTAATAGTAATTGGCTTTGGAGCTTTGGTTATAGTGCCGGATACGTTGAGGTTTTTGTTTGTGGTGGGGTTGATTGCCGGTGCTGTCTATGGCGGCGCTTTGGCACTTTCCAGTTTTCCACCAGAGCAAAGCGAGATCATAAAGCCCTTGCCGCATGAAAAACTCCGCGCGCAATAGTGCAACCGATTCGCGCTATGTCGCGCGGTTTCTGGATATGATGAGTGCCGAACGAGGTGCCGCCAAGAATTCACTCGCAGCTTATGGCCGTGATTTGCAGGCCTATCTTGACTATTTGAACGGCATTGGTGCCGCTTTAAATACAGCCAGCACTGATGATGTGCGTGGGTTTTTGGCTGAGGCAGAGCATTTGGGATTGGCACGCACCACTGCGGCTCGCAGGCTTTCAGCGGTAAAACAATTTCATGGATTTTTGCATGCTGAAGCTGTGTCTGCTGATAATCCAGCCGTGATTGTAGAAGGGCCGCGGGCAACAAAACCTTTGCCTAAAATGCTTAATGATGGGCAGATGGTTGGACTTTTGGCGGCAGCTGCGGAGCGGGTGCAGAAATCAGTAGGCAAGGCCCATTTTAAATCATTGCGGCTGCAATGCCTGCTCGAGCTTTTGGCGGCCACCGGACTTCGGGTTTCGGAGCTGGTTGGGCTTTCTTACCGTGCCGCTTTAACTGATGATGTGTTCTTAACCATAAAAGGCAAAGGTGGGCGCGAGCGCATTGTGCCTATTTCGAAGCGAGCGCGGACATTTCTCCATGCTTATGTCAAAGTGCTTCGGGCCGAGACCGATTTGGAACCGAAATATTTGTTTCCGTCACATGGCGCTGGAGGTGCACTTTCAAGGCAACATTTTGCATTAGAGCTTAAAAGCTTGGCGCGCGCTGCTGGGCTTGATGCCGCCACAGTCTCTCCCCATGTGTTGCGACATGTTTTTGCCAGTGAGCTTTTAGCCCATGGTGCAGATTTGCGCAGCGTGCAGCAGATGTTAGGCCATGCTGATATTTCCACAACGCAGATTTACACTCATGTGCAAGTTGAGCGTTTGAAAGAGGTGGTTGAGAAATTTCATCCCCTTTCTAAAAAAGGTTCAAGTTGACTTTGCGCGCCCGCATTGTCAGAAACGCCGCAACGATTAGAGCTCCGAGGGATCATGCACGCATTTTTGGATTTTGAAACACCGGTTGCTGAACTTGAAGGCAAGATCGCTGAATTGCGCAGTCTGGCGCAGGGTAATGCCAAGATCTCTATTGCTGATGATGTGAAATCATTGGAGAAAAAAGCCGCCAAGATTTTGCATGATCTTTATCTCACCTTAACGCCTTGGCAGAAGGCGCAAGTGGCGCGCCACCCAGACCGTCCGCATGCGCTTAACTATATTGATCATTTGATCACTGATTTCGTGCCACTGGCAGGAGATCGTAAATTTGCCGAAGATGAAGCCGTGGTTGGAGGCCTTGGGCGTTTTCAAGGCCAAGCCGTCGTGGTGATTGGCCAAGAAAAAGGCTCTGATACGGCCAGCAGATTGAAACATAATTTCGGGATGGCCAAGCCGGAAGGTTACCGTAAAGCTGTGCGGCTTATGGAAATGGCGGATCGGTTTGGTTTGGCGGTGATTACGTTTGTCGACACATCAGGTGCTTATCCTGGTGTGGATGCAGAAGAGCGCGGGCAGGCAGAAGCAATTGCTCGTTGTACGGATTGTTGTTTGGGTCTTGGGGTTCCATTGGTTTCGGTGATCATTGGCGAAGGTGGTTCGGGAGGTGCAATTGCGATTGCGACAGCCAACACGGTGCTCATGTTAGAGCATGCGATTTACAGCGTGATTTCGCCTGAAGGTGCAGCTTCCATCTTGTGGCGCGATCCTGCACGGGCCAAGGATGCGGCGGTGGCGCTTAAAATTACGGCACAAGATTTGAAAAAATTTGGGGTGATTGATGAGATCGTGTCTGAACCCATGGGTGGTGCGCACCGCATGCCAACACAGGCTATGGATGCAGTGAGCGAGGCTATCTCCAGAACGCTGCAAGGTTTTAGCGGATTATCGCCAGATGTTATCCGAACACAAAGGCGGGAGAAGTTTTTAGGGATTGGTCGCAGTCTCTAAAAAGTCCAAAACGAAGTCCATCCCGTAAATAAGATTGAAAGCAGGATTGGTTCTCGATGGTGAAGTTTTCACGGCGTGGGTTTTTGGCTGCTGGAGCGATGGCGCTGGCTTTGCCTGGTTTTGCGGCTCAACATCCCCGCCTTACTATTCAATCACGCATTCTTGACGTTAAAGGCAGGCCAGCAAAAGTGTTTGGGATTAGTGGCCCCACTGGAAAGCCCGGTCTTGAAATGGTTTATGGCGAGCGTTTTGCTATTGAACTTAAAAATGAATTGTCTGAAGTGACTTCCATTCACTGGCATGGCTTAACACCACCGACAAACCAAGATGGCGTTCCGCACTTATCTGGCTCGGCAGTGAAGGCTGGCGAAGCCCGCATTTATGATTTTGAAAATAGCAAAGCGGGCACGCATTGGATGCATTCGCACTTGGGTTTGCAAGAGCAAAACTTACTTGCGGCACCCTTAATTGTGCGTGAAACGGCAGAGCCTGTGTTTGATGAGCAAGAACATGTGGTGATGCTGCATGACTTTACATTTCGTGACCCCGCTGAAATTCTTGCCGAATTGAAATCAGGTGGCGGTGCCCATGCGATGCATAAGATGAGTGGAATGAAAATGAATCCGGCCATGCTGCGCATGATGGCTGCTGATGTGGCCTATGATGCAATGCTGGCCAATGATCGGACACTTGATGATCCAGAAATTTTGCGTGTGGAAAAAAATGGAGCAGTGCGGTTGCGCATTATCAATGGCTGCTCGGCCACAAATTTATGGATTGATCTGGGCGAATTAAAAGGCGAATTGATTGCTGTGGATGGTAACACGGTTTTGCCGTTTAGCGCCGCTCGCTTTCCGCTTGCTGTTGCTCAACGCGCTGATATTCGGTTGCAGGTGCCTGAAGGGTCTGGGGCTTGGCCAATCTTGTTTCAATCCGAAGGTAGTTCTTTGCGCTCTGGGATAATTTTACAATCAGGTGATGGTGAAATTTCAAAATACAGTGACCAAGGCAAAGCAGCTGAAGTGGTTGATCTTTCCATGGAAGCGCAATTAAAATCATTGGCGCAGCTTAGAGAAGAACCAGCTACCCATAGTGAGCTTGTGGAGTTAACCGGAGGCCATGAAAATTATGCTTGGGGGTTCAACAATAAATCGATGATGCATGATGTGTTGTTCAACGTGCGGCAAGGTGAGCGAGTTGAAGTTGTGATGCGTAATTTGACCAGCATGGCGCACCCGATGCACTTGCACGGTCATTATTTCAAAGTGGTTGGGATTGGCGCCAAGCGCATTGACGGCGCGGTGCGCGATACAATTTTGGTGCCGGTTGGCGAACAAGTAACCATTCAATTTCAAGCTGATAATCCCGGCAATTGGGCGTTCCATTGCCATCATCTTTATCACATGAATTCCGGCATGATGGCCAGTATTGCCTATGCGGGGGCGGCTTAAAGCAGTTCCTGCAAATGTGGGATGAGTGGCAGGTCTGCTGGTGGCATGGGATAATCTCGTAAAGATTTGGCGCGCACCCATTTTAGCTCTTGGCCTTCGAGGCCTTGGGCTATGCCCTGCCAGCGACGGCACACATAAAGCGGCATGAGCACATGAAAGTCTTCATAGGCGTGGCTGGCAAATGTGAGGGGTGCCAGGCAAGATTGTTCAACATTTATGCCAAGCTCTTCCTGCAATTCGCGGATTAAAGCTTGTTCAGGCCGCTCGCCGCTATCAACCTTGCCACCTGGAAATTCCCAGAGGCCAGCAAGCGACTTTCCTTCTGGGCGTTTGGATAACAATATGCGGCCATCAGGATCAATGAGGGCAACTGCGACGACCAAAACACTTTTCATTAGCTCCGATAAGAGCCGTTAATATCAATGTAGCGGTGGGTGAGATCGCAGGTCCACACGGTGGCTGTGCCTTTGCCAACGCCGATATCGGCTTCGATCTTAATATCGCGGCCCTTCATGTGCGGCATGATATCGGCTTCTTTGTAACTAGCATCCTTCATGCCTTTGGCGGCAACCAGAATGCCACCAATTTTAATGCGCAGTTTATCGCGGATGGCTTTTTCGCCGGATTTGCCAATGGCCATAACAATGCGGCCCCAGTTGGCGTCTTCACCGGCAATGGCAGTTTTGACCAGCGGTGAATTGGCGATGCTCATGCCGATTTTCTTGGCGGCTGCGGCTGATTCAGCGCCGGTGATTTTAATTTCGACGAATTTTTCCGCACCCTCGCCATCTTTTACCACTTGATGGGCAAGATCGAGGCAGAGCGCTGAGAGGGCTTTGGCGAATGGCTTTAACCTTGCGTCATCAGTGGATTTCAAATCTTTGAGCGGAGCTGATTTTCCGGTCGCAAACATTAACACCGTGTCGGAAGTTGAGGTGTCGCCATCAACGGTAATGCAATTGAAGCTGGGGGTTACGGCTTGGCTCAACAGTTTTTGCAAAATGCGCGCGGGGATATTGGCGTTGGTGAAAATAAACACCAACATGGTTGCCATATCTGGGGCCACCATGCCAGAACCTTTGGCAATGCCGTTGATGGTGACCAATTGATTTCCGAATTTCACATTTGCGCTGCAAGCTTTTGGAAAAGTGTCCGTGGTCATAATGGCGCGGGCAGCTGCATCCCATGCATTCGCAGCGGCATTTTTGTTGAGTTCGGCTAGCGCATCTACAATTGGTGCCGGATTCAGCGGTTCGCCGATGACGCCGGTTGAAGCCTGAAAAACTTCGCCAGCTTTGCAGCCGAAAATCTTGGCCGAAGCATTGGCCACGGCTTTAACTGTGGCCACACCGGCTTTTCCGGTGAAGGCATTGGCGTTGCCGGCATTGACCACAAGGGCGCGGGCTTTGCCGGATTTTAAATTGGCTACACACCAATCGACAGGTGCCGATGGCGATTTGGATGTGGTGAGGCAACCTGCAACCGTAGTGCCTTTATCAAACAAGGCGAGCAAAACATCGGGGCGGTTTTTATAGCGTATACCTGTGGCAGCAGCGCTGAGTTTAACGCCGGCAATTTCAGGTAAAGTTGGAAATTGCGTTGGTGCCAGCGGAGAAACCGGATTGGCCATGAGTGCCCCCCAAGGTTATAATTGTTGTTATGGTGTTTCCGGCAAAGCTAAATCGCCTTTGCCACCTTCATCAATCACAGTGCCTTCGGCTGGTTGATCACCGGAAACTGCAGCGCCTGCATCATTTTTTTGTTTATCTAGAATAAGCTTGCGCTGTGCCAAGGCTTCTTCCTGAGCCTTTTTCAAATCGGCATCGAGAATTTCCACTTTGGCTGTGCCTTGAAGACTGGCGAGCATAGCTTGCACTTTGTCGCGCACGAGAACATTGCGGATAGCACTTTTTACCTGATCATAAGGCTGGGCAGCACCCATTTTACGGTCGTCCATGCGGATCACATGCCAACCATAATCGGTTTTCACGGGCGGTGAAATTTCGCCAACTTTGAGTTGGAAGGCCGCATCTGAAAAAGCTTTAACCATTTCAGGGGCAGTGAAATAACCAAGGTCGCCACCGTAATCTTTAGAGCCATCCAAGCTATATTGCTTGGCAAGGTCTTCGAACTTAGAACCGGCTTTCAATTTTACTTCAATGTCAACAGCTTCTTTTTCCGAAGCTACGAGAATGTGGCGAGCGCGCACACGCTCAGTTTGTTTGACCTTGGTTGATTCCTTATCATAGGCCGCCTTGATCTCCTCTTCGGTGACCGAGGGAGCAATTTTCTGGGCCAAATAGGAATCGCGCAGGGCCTTGGCTTGGTAAGCGGCCAAACGGCGCTTATAATCATCACTTTCGCCAATGCCTTCTTTTGCGGCCACTTGAGCCAGCAAATGGCGCTCAATCAGGAATTCCACCACGAATGGGAAACGCAATTTGGCAGGCATATTCGGCAATTGACCAATGACGTCGTCAAACGCCATCCGCACTTCAGAGGTTTTGATTTCATAGCCATTGACCGAGGCCACAGCTTTATCTTCGCCCGATAATGGCTCAGCCGTTGTAGACTGCGCCATAGCGGGGGGAGAGAGAGCTAGTGCCACCCCAAAGGCCGACGCGAGGAGGGCTGACTTCAAAAGTTTGTGAATGCGTGGCATGAATTCCATCGGGTGTCTTTTCGCCTAAACTATTTGCTATATGCAGCACATGGCTTGGAAACAAGGCAAGAATAAGCCTTTTGGCTAGCTGTTGCGGCAATGCAACAGGTTGAAAATGTCGCAGCTTCTCCTTATCTCGCAGAAATCCTCTTCATGCTCGGCTTGAGGGATGGCGAGCATTGTTGAATTGAAATGTTTACGCCGCCCCATAGGCTGGGCTAGAAGACCGCCAAAACGGGGTCATATTCCCCTTAAGGAACGAATCACATGCTTGGATTGCGCACAATCGCCGCAAAAATATTTGGCACGACCAATGACCGCAAGTTGGTCAGTTTTCAAAAACGTGTGCCAGAGATAAATGCTCTTGAAGATCAATTTGCAGCGATGAGTGATGCTGAGCTGAAAGGCCTGACTGCGCAATTTAAAACTGAAATTGCGGGGGGTAAAACTATTGACGAGCTTTTGCCGCGCGCCTTTGCAGCGGTGAGAGAAGCTTCCAAACGCAGTTTAGGTTTGCGCCCGTTTGACGTGCAGCTGGTGGGCGGCATGGTTTTGAACTCTGGTATGATTTCAGAAATGAAAACTGGCGAAGGCAAAACCTTGGTTGCCACGCTGCCGGTTTATTTGAACGCGCTGGAAGGCAATGGCGTTCATGTGGTGACAGTGAATGATTATTTGGCAAAGCGCGACTCGGCGTGGATGAATAATGTTTATGGGTTTCTGGGCTTGAGCACTGGCGTTATTGTGCACGGGCTTGATGATAATGAGCGCAGAGCGGCTTATGCTTGCGATGTGACTTACGCTACCAACAATGAGTTGGGCTTTGATTATTTGCGTGACAACATGAAATATCATTTGAATGAAATGGTGCAACGTGGCCATCATTTTGCAATTGTCGATGAAGTCGATTCCATTCTCATAGATGAAGCGCGCACCCCGCTGATTATTTCTGGACCATCCGAAGATCAATCTCAGCTCTATAATTCTTTGGACCCTTTCATTCCGATGTTGGTGGCCGCTGATTTTGAGCTTGATGAAAAGCAACGTCAGGTGACCCTCACTGAAGCAGGCAATGAACATCTTGAACACTTGCTGACTGAAGCTGGTGTGATGAAGGGTGGCTCAATGTATGATGCCGCCAACATCGGCATTGTGCATCACGTTCAACAAGCACTTCGCGCCCACACATTGTTTCAAAAAGATAAAGATTATATTGTTAAAGATGATGAAGTTGTGATCATCGATGAATTCACTGGCCGCATGATGACGGGCAGGCGTTATTCAGATGGCTTGCACCAGGCCATTGAAGCCAAAGAACATGTAGCCGTTCAACCCGAAAATGTGACTATGGCATCGGTTACATTTCAAAATTATTTCCGCATGTACAAAAAACTTGCAGGCATGACCGGCACGGCCTTGACCGAGGCTGACGAGTTCCAAGATATTTATGGTTTGGAAGTGATCGAGATTCCAACCAATGTGACAGTTGCAAGGCTGGATGAAGACGATGAAGTTTATCGCACAGCTAAAGAAAAATATGCCGCCATCAGCGACACTATTCGTGCTGCCCGTTTGCGTGGGCAACCGGTTTTGGTGGGCACAACTTCGATTGAAAAATCGGAAGAAATTTCGGCTTTGCTCAAAGAGCAGGACATTGAGCACAGTGTTTTGAACGCGCGGTTCCATGAACAGGAAGCGACGATTATTGCACAAGCAGGTGCACCGGGTGCTGTAACAATTGCCACTAACATGGCAGGGCGCGGCACAGATATTAAGCTGGGTGGCAATTTGGATATGCGCATTGCAACTGAACTTGGCGATGTTGCCGAGGGTTCTGAACGCGAGCGCCGCATTGCAAAAATTAAGGAAGAAATTGAAGCGCACAAACAGACTGTCATTGCGGGTGGTGGCTTGTTTGTGATTGGCACCGAGCGCCATGAAAGCCGCCGCATTGACAACCAATTGCGTGGCCGTTCTGGCCGCCAAGGGGATCCAGGTCAATCACGGTTCTATCTTTCATTGCAAGATGATTTGATGCGGATTTTCGGCTCTGAACGTTTGGACGGCATGTTGCAAAAGCTCGGCCTGAAAGAAGGTGAAGCGATTATCTCGTCATGGATCAACAAGGCTCTCGAAAAAGCCCAACAAAAAGTTGAAGCGCGCAATTTTGATATCCGCAAAAATTTGCTGAAATACGACAATGTGATGAATGATCAACGCAAGGCGATTTTTGATCAGCGCATTGGTATTATGAATGGCGAAGAAATTTCAGAAACGATTGATGATATGCGCCACGACATTATTGGCGAGCTGATTGCAAAACACATTCCAGAAAATGCTTATGCCGAGCAGTGGGATGCTGCGGGCTTGCGGACGCGATTGCGCGAAGCCGCAGCGATAGATTTTCCAGTGGATGAGTGGGCCAAGGAAGAAGGCATTGCGGACGAAGAAATTCGCGAACGCGTGATCTCAACAACTGACAGGCTTTATGCTGAAAAGCGCGAGAAATATTCGCCCGATATTATGAAGCAGGTTGAAAAATCTGTGTTGCTGCAAACGCTAGACCGTTTGTGGCGCGAGCATATTGTGGCGGTGGATTATTTGCGGCAGGTGATCCATTTGCGTGGCTATGGCCAGCGCGATCCGCTCAATGAATATAAAACCGAAGGCTTCACCCTGTTCTCAGATATGGTGACGCGGTTGAAGGAAGCAGTGACCGGGCAATTGATGCGGGTTGAGATTCAGTTTGGTGAGCAAGGCGAAGACCTGCCAGACGAAACGCCACTGCCGCCCATGGTGGCCCATCACATTGATGCAACGACTGGCCACGATGATGTGGGCGGAGGCCCGCCAATGCTGGGCTCGGCAGCAATTGCGGGGGCCAAATTTGACCCCATGAAGCCAGAAACCTGGGGCAAAACAGGCCGCAACGATGATTGCCCCTGTGGCTCAGGCAAAAAGTTCAAACACTGCCATGGGGCTTATGTTTAGAAAAGTTGAGATTTTGCGAAGCGGAAAAACTTTTTAATTCGCCGGCGGAAATAAAGCGCAGGGTTTGCCATAAAATCTTTGTCTTGTTGGAAGGCAATAGGCATTGCCAATGAACTTTGAGAAATTTGCCAGTTATTGATCCCGGCCAAAACTGATAATAATGCTTGGTCTTGGCGATGGTTGGTTCGGTTTGAACCTTCGGGGGCAATGCAGTCTTTGATTTGAGCATATTTTGCCCAGTCCGATAATAATTCCATGGCAAGTATATTCTGCGTATCAAATGCAACACATGTTGCTGCCAGCATTATTTCGTTAGACTTCCAATCTGAAGGTAACTTGAAATATCTCAACATCTCCGGGTGGGTCCACCTGCCAATTGTTCCGCCAGAGCTGGTTTGCCAAAATCCTGATTCTCGGTTCTTCTGAATGTAGTCGGTTAGTGGAGCTGTGATAATATTTCCGGCGTCCATCCACCAGACAATGCCGCTGCGCTGTTTAGCAACTTCTTCGATGATCACCGGTTTCCACGCATATTCTCCCGCTGCAACTTTTATATTGAAATAGGGTGGAAATTTTGAAAAATCGAACTTGCGAACTTCAAAATTGAATTTTTTCTTGAGTTTTCGCAATTGCGACTGTGTTAGTCCTAGGTCGTAAACAATCACTTCTATATCTGGTTCAAATTTTTTTACGCTGGCAAGAAGGTGCATGAGTGAGCGCGCATGGCTATAATCGCTGCCAGTTACCAAGGTGACGGTTGAAATTATTTTAGTTTGCACAGCGTTTCTCTGATTGACTTGAATGTTGATTTAAAAATTGGGCCTAATGCCCGCCTTTATCAGCTAAAGCAATAATGGAAATTGGCCGATTTTTATTTTCACCTGCAAAAGTGTTTCACTATGCCTTGGTAAACCGTGCTTTTGCCCAGTTGCGGATGCGCTTATAGCGCCGATAGATGTGCTGGCCAATATTGGCGTCGTCATCTTGGTGGAAGGCAAATGGACGTTTGATATTAACATCTATGGGTGGCCAATTCTCGAGGCTTGCCAAGATGGACAGCAACGATTGGTCTTGGCGGTGATTCCCACGGTTGGAACCCAAAGGTGCTAAGCATTCTTTTATTTTTGCATATTTTGACCAGTTGCTGATTAACTTCATCGAACGCAGATCAGCGCTGTTAAACGCCAGACATCCACCAGCTGACATGTCTTGACCCCCATCCCAATTTTCTGGGAGCTCAAAATAGTTTAACATACCAGGATGCGTCCATTTGAGAATTGAATGGTTTGTCGTCACACGATAAAAACCAATACGAATTGTTTCTTCGACAATAACATCGAGAGGTGCCGTTATG